>CATPBP010000188.1 GCA_955652675.1 Candidatus Dormiibacterota bacterium
GGCCGGTGCCGGCATCTCGACGGCCTCCGATCTGCTCAGCTGGGCGCCCGCGCTGGCGAAGGGCACTCTCCTCAAGCCGGCAACCCAGGCTCAGCGCCTGCAATGGGTCGGCAACGGTGGGGCCAAATACGGGCTTGCCATATTCGACGTCCAGGGCTACCTCGGCCACAACGGCGAGCTGCCCGGGTTTCAGAGCTTCATGGGATACAACCCAGCCAACGGCGTCACGCTCGTGGTGCTGACGAACCTCACCTCCGGGCCTCAGCCGGAGCGTCCAGGGCCGGCCGACACGATCGCCCGCACGATTCTCCCTAAGCTCGCCTGACGGAGCGTTCCTTGCCGAGTCGTCAAGACGAGGGCTTATCTATCTCTCCTGAACGCTCCTGACGAACCTGCTTCGAATGAGGTTCGTCGGTCTCGACTGCTTCTCTCGTTACTTCCGTTGACACGAACCAGCGGGAATCCGTCGAGCGGCGACCTAAGGAGTAGGTCTGCGAACCGTGGTGTGGGACTGGCCCCTTGGGTGATCGAATGGAAAAGCTGGCAAAACTGCCGGCCGGCCGCTGCCAGGCGGTGGGCTGCCGCCACAAGGCGGCGCGGGACGTCACCATCGCGCTCTTTGGGCTCATAGCCTTCGAGATCAAGGTGCGTTTCTGCACCTTCCACGCCGACCAGCTGGAGGGCTCCAGCGGCTGAGGGCCCGCCGTTCAGTCTCCTCAGAAAAAGGGCCGCTCCCGCCACCAGCAGAGGAGTAGTCTCTGATGCAAGTTCTGGTTTCGCAGCGGCTGAACATCGACATCATTTGATCCGGCGCGGGACGTAAGACCGGGGAGTGTGAGAGATGGCCCGTTACCTGCTTGTGGCTCATCAGACGGCGGACAGCCTGGAGCTCCGCTCACGAGTCCTGGACCTGATTCGTGAGGACAAAGCGGCCGAATTCGTGTTGCTCGTGCCGGCCACCCCGGTTGGCCTCCTACCGGCGGCGGGGGGCGAAGGCCGCACGGCCGTCCAGGTGGCGCGCTGGCGGGGTGCTCGCGCTCGGACCATGCTGGAGGAGGCAGGCGCCCGCGTGGCTGCCGTCCGGATCGGCAACTATGACCCATTCGTGGCCGTGGAGGAAGAGCTGCATGGCAGCAACTACGACGCCGTGGTCATCTCCACACTTCCGCCCGGACTCTCACGCTGGCTGCGACTCAACCTACCGAGCAAGATCGCCCGCCGCTTCCCCCAGCTCCGGCTCATTCAGGTGACCGCCCAACCGCTCCCTGCCAGGACTGGCTAGTGCGTCCGCTGGGGGAGTTCGATGACTGAGCTCAAATTCGGCGTCTTCGTCCCGCAGGGCTGGCGCATGGACCTGGTGGACGTGCACGACCCCATCGAGAAGTACGAGACGATGAGCCGCTGCGCCACGGAGGCAGAGGACGCCGGCTACGACTCGATCTGGGTCTACGACCACCTCCACACGATCCCCACGCCCGAGATCGAGGCGACCTTCGAGTGCTGGTCCTCCATGGCCGCCCTGGCTCGCGATACCTCGACCGTTCGGCTGGGCCAGCTGGTCACCTGCAATGGTTACCGGCCGCCTGCCCTGCTCGCCAAGATGGCCAGCTGCATCGACGTGATGAGCCACGGGCGCCTGATCGTCGGCATCGGCGCCGGCTGGTATCAGAACGAGTACGAGGCGTATGGCTACCCCTACGGCGATACGCCCGAGCGGCTCCGCATGCTGGGAGAGGCGCTGCAGGTGCTGAAGGCGATGTGGACGCGGGAACGCGCCGAATTCGAAGGCCGGTACTACCACCTCCGGGGCGCGATCAACGAGCCGAAGCCGGTCCAGAAGCCGCACCCGCCTCTGTGGATCGGTGGCGGGGGAGAGAGGGTGACGCTGAAGCTTGTCGCGCGGTTCGGGGACGCCTGCAACGTCGGCGGCGATGCGGAAACCGTGCGACACAAGCTCGACGTGCTTCGTGGTCACTGCGAAACGGTCGGAACCGACTACGAACGAATCGTCAAGTCGAGCGAGGTGCACGCGATCCTGGGAGATGAGGCGGAGGTGGCGCGGGTGGTGGGCGACACGGCTCGGCGGACCGGCCAGGACGCGGACGCGGTGCGCAGCCAGTTCGGACCTTTTGTCGGTCCTCCGGAGAAGGTTGCCGAGACGATCCAGGTCCTGGTCGATGCGGGAATCGAATACCTGGTTGTGTATCTGCCCAACGCGGCCGAAGGCGGCGCCATCAAGCGCTTCGCCGAGCAGGTGGTCCCTCTCGTCCGGCCGCCCAGCGGCGCCAGGACAAGCGCCTGAAGGACGAAGACGGCGAAGCGAAGGTTTCCAGCAGCGATGGACCTAGGGTGAACCTTCTGGATCCCGAGCTCGTCGAGCAGCGCCGCCACGTCGTCGCTCCAGGTCTTCATCGAGTACACCTGGTCCGGCCGCTCGGACTCGCCGTAGCCGCGCAGGTCGAGGTCGAGCACCCGGTATCGCTGCGCCATCAGCGGCGTGATCGGCTCGAAATTCTGGTGTCCGAA
>CATPBP010000189.1 GCA_955652675.1 Candidatus Dormiibacterota bacterium
CCTCCCCCGCCTCCTGCCCATACAAGAGCCGCAGCCGCTCACGAATCACCCCCGGACCTTAACCAAAAGGAATTCCCTCCCCCGCGGCGGCAATGCCGTTCCCCCCCTCCCCCGGCGCGGCCCGGTACTCCGCCGACTTCGCGGGACAGACTCCGTTCAGGCTCTCCGGCTCGGGCGGCGCCAGACGATGTAGAGGCGGACGGCGGCAGCCGCCGCGGAGGTCACGGCAACCGCGATCAGGGCCAACACGGGCTGGCCGAGCACCGCGAAGACGGCGACCAGGAACAACCTTCCGTCACGTCCCGCCAGAAAAAGGCCCAGCCTCCGTTCCGGGAAGGCCGGGAGCCGCAGCGCGGCGGCGCGGTCCTTGAGCGCCATGGAGAGGAAGGCCCCGGACACTGCCGCCCCTGTCAGCAGCAGGACGGCAGCGGGCGCCAGCGGACCATTCAGCGTCCACACACCGAGCGCGACCAGGATGGCGGCATCCGCCACCCGGTCCAGTACCGAGTCGAGGATCGCCCCCCGAGAGCTGCCCCGCAGCTGCAGCCGGGCCAGCTCGCCGTCGACTCCATCGACCACCGAGGAAAGCTGAACCAGGAGTCCGCCAACCAGACCATGAGCCGTGCCCAGCGCCACGGCCCCCAGCAGGCCGCAGAAGAAGACGATCAACGTGATCAGGTCGGGTGCGACGCGCTGCGGAGCCAGGGCCATGGAGAGGCGCGTCGAGAGCGGCCGATTGATGAGCCTGGATACCAACCCGTCGCTGGGCTTGGCCAGCGACCTGCGCAGAGATCGAAGAGCACGCCGGCGGTCGTCCGCGGTGTCGACGTCCACCCACCAGGAACCGAGCGGGAGAGTGACCGCCCGCAGCGGCTGCTGCTGCGCCAGGCGTGTCACCGCCCCCGCGAGGGAGTGGTCGCCCTGGGCCGCCGCGAGCCGCTGGCAGTCGAATATCCGAGGCTGCAGCAGGAAAGCGCCGCAGTCGACGTGAGGGCTGTCCAGCTCCTTGCCGAAGGCCAGTGCCAGCCCGTCAGCGATCAAGACCCGGGTGCCCTCCGCAACGACCTCCGGTGGCGCCTCCGTGTCTATCAGGGCGGCCGGCTCACCCACTTCGAGGAGCTCTTCGACGGCGCCGGCCCCGAAGAGATGGTCCGCCGTGATGACAAGAAAGAGACTTTCTCCTTGAACTGCGGCCTCGGCCGCCGCCAGTGAAGCTCCGTTTCCGGATTCCCAGGCCGCTGCCCTGACGACCTCGACACGACCCGGTACGGCCGCGCTCGCCATTCTCGCCACACGCTCCCAGTCGTGGCCGACCACCACGACGACCTTTTGAAGGCCGGCCTCAAGCAGCGAAAGCAGCTTCCTCTCCAGCAGCGCCATCCCACCCACGCGCAGGAGTGCCTTGGAAGATCCGCCGGTTATCGCAGCCAGCCGCTCAGACCTCCCGGCGGCCAGGACGACGGCCACCCTCGCCCGTACCGGCACGCTCAAAACGGGTTCCGGCTCCGCCGGCCTCAACGCCTGGTCGAGCACCACTCTTAATCCCTCCTTTATGTCTGGAGAGATTGTGAGGGCAGTGAGAGTCCGTCGTGGAATCGCGCCGGCCGGCCGACCTGCCGAGCGGGAAGAGCCGGTTAGAGCGCGGCGGCGCCGGATGCGAGATCGGCGTCGATGGCAGGGCCTTGCCAGGCCGCCTGAAGAGCCGCTTCCGTTTTCTCCAGGACTCCCGGCCAGCCGTAGGTGCTGAGAACCTCGCGGCGGCGCCTGACGGCGGGCGTGGCGAGTGCGCGCCGCACGGCGTCCGCCACATCGGTCGGCCCGGAATCGGCCGGGAACGTGTGCAGGCTCTCCCCTCCCACTTCGCGCAAGACGGGGATGTCGGTGCAGACGAGCGGTACCCGGGTGAGCGCGGTTTCCAGAATCGGCAGGCCGAAGCCCTCCGACTCGCTGGGCATCACCGCGACGTCGCTGACGCGGTACAGATCTGCAACCTCACATGAGCCGACGGGATGCTCGCCGGCAGCGGCGCCCGACTCGAACAGAAATCGAACCACGCCCTCCAGGCCCAGACCGCGGCGCCGCTCGAGCAAGCCGTCCGCGTAGCCGTCGACCCATGGTTGATGGGGGTCAGGCGGCCCGGTGATGACCACGCCGAGATTGGGCAGGTCCTGGGCGAGCTCGTGAGCGGCGTCGATGACCAGCTCGATGCGCTTGCGGGGGGTGACTCGCTGAGGGACGAGCAGGAGCGGATCGGCATCCTCCAGACCGGTGCTCCGGAGTAGCTCCAGAGTCCGCTTGCCGAGGCCCGCCAGGTCGAAGCGATCCACGCCGTTCGGCACGTACCGGATCGTTTCGCGCGGCAGCCCCAAGGCTCGCGCCAGCTCCTGCTGACGGGTCCTGGAGATCGCCACGAACGTCATGTCCGCCCGGCACGTGGCAGTTGGTATGTGGCCAGCGAAGTCGAAATCGTGGGTCCAGGCGATGAGAGGTTTCGAAATCTCGCCGACGGCCGCGGTCAGGGCGGGATTGAACGGCATGGTCATTACGTTGTGGGCGATGACCAGGTCGCGATCCGCCAGGACCGCTCGCAGCTTCTCTTCAAGCCGACGCTGGAGCCTTTCCAGGGCCGGATTGGTGGGACAGCCAGGCCCCGCCTCCTTGATCGCCTGCTGCACCTCAGGATGGCGAGAGTCCATCTCCGGCACGATGGTGGCGCCGCCACGGCCGGCTACGACACGAACGTCGTACCCCGCCCTTCGCAGGTGCCTCGCCTGGGCATCGATTACGGTCTCGACGCCGCCGACCACCGGTGCGGCGCTGTAATGGAGGATCGCGAGCCTGGGTTTCAGGACGCCAATCGGCCCGCCCGACGCTCTCCGGCTCGGAACTGCCTCCAGCCGCATCTTGTCAATTGATGATAGCAGGGGTGGTATATAGACGGACATCATTACTATCGACATCGCGCGACCGGACGCCAGCGCGACGCTGGACTGGAGGTCACCCTGGTAACTGCCGGGCCGGCAGACCGAACCTGAAATGATGGAAGGCTGGTGAACATTCCCCACCGGACTGCCGCGGTGGCGATGGGCTCTTTCGTGCTGCTCGGGCTACCAGACGGCACCCTCGGCGTCGCCTGGCCCTCGATGCGAACCTCCTTCGGCCTTCCCCTGGCCGCGCTGGGAGGCCTGCTTGCGCCGGTCACCGTCGCCTACCTGGTCGCGGGGGCCACCTCCGGCCACCTCATAGCGCGAATCGGGATGCAGCGGGTCTTGATCGGCTCTTTGGCGCTCTTCGTAATCGGGCTTTCACTCATCGCAGCCAGCCCGGTGTGGTGGTTCCTGCCGCTGGGGACGAGCGTCGTGGGTCTGGGAGCGGGCGCCCTGGACGCCGCGGTCAACGCCCTCGCCGCCACACACGGGGCGCAGCGCCTGCTCGGGCTCCTGCACGGCGCCTACAGCGCCGGCGGTGCCCTCGGCCCGCTCCTGGTCGTGAGCGCGGTCACCCTCGGGCTGACCTGGCGTGGGGCGTATGGAGTTCTGGCCGGACTCGCCGTGATTCTCACGCTGGCCACCTGGCTGGCCGGTAGCTGGCAGTTGCCGGCGTCCTCCAGGCCGGTTGAAGGGCCGGGAGTGATCACGGTGGCTGAACAGAGCCCGGCCCCCGGGCACAGCGGTGCATGGCGCTCCATCTCCAGGTCGGAATGGGCGCTGTTGGTGGTCGCGCTGGGTGCCTTCTTTCTCTACACCGGCACCGAGGTAGCCGCCGGCCAGTGGACGTACACCTTTCTGACCACCGGCGAGCACATCGACATCCGCCTGGCGGCCGCGGCGGTTTCCGGATTCTGGTGGGGCCAGACGCTGGTTCGAACCGCCTCCGGCTTCATCGCGGTGCGCCTTGGTCCGGATCGCTTGATCGATGTCAGCCTGGGCGCGGCCCTGGTCGCAGCGGCAGTGCTCTGGTTGGCGCCGAGCGAGGCTCTCAAGCTGCTGGCGCTGGCGGTCTTCGGCGGTGGCCTCGGGCCGCTGTTTCCGACGCTGATCTCGCTGACCCCGTCACGGTTCGGCTCACGCGCCGTGCAGGTCGTCGGCTACCAGGTCGGCGCGGCCGCGATCGGAGGGACCGTGCTGACCGGGCTGGCAGGAATCGTCTTCCAGCAATGGGGACTTCATCTCCTGCCTCCACTCCTGGTCGCCGGAGTGGCCACGACGCTGCTCCTGCACCACGTGGGTCAGTGGCTCGTTCGCCGTCCCGCCTCCAGACCCCGGGAGGCGGGGGTGACGGAGCAGGCCGATCGGTAGAGGAGGCAGGCCGGGACTTCAGGGGAGACGCTATGCCTTGACGGGTTGCTTTCAGCTCCCCCGAGACGCCTGCTGCACGGCCCAGCCGTTGCCGTCCGGGTCCCTGAAGAAGACGAACAATCCCCCGGGCATCTCCTGAACCTCGCTCACGTCCACTCCCCTCTCGACCAGCTCCGCGTGCGCCGCCTCTATATCCGGAACGACCAGCTGCAAGCCCTGGGCCGAGCCCGGGGGCGGCGGCGCCTCCATGATCCCGGTCCCGAGCGCGATTGAGCACGCCGACCCAGGGGGCGTGAGCTGAACGAACCGAATCTGATCGCTGACCCTGTGGTCATGGTCCGCATTGAAGCCGACTTTCTCGGTGTAGAAGGTTTTCGCGCGATCGACGTCGGAGACGGGAATGGCCACCAACTCGAGCTTCCAATCCATCGATGCATCTTACTTTTTGGGTAAGCCCTATCATCCGGAAGCCGGTGCCGGTTCGAGTCGGCCCTGGATCTCCCAGGCATGGTCCAGCGCGTGCCAGGCCGAACGGCGGACAGCGAAGGGGGGTGGCCAGCGCACGCCCCCCTTCGGACCTACATCTGGCAGCTGGCCGCGGACTCGCCCCCACAGGGCCTCGACGAAAGCCTCACGGACCAGCCTGACGGTCTCCTCCGGCGCCTGCCCGCCGGAGCGGAACTTGCCCCCCAGCTGCGCCAGGTAACCCCGGTCGGCATCCAGCACGTGGGCGCGCATCCTGGCGACGTCGCGACCACCTCCGCGAGGACCCGACCGCAGCGGTAGCGAACCCGCCGATCCGGCCGTTGCGTCGAATGCTTTCCAGCAGGCGGTCAGAATCGCGATCTGCCGCTCAAGCTCGGCGATCGAGAGCTTCTTCGCATCCTGCGCTGGAACCGCTCCGGGCGCACCGAAGTCGGTAGTCGCGTCCCCGGGCAGCCTTTCCACCACCTCGAGGCCACCGGAGTCGGCCGGAGCCGGGAAGCCGGGGGCAACCTCTCCCAAGGCGGCCGCATAGCGGGGGCCGTAGTCCACGAGCGCCTGTAGGGCGGACGGCTCGTCTCGCCCACTTCGACACCACCCCGGCCAGCGCAGAGCGCCGGCGAATACACGTTTTGCACCGACCTCCAGGTAGACCTCAACAGGCGCTTCCATCGCGCCCATGATCGCGCACCGGGTGTAGAGGCCTTTCGCGCAGGCGTCGAGGGGAGGCGAGGCAGAGCCGGCCCACGCGGGCTGGGAGGCGGGCTCCATCTGCGCACGGCAGCACTCTGAAACAGTGGACGCGCGAGATAAAAATAGAATAGGCTACGTTTATTGCCATGAACGCCCGTCCCCGCGTCGCGATCGTGACCGGAGGCTCTCGAGGCCTGGGCCGGGCGATCGCAGCCGGTCTCAGGGCGGGAGGCTGGGCGCTGGTGCTGGACGCCCGTGACGCGAGCACCTTGCGGACAAGCGAGGAAGGGCTCCGTCGGGACGGGGCGGCCTCGGCCCCGATCATCTCGATCCCTGGAGACGTGAACGATCCGGCTCATCGCGAGGCTCTTGCCGGCGCCGCGCGAGAGCTCGGCGGCCTGGACCTGCTGGTGAACAACGCCGGTGTGCTCGGGCCCAGCCCGCTGCCGCCGCTCGCCCACTACCCGCTCGACGGTCTCAGAGAGGTGGTCGAGGTCAACGTCGTGGCGCCACTGGCACTCTTTCAGTCGACCGCCGAGCTCCTTCGGGCCGCTCCCGGCGGCGGACGCGTGGTGATGATCACATCGGACGCCGCCGCCGAGGCCTATCCCGGCTGGGGAGGCTACGGCGCCGCCAAAGCTGCCGTAGAGCAGCTGGCCGCGGTCCTCGCGGCTGAGGAGCCCGGCCTGCGCGTCTGGGCCGTCGACCCCGGAGACCTCCGCACGAGGATGCACCAGGAGGCCTTTCCGGGCGAGGACATCTCGGACCGCCCGGAACCGGAGACAGTGGTACCGGCATTCCTGGGTCTGGTGGAGTCAGACCGGGCGAGCGGCAGGGTGAGGCTCGCTGACCTGGAGGCCGGCCAGAGCTCCAGATGACCTCCGCAGTCTCCGCGCGGGCACATATGGATTTCGAGCTGCCGCCCAGCCTGGAGGCCGTCGCGCCCCCAGAGGAGCGCGGCCGGGGTCGCGACGACGTGCGCCTAATGGAAGCCCGCAGGAGCTCTGGCCTGATCGCGCACCACCAATTCCAGGCGCTGCCGGACCTGCTTCGCCCGGGTGACCTGCTGGTCGTCAACACCTCCGCCACGATCTCCGCCGCGATCAGGTGCACCGTGTCAGGCGAGCCGGCGCTGCTCCACCTCTCCGGTGGCGGCACGGGCGGCCAGATCGTGGAGCTTCGGCACCCTGACCCGAGCGGGCGGGGGAACACACCCTGGCTGGACGCGGAGTGCGGCACCGTGGTGAAACTGCCGGACGGCGCCACGGCGCAGCTGCTGGAGCCCGCCGGGCCGCGCTTCGGCGCCGGGGGCGGCGTCCGGCTCTGGTCCGCCCGACTGGCTCTGCCAACGTTCATCGACGCCTACCTCGCCGTTCACGGCCGCCCCATCAGCTACGGATACGTGAGCCGAGAGCAACCGCTCTCCGCCTACCAGACGATCTTTGCCACGGAACCGGGAAGCGCCGAGATGCCGTCAGCCGCCCGCCCGTTCACGCCCGCGCTGGTGACCCGCCTGGTCGCCCTCGGGATCGGCGTCGTGCCGGTGGTCCTGCACTGCGGCGTCTCCTCTCCCGAGACTGGCGAGCCGCCCCAGCGAGAGTGGTTCCGGGTGCCGGCAGCGACCGCTGCCTCGATCAACGCAAGCCGCCGCGCCGGAGGATGGATCGTGGCGGTGGGAACCACTTCCGTGCGAGCTGTGGAGAGCGCGACTGGCCCTGACGGGCGGACTGCCGAGGCGCAGGGCTGGACGGACCTGGTGGTCGGTCCGGGCCGGGAGTTGCGGGCCGTGGATGGAATGATCACGGGCTGGCACGAGCCGCGCTCGTCGCATCTCGCGATGCTGGAGGCGGTGGGTGGATGGCCGCTGCTGGAGGCCTCATACCGGGCCGCACTGGACAATGGGTACCTGTGGCACGAGTTCGGCGACAGCCACCTGATCCTGCCCTGAACGGGGCAGAAGCTCCGGTCGAATCGGCCGGTGCAGGGATCGGCTTGAGCGCCATGCCGGCGCCGCGAAGGGCCGTCCTGGAGCACATCAAGCACACCGGGGAAGCTTCGGCCGAGACCATCGCCGAGGCGGTGGGGGTGACGGTTGGCGCGGTGAGGCAGCAGCTTGCGATCCTCGGTGCTGAAGGGCTCGTCGCGCACCGTGACGAGCGTCCGGGTCCGGGCCGGCCGCGGCGGCGCTTCTGCCTAACACCGGCAGCCGAGGGTTTGTGGCCGAAGCGGTACGGACAGCTGACCAATCAGCTGCTGGGTTTCTTCGAGCAGAGCGACCCGGGGCTGGTGGAAGAAGCGTTCGAGCAGAGGCGCCGGCGGCGGGTCGAGAACGCGAGACGGCGTCTCCAGGGAAAAACTTTCGATGACCGCGTGCGTGAGCTGACCGCGATCCTGGACGAGGACGGATACCTGGCCGATTGCCAGGAGCTGGGTCCGGGCGTATGGCGCATAGCCGAGCACAACTGCGCGATCCTGGACGTCGCCTCCAAGTACCACATCGCCTGCGGCAGCGAGATCGCCTTTCTACGTGAAGCGCTTCCCGAGACCACTATCGAACGTGTGCAGCACATCGCCTCGGGCGGTCACATGTGCGCCTACGAAGTGTGCCAAAACGATCAGGCGGATGACGCCGCTCGCGGGGAACCGGAAACGTAGTCGAGCCTCTGATAAATCGCTCAGAGGTTTCCCTCCCCTAAGTTAAATTAACCGCATTCCGGCTGCTGGGAGGGATCAGGGGACAAGGGATCTGCCCACTTGTTCCTGTAGAGGAAGACGACGTTTGCGAGTTCACATGGTGATCAACCATATCGACACACGTTTGCTGGAGGGCTTGATTCACGAACCTGCGCCGGCCCTTAACCCACGCCCCCAGAGTCACGTGTAGGCTGGCTGGGTAAGCGAGTCGGCAACACAGGAGAGGTGAAGCAAATGCCCAACCCAGTAGTGCACTTCGAAGTGATCGGAGAGGATGGGACGAAGCTGCAGGAATTCTACAGCACCGTGTTCGCGTGGAAGATCAACGCCGACAACCCGATGAGTTACGGCATGGTCAGCGGCGATACCGAGCACGGCGGCATCGGCGGCGGCATCTCCGGCGGAGCCGGCGACGGGGGCGGCCGTGGGGTGACCTTCTACATCGAGGTTGCGAGCCTGGAAGACACGTTGAAGCAGGTCGAGCAGGCGGGCGGCCGGACGCTCATGAGTCCGGACGATGTGCCCGGCGGACCGCGTATGGCCCAGTTCGAGGACCCTCAAGGCAACCGCATCGGCCTCGTGCAGGCCGGCAGCATGCAAGGCGGGAACCAGAACCAAAACCGGACCGCGAACCAGAGCCAGAACCCGAACTAAAGCAGCTGGGCGCGGCGC
>CATPBP010000190.1 GCA_955652675.1 Candidatus Dormiibacterota bacterium
GGCCATAGTCGTTCATCATGTCCAACCGGACCCCCCGCAGGGCGACGACCCACAGCAACGGTGCAAGAGGCAGCAAAGCGTCGGTCAGATAGAGGCCCGTGCTCCACCGTCGCGCACGAACCGCTGTCGCTCTGAGAGGCCGGCTGAGACCTTGGGGAAAGACCAGTGAGTCCAGCGCTTCCACAGTCCGGCCCTCGCTCCGACCCGAGAGCCCACCTTGACCCGCCTTCGCCTGCGGAACTCGGGTTTGTTCGAGCTGAGCTTGCTTGGGCATCACACGGAGCTGAGCGAGACTGCTGACGCCGAACCGTAGAGACGACTCCCAATGAGGCTCGATGGAAGGGTGAGCCTGCTTGACGTGAGAGTTTCGTCCGTCCCATCGAGATCAGTCAGGCTGCCCCAGAGGTGCGCGGCTCGGTGATGCGTAACTATCTGCGTCACTTACTGCGGAGAGGTAACTGTGGTCGAAGCGCGACGAGAGCATGCGTGGCAACCACGATTGCCACGGCTGACTGTCCGACTAGCCAAGCCACCCCGACAGCAGTGAGTCCGTACGGCTTCAGCAGCAACCAAGTCAGACCGAGCACAATTAACGCTTGACCGCCAAAGACCATGGCCACCCGCGACATCCTGCGTTGAACGCGGGCCACATTGACGTACATCGTGTTAATCGTGCCAGGGAGAGCCGCCAAGGCAAGGAGCCTCAACACCGAAGTCCCATACTCCGCATAGTCCTCTCCAAAGATGCGCAGGATGTAAGGTGCACCGACAATCAACGCAATAGTCAGCGGTATCACCAGCAGCGACGTCTGCAGGAGCATCCTGTAGCCATGTGTCCTCAGGATCCCGGCCTCGAAGACCGCGGAAGCGACGAATGACCACCCTATACTTGCGCCGATGGCGTATAGCGGTAGAACCATCACCCATGACAACGAGTAGTACGCGTTCGCAGCTGGTCCTGCTTGCTGGAACACAATGATCGGTACCAGAGACGTGGACGCGAGCCAACACAGTCCTCCGAGGTAGTCGGCACCCACGTATCTCGCGACGTTATTCAGGCCAGGAGCGGCGACATCTGCACCAGTCAGCTCACGATGTCTCGGCATGAGCCTTCCGTAGATGAGCGCTGCGGTGGGCAAGATGGTCATGGCGAGTGCGGCGGTCCACGAGGCGAAGATGCCCCATTGCGGCAGGATGAGGGCGAAAAGGGCAAGCAGACCGAGCTTTCCGAGTGAGTAGGCCCCGTTCTCGATAGGTACCCATACTGCCCGCCGAAGGCCGGCGAGAATGGAGTGCTGGAGGTTGAAGGCTCCCCACGCCATCGCGGAAATCGTGAAGGCGATTGCAGGACCGGGCAGATCCTGCAGGAACCTGAGCGTCGGTGTCCAGATCCCTGCACCAGCAAGAAAGATGGTACTCGCGACCAGACAGCTGCCAAACGTCACCAGGTAGATGGTCGTGACGAAACGGGTGCTGGCTACCCCCGCCGTAGGCAGAAAGCGAACCGCCGCGTTCGCTAGGTTCAGCTGCGATATGCCGGCGACGAACATCATGGCGGAGATCATGGCCGAGTTCAGCCCGACGATTACCGCAGCGTAGCTTCGTGCGGCCACGATCCAGTACAGCAGCCCCAGGAGCGATCCTATGGCGCTACTCAACACGAGCGCGTAGCCTTCCCTGTACATCGCTACCCGTAGGTGAGCGGCGAGCGACATCCGAGCGCTTACCCAGAAATGACGCGGCCTCAGTGGCGACGACACTCTACTCATTTCAGGTCCGCCCTACGTGGCCTTGCACGAATGGGAGATGCGTGGTGTGGTTGTGTCCGGACGCCCCGGCTTCTCCAGCGTGGGAATGGCACCGCTTCCTCAGTGCGTGATCTCGTCAATCCCTGAAGCCGATCGTTCGCTTTACGAGTCGTCGCAGCTGCACACTGGTGTCCCTAATGGGGAATCGCTCCAAGTAATACTCGGAGTAGTCAACAGCCTGGGCACCGAAGCGCTCTTTGAACCGCGCCAGGCTTTCTGATGACCCGCTCTCGCCCATGTGGTAGTAGCGGCAGCCCTCCTGGCAGGCCTCTTCGATCGCCATGCGGTGTAGGAGATCGTTGGCACGGGCCGGACCGGCCAGCTCTTGGTCCATGGCACCTCGGGTGTAGTGCGCATTCGGGCCCTGCAGGATAAGAATCGCCGCCGCAGGCCGTCCATCCACCCAAGCCACCCAGAGACGACAGCCGTTGCCCAGCTTTTGGGCGATCGCGCCGAACTTGCGAATTGGATCGCGGCGTCGCCCACGCCAATGGGCAAGCCATTGCGGCTCATGCTGCCTCACTGCCCATCGGTCCAGGGATCGCTGGAAGAGATCGTAAAAGACAGGTACCAACTTTCCCGAGGTGTCCCGCTCCACCACCACACCAAGGCGTTCCGCCTTCCGGATCCCAGTGCGCGCCGTTCCCGTGAAACGTCTGCTCCAGACCTGGGAGAAGCCGCCGCTCAGGTCCAGGACATGGCCGCGACGAGGAACACCAACGGCCTCTGAGGGGCGGGCTTCTGCCCAGGTCGAGGCGCAAAGCGGGTTTGGTCGAATCGACGTGCGCAGTGCTGGCCGCGCCCTAAGGTCAGCAAACACTGCTGCGACGTCATCTGATCTGATCCCTCCCGCTGCGACGATGCCGCCCATGCCCCAACTCGCCGGGAGTGAGGCCAATGTGGCCAGACGGCTCGGTAAACGGCGTCCGCGCGCCAGCGGGAGAACAAACTTTCGGCCGTCGCTACTTTCGTAGAGTCGACTCCCATCTTCATAGCCACCGACCGAACACAGGCAATCCAGCCAGGCTGGCGTCTGGGTGAGGAGTGCGTCGGGGCTAGCCTGGATGAGCGACAACCATTCATCTCGGGGTGCAGGAGTGACTACGCGCACCTTCGTGTCGCGAGATGACACGCTCCATTCTCGTTCTTGCAATCTCTTCTCACCCTCGCACTATTGCCCTCTAACGAACCCCCACGCGGACCCCATGCCGTCCGCTTGCCTCTGCGCCTAGGGCGCGACGCGCCGAGTCCGACGCACCTCGCTGCTGATCAGAGGCAGCAGGTAAAGGCTGATCCAAGCCATGCACCCATGCCTGGAAGCCTCGCTCGCCAATCCCGCGCGTCCAACCGCCTAATGCCTTCCCTGACCAGAGCTAGTGCCGCACGAAGATAACACAGCTCCGATCTGGGCCCTCCGCAATAGACCTGGTGGAGCTGCCCCCAGATCCAGGTGCTGGGGGTCCAGGCCGGCAAGCTCAATCGCCGACCACTACGTCGTCAAACTCCGCCGCCTCGTCGTCACC
>CATPBP010000191.1 GCA_955652675.1 Candidatus Dormiibacterota bacterium
GTGCTGCTCCAGGGAGTCCAGCTCCTCTTCTTCCGGCGCCCGCGACCCGAGCTCCAGGACCACCTGGTGGGCACCCGGTCTCACCGTGCTGCCGACATCGACCCGGAAGCGCCCGGTGAGCTCGAGGAAGCGCAGCAGGTCCTGGAGAGGCTCTGCCTCGCCGGTCCGATGCACCAGGAGCCTGACCGGCTCGAACTCTGCCACGGGAGTCTTCATGCTAGCCCGTCGAGGATCCGCCAGGTCGTCTGAGCGGCCGCCCTCCAGCTGTAGCGTCCCGCCCTCTCGCGGCCCGCGGCCGCCAGCCGCCTTCGCACCTCGCCGTCTTCCAACACCAGCTGGAGGCCGTCGGCGATGGCGACCACGTCGGTGGGGTCGATGAGGAGCGCCGCGTCTCCGGCCAGTGCTGGGAGGGCGCCGGCCGCCCCGACAACGGCGGGCAGGCCCTCCCCCATCGCCTCCAGCAGGGGCAGGCCGAAGCCCTCGTAGAGGCTCGGCAGGGCGAGCGCTCCCGCGCTCTGGTACAGCGCCCGCAGGGTGGGGTCGTCGACGTGGCCCAGCAGCCGGACGCCCGGCTCGCGCCTAAGGTCGTCCAGGGCCGAGCCGTAGGCCCAGCCGACCCGGCCGGCCACCACGAGCGGCACCTCGACGCCACGCCTCTTGAGCCGGCGATAGGCCTCGAGGAGCCGCGGGTAGTTCTTGCGGGGCTCGATGGTGCCCACCGCGAGCAGGAAGCCGGGAGCCAGGCCCTCGGGCAGAGGACCCGGCTCCACGTGTTCCAGCCCTGAACCCACAGGCACCACATGCACACGCTGCTCGAGTCCCCGGAGGGGGTAATGGGTGAGGAGATCGTCACGCGTCACCTCCGACGGCACCAGCACCGCGGCCGCCCGGCGCAGGGCCGGGGCCAGGACGCTGCCCATGTAGGCCCGCTGCTGCCAGGGCACCTCCTGAGGCCTGACCCGAAAGGCGAGGTCGTGAACGAACATCGCCGCCGGTGGCGCCCCCGCCTGGCGTCGAGGTGGACAGGGCCAGTAGGGATACAGGACGGCGTCCAGACCGGCTCTGCCTTCAACGTCGGGCAGCCAGAGAAGCTTGTTGGCGACCTCGTGGCGATGCGGGGAGAAGACGAACCGGGCCTGGGCCTCTTCCAGACCCGCGGGCCTCTCGCGGCTACAAAAGAGCGCCAGCCTACGCTCGTCACCCCCCTCTTCCAGCAGGTGCGAGGTCAGCTCGAGCGCCACGGTAACCATCCCGATCCGCTCCCGCCAACAGGCGGTCAGATCTACGCCAACGCTAAAACCAGACACCGGCGCCAGGGGAGAAGGGCGGCTTTGCTGCCCTGAGTGAGTCCCTCATCCAAACGACTCCAACCCTAACTCTGCGGCGGAAGGGGGCCCGTGGGGGGAACCGGCACGGTTCCTCCCGCGCTTTCAAAAAAGAGAAGGTCCCCGGCAAACGGCGCCGAGGACCCTCAAGAAAGGAGGGAGGGCAGATTTTGGGGCCCCCTGCCGGAGGCCTCGCACATTCTAACGTTGGCCTTTTCGCGGCCGTCAAGCTCGCATCTGAGATCGCTCAGGAAAAGCAGTCAGATGATCTCGGAGTAGCGGCTGAACACCTCCTCCAGATCGGCCGGTGGCTGGAGGTTGCACTTCTTGATCACAGTGAAGAGCGACAGGATGTGGCGCACGCCTGCCAGGTTCACGCCCTTCTCTCGGGTCAGGTGCTGGATGACCTGGAGCTTGCGGATGTCGCGCTGGGAGTACCGCCGCCGGTTGGTGTTCGTCCGGAACGGCTCCACCAGCCCCACGTCCTCGTAGAGCATGAGGGTGCGGGGATGGGTCTCCAGGATCTCGGAGGCGACGCTGATCGTGTAGAGGGGCTTGTCCAGGTCAAAACCCGACTGCAGGGAGCCGCGGGGTCGGGAAGCCATGCTCACTCCTTGAGCCATCCTTCGACGCCACCGGAAAGCCTGGCCGGGGTGGTCTGGCTCTTGATCAGGTACTCGCGGGCGCCGAGCTTGAGGCCGCGCTCGACCAGCTCTCTCTCACCGTAGTTGGAGAGGATCACCACCGGCGTTTCCTTGCTGTCGTTCGACGATCGCAGGCTCTCTAGCACCGCAAGCCCGTCCATCTTCGGCAATCGGATGTCCAGGAAGATCAGGTCCGGCTTGAGCTCCGAGGCCAGCCGCAAACCCTCTTCCCCGTCTTTCGCCATCGTCACCTGGTAGCCGTCGAGCTCCAGCTTGAGCTTGTACATCTGCGCAACCGTGGGGTCGTCTTCCACGAAGAGTACCCGTACGTCGTCAGTCAAAGCACCATCTCTCCATCAGGTACAACTGACTGTCATCGTATCAAGTAATCAGCGGGAGAAGGCAAGGTTACCGTTGAGCGGAGCTGGAGGATTTGCTCGCGCGCTTCTTCTCGGCAGCTTGCCAGAGGCCCTCCAGGTCGTAGTACGCGCGCTCTCCGGGAAGGAAGATATGGGCCAGGACTGAGTCGAAATCGAGCAGGATCCAGGTCCCCCCGTCGTAGCCGTCGACCGAGAGCGGGCGCACTCCGCGCGCTCGCGCCTGCTCCAGCATCGCGTCCGCGATGGCTCGAAGCTGACGGTCCGTCTCGCCGTCGCAGATCACGAAGTAATCCGCCACCGTGGTCATGCCCTGCAGGTCGATCACCACCGGGTCCCACGCCTTCTTGTCTTCGGCGGCGTCCACCAGGAGCGTCGCCAGCGACTCAGGCGTAAGCGTGCTCAATACGATCGATTATGCCGCGATGGACCCGGGTTCGCTGAGTAGAGGTGGCGACGCCGGACATACGCCTCGACCGACGGGTCGAGCAGCCCCTGGAGAGAACCACCCGTCTCGATCCGCCGCCTGATCTCGGTCGCATTGATATCCGGGGTCTCGACGTCGCAGACGATGGCTTCCGCGGGATCGAGCCCCGCGGCCTCCAGGTCGTGCGGCTCCGGCGCGTCCAGGCCCGGCCGGTTCACGATCACGAGCCGGGCCAGCTTAAGCACACGCTCGGGCTCTCGCCAGGTGAGCAGCTCTCGCGCGGCGTCCCAGCCGAGCACCAAGAAGAGCCGGTCTTGGGGACGCTCCCGGGCCAGCTCTTCCAGCGTGTCCACGGTGTAGGAGCGTCCGGACCGGAGCAGCTCCAGGTCGCAGATCCGAAGCTTTCGGTGGCCGTGGATGGCCAGCCTGGACATCTCCAGGCGGTCCTCGGCGGGCGCCGCCGCCCCCGGCTTGTGAGGCGGCACGGCGGCTGGGACCAGGAACACCTCGTCGAGATCGGCGCAGTCGGCGGCCGCCTCCGCCATGGCGGTGTGTCCGAGGTGGATGGGGTCGAAGGTCCCCCCCACCACCCCGATCCTCATCGGAGGCGCCTGCCCTGCCGCCGGCGGAGCAGCTGGCTCACGGCTGATACTCGAACTCGAGCTGGCCGATCCGGACCGTGTCTCCCGGCTCCGCCCCGGCCTCCTCGAGCGCCGCGGAAGCGCCGATCCGGTCCAGCATCGACTGGAATCGCTGCAGGCCGTGGTCGGAGTCCAGGTCCGCGCGCTCGACCAGACGCCCCACCGCAGGCCCACGAAGCTCAAAACCCCAGGAGCGCCGCTCCACGATAGGGGGCTCGGAGCGCCGGCGCCTGCGCTTCAGCCGGACGACCGGAGGCTCGGCCTCGATGCGGCCTGGTGGCGGGGCGGCGGCCAGCTCCTCGCCGACCGCGTCCATGAGCTCGGCGACCCCCTCCCCCGTTCGAGCGGAGATCCAGTGCACCCGCCGGCGGCTCCGGCGGCGCAGCGCCCGGGTCTCCGGCAGGTCGATCTTGTTCACCGCGACCAGCGATGAGCGCTCGGCCAGCTCGGCTGAGTACTCGGCGACTTCCCGGCGCACCGCCGCCAGGTCGGCCCAGGGATCCGGACCGGAACCGTCCACCAGGTAGACCAGGACACGGGTCCGCTCGACATGACGCAGGAAGCGGAGGCCGAGGCCCGCGCCCTGCGCCGCTCCCTCGATCAGGCCCGGGATGTCGGCGACTACCAACCGGCGGCCGCCGGGCAGCTCCGCCACGCCAAGCTGCGGGTCGAGCGTCGTGAAGGGGTAGGCGGCCACCTCCGGCGTGGCTGCTGAGATCGACCGCAGCAGTGATGACTTGCCCGCGTTCGGCGGCCCGATCACGCCCACCTCGGCGATCAGCTTAAGCTCCAGCCGGATCGAGAGCTCGGCGCCTGACAGGCCGGGCTCGGCGAACTGCGGTGCCCGGTTGACGGAGCTCTTGAAGTGGACGTTGCCGCGCCCGCCGGCGCCGCCGGAGGCCACGACCAGCATCGCGCCGGGCTCCTCCAGATCCCCGATCACGCGGCCGTCGCCGTCGTCGTAGACCACGGTGCCGAGCGGCACCGGGAGCGTCAGGTCCTTGCCGCCCCGTCCCGTCTTGAGTCCGCCGGCGCCGGGCAGGCCGGCTTCCGCCCGCCAGTCGCGTCTGCTCGCGTATGCCGCCAGTGAGCTCTGGTCCTGAGCGGCCACCACGACCACCGAGCCGCCCCGGCCGCCGTCGCCGCCGTCCGGGCCGCCGCGAGGCACGTACGGCTCCCGGCGGAAGGAGACCGCGCCCCGGCCGCCGTGGCCGGCGTGGACGTGGATCCTCGCCGAGTCGACGAAGGAGCCTCTGGAAGGTGCCTCCCGGGAAGGCGGCATGACCGCCCCTGGGAAAGGGCTACGGGGCCGTGGTCACCGAGACGCGCCGGCCGTCCTTGCCTACGCGCTCGTACAGGACCTGGCCCTGAACCAGGGCGAAGAGCGTGTGGTCGCGGGCCTCGGCCACACCGGTTCCAGGACGGATGTGGCTGCCGCGCTGGCGGACGAGAATCGCGCCGGCGGTGACCGACTGGCCTCCGAAGACCTTCACGCCAAGTCGCTGTGCGTTGGAATCGCGGCCGTTGCGGGAAGAGCCGCCGCCCTTCTTGTGTGCCATCTACTCTTTGTCTCGCGCTTCTGTTTTTGTCTCGTCAGTCTGAGGCTCACCGACCTGCTCCGCCCTGGGCTGCTCGGCGGCCGGCCCATCGGCGGCAGACGCCTCGCCCTCCGCAGAGGCCTCGTCTGGCCCTGGCTCGGCGGTGGCCTTCTGCCTCCGCTCCCTGGCCGGCTTCTCCGGCTTGCGAGGCTCCACCTCCACGGGAGGGCCGACGGACACTATCTCCAGCGCCGTCAGATCGGCCCGCGCGCCGCGATGCACGCGGACGCGCTTCTTCGACTTGTAGCGAAGGACATCGATCTTGGGACCACGCCTGTGCCCCAGGACCCGGGCCGTGACTATCCGGTCGCCGATCGCCTCCGGACCCAGCTTCACGGAGTCGCCCTCCACCAGCATGAGCACTCGCTCCAGCCTCAGCTGTGAGCCTGGCTCGGCGGCCACGCGGTCGACCAGGATGCGATCGCCGGAGGCCACCCGGTACTGCTTGCCGCCACTGACGACGACAGCCGTCAGTGGTCCGCTGGAGTTGGGCACGAACGTGAATTGTACTACAGGGCCTGTGGATAGGCCGCGCTCAGCGCCGCCAGGAGGACCAGCACCACCGCCAGCGGCGCGGTGATCCGCAGGTACAGCGACCGAACCGGCAGGAGGCGCCAGCGGCTCACGGCTGCGGCGGTCAGGACTCCGATTGCCGCCACGGCAAGCGTTGCGCCGGCCGAGCGTAGCAAGCCGAAGCGGTCGTCGGGGGCCGGCGGCAGGAAAAGCGAGACGAAGAGCCCGCAGAGGGGAAGCCAGAGCAGCATCCGGACGGCTACGAAGCCGGATCCCTCCAGGTCGCCGGCCTGGCGGCCGCCCGGCGGTCCCTGCGGCGCCGCCTCCGGCACCAGCTGCAGCAGGACGGGCAGGCAGAGCAGAAAGACGAGCGCGGCGAGCACCTTGAGCGGCAGCTCCTCGACGACCAGGACGGCGCCCAGCACCTGGGGACGAAGGCTCTGGGAAACCAGCGCCGGGGAGAGGAGCGCCGCCAGCCAGCAGGCCTGCGCGGCGAGCACGAGACGGGCATCGAGCCTGGGCCGGTTCCAGCCCCAGGCCCAGACGAGCCAGCTGGCGCCGATCAGGGATACCGCGGCCACGAGCAGGTTCCGCTCGGAGGCCGGCACGGGGTTGAATGGGAGCGCGACCTGCGAGGCGGCCAGCAGAGTGAGCAGGGCGGCCGCCGCCGCCAGCGGCGGCAGACCGGCACCGCGCACAGCCGGCAAGAGCCGGGTGGGGATGGAGGGTCTGCTTCCGAGGACCCGGGCGGTGACCAGCTCCGCGGCGAGTCCGAGGAGCGCGCAGGCGAGCAGCCCCGGATAGAGCAGCAGCGCCAGGCCGTTAAGTGCCAGCTCGCTCCAGGGCAACCGGTCAGAACCCTCCGGCGGCCAGAAAGAGGCCGGGAGCCAGGCCGAGGGCGAGGCTGGTGGCCAGGACCAGGCCCAGCCCTACGGCCTCCCTCCCCTGGGGATGGCCGATCGAGCGCGCAAGCCGGAAGGAGCTGACCGCCGAGAGCAGGAGCAGGACCAGGAGCACCAGGGCCAGCTGCCACGAGAGCTGCGTCGCGGCCCGCAGCGCCAGCAGTCGAACCGGGAAGCCGGAAAAAGGCGCGACCCCGGCGAGAAGAAGGGCGACCAGTACGTTGGCCGTCGCCAGGCGGCCGGGAGCGCGCTGGAGCAGAGCCGGCCGCGCCCGGAGATAGAGGGGCAGCCGGACGAGCACGAGCGCGAGCAGAGCCAGGTAGGCTGCGGCCCTGCCGTCGCGCAGCAGCAGCCCCATGCCTACCAGCGCCAGGCCCCACTCGGCTACGAAGGAGTAGCGCCAGGCCTGCGCGTCCCCCGAAATCCTCCAGGCCGCAAGGCCGCCCCAACCCAGGTTGACGAGGCCCAGCGCGATCAGCGTCGCGGCGAAGACCGTCCCCTCCGGCGGACTCATGCTGGTCAGCACACGCGGGGCGAGCGAGAGCGCGAGCGCCGGCGCGAAGAAGGCCGTCCAGACCAGGCACGATGAAGAGGTGGGCTCTTCGGGCTCGAAGTCGGCCAGGTAAGGGAGCAGGCCGGCCGTCGCCAGCAGCCCGAGGGCGAGGGCGAGCGCTCCCACCCGTCCCAGCGGCCCGCCGCTGCCGACGAAGAACCAGCCGGCGCCGAGGAGCAGGGCGGCCAGCGCGGGGCCGCGCAGACGGACGGCGAACGACCGCTTCGCGGGCCGTGTCGCATGCCCGGCGCCCAGCAGCAGGAGCACCGCCCCCGCGGCGTATGGGTCGGGCACGGTTACCAGGGCGGCCAGCGCCCCGACCGCGGCCAGCCCGGCCACCAGCAGCTCCCGCCGCGACGTTGTGGGAGGTGCCAGCGCGACAGCCAAACCGAGGGCCAGCAGGCAGCCGACCAGCAGGGTCCGGGCCGCGGGCGGCACGCTGATCGCCAGGCCGATCGGCAGCCCGGCCAGGCGGGCGATGGTTGGAGCGAGGGCAAGCACCGTGGCCGCCGCACCGAGCGCACCGAGGAAGAGGAGCCAGCCGGACGGCGCTGTCCGGCCGCCCGGCGGCGACAGCTCCGCCGTCACCCCGCTGCCTCCTCGGCCGTCGCGGCCGGAATGGCGGCGAGCGCCACAGCGACCAGCCCCCCGGCGACGGTCGCCGCCAGGCTGCCAAAGCCGGCCAGCGCCAGGGCGAGGGCGGAGGCTGCCGCCAGCGCCGGCTGCCGCTGCACGACGGTGAACACGCGCCCTGCCGCCACCAGGGCCACGGCCAGAGGCGCCAGCGATGGGATGCCGGCGGCCCCCTGCAGGAGCGCGCCCGCGAGGAGTACGCAGGCGACCAGCACAACGATGCTGAGCACGATGCCGGGCGTGGAGCCGGGCGGAAGCAGGCCCCAACCGCGGGGGCCGTCGCGGAGGCGAAGCGTGGCGGAGAGCAGCGCCGCCCCGGCCAGCAGCAGCGCGTTGAGAGGCCGGCCGGCGCCGAGCTGGACACCGGCGAGACCGGCGCCGCTCAGCGCGAGGCCGAGGGCAAACCCGCGCCGGCCCTCGGCCAGCGCTGTCAGAGTGGCCCCGAACCAGGCCACTCCGGCGGCCAGCAGCGGGAGCGCGTGCATCAGCGGGTGACCGCGACGATCAGCGCCAGGGTGACCGCTCCCCAGAACCAGGCGTGGCCGGCGGCGGCGGCCCTCTCCACACTGGCGAGGTCGAGCAGGCTTCGGTACTGCCCCGGCATCCTGAGGCGAAGCAGGCCGGCACCCAGCCTGGCACCGCGAGGAGCTGGCAGGGCAGGCAGCAGAGGCGCCGGCGGCGGGTGGCCGGCCGGCGCCTGCGCCGGCCAGCGGGACCAGACCTGCCGGGAAAGTAAGGCTGTGACGGCGGCCAGGAGCAGCAGCGGACCACCAAGTGTCAGGGCGGGCCAGGCCCCCGAAGCGGTGATCACGCCGATGTATCCGCCGCTCACGACCGGGGTCGGTGAACCTATCGCCTGAGCCGCGACGGGCAGCGCCAGCAGTGTCTCCAGCGCACCCAGTCCCACGCCGGAGACCAGGCTGAGGCCGAGGACGGCAGGGGCCCCCAGCCCGTGCGCGCCGGAACCGGGCTCCGGCGGCAGCCGGGGAAGCCTGGCCACCCCGGCCACCGCCAGCAGCCAGGCGGCGGCGCCGACCAGTGCCAGGAAGGAGGCGACTCCGCCAGCCTCGATCGTCGCCTGGAGAGCGAGCAGCCGGCTACCGAAAACCAGGGCCGGGGGAGCGCCCACGGTCAGAGCGACGGCGAGCAGTGCAGCCGGCCGGCCGCTCGCGGGCAGCAGGGGCACCAGCACCGCCACCGTGGCTCCAGCCGCCAGGCAGAGCACGGCGGTGCTGATCCCGAAGGGTGTTCCCAGCGCCAGCGAGAGCAGGGCCAAGCCTCCACTGAGGGGAATGCCCTCGGCCAGAAACCCACGCCGGCTGGCTGCGGACTGCGCGCGCAGGCCCGCCGCCAGCGCCGTACCGGCGCCCACGACGCCCAGCGCGACGTTCAGCCCCACGGCCGGCCACTGGCCGGCACCGAGGACGTAGGCGCGAGTGAGGAGCAGAAAGCCGATCGGGAGCAACAGCACCACCGCCAGGGCTCCGGCCTCCAGGCGGCCCCGAGCCCAGATCTCGGAGACCCAGGTGCGCGCCGGCAGCAGGCCGGAGCAGAGCAGCGCCGCCGCGGCGAGCAGCACGAAGACCGGGACCCGCAGGGCGGTGACCGGGGCCGCGCCGTACGCGGAGGTGCCGCCGATGACCTCGAGGACCGTTGCCGCCCAGAGCAGGAGCAGGGCGGCCAGGCTGAGCGAGACCCAGTAGGTCGCCCTCGGGCCCTCCTCCTCCTGCCGCAGATTGACAAGGACCAGGCTGGCGCAGGCGCTGAGCGCGACGGCCGTCAGCAGCACGCTCGCCGCTTCCACCGCCAGCAGAGAGGCGGCGGCGGCCAGGGCGGCCACCGCCGCTTCGTCGTAACCGCGGCGCTGGACGCTGAAGAGAATCGCGGCGGGCAGGAGGACGATCGCGCCGAAGGCGGCGGTGATCGCGTCCAGCCGCAGGTTCAGCGGCGCACCGGCCAGGGAGCCCGGCAGGTTGAGCTCTAGGGCCACCCTGCCGGCGCCGAACCAGATCCCCAGCAAAGAGGCCAGCGCCAACGCCGTGCCGCCCGCCAGCAGCAGGTCCACGCGGCGAACGCCGGCCCGGCCCAGGCACCAGGCCAGCAGGCCGGCGGCCAGCAACAGGCCTGGCGGCACGAGCACGCTGGCGGTAGGCATACGGGCGCTAGCTTAGGACGGCGGCAGGGCGCAAAGAGTAGGGCTAGCTGGTCAGCCTGTCGATGGCTGCGCGGTATTCCGCAACCTTGGACCTTTCCTTCTCGACCACCGCGGAGGGCGCCTTGGCGATGAACTGGGCGTCCTCCAGCTTGGCCTCCGACCTGGCCAGCTCCTGGCGGAGGCGGCGGAGCTGACCGTTGCCCGCTCCGCTCGAGGCCGGCGCGGCCTGCCAGGAAACCCAACCGAGCCTGGTCTGGGTGCCCGCCGGCAGATCTTCGACCAGCTCCACGCCAGCCCAGACCCCGATCAGCTTCGACCCCCGTTCCTCGATCCCGCCCCGGGGCGCATAGAAGCCGCGGCGGGCCCGGTGCGCGCTGCGGTCGAAGCGGAGCTGCTCGACCTCCACCTGCAGCTCCTCGATGAGGCCTTCAGCCTCGGCGTCCCGGAAACGATCGTTCGGCTCCGGCCAGGCGGTCCTGACCAGGAAGTCCCGGTCTCCGGGCAGCCGGTGCCAGAGCTCCTCGGTGACGAAGGGCGTGAACGGGTGCAGAAGCCGCAGCAGGGTGTCCAGCACGTGGAGAGAGGTAGCCCGGGCGGCCGGGTCGCCGTCTCGTAGCCGCGGCTTGGCGGCCTCGAGGTACCAGTCACAAAAGTCGTGCCAGGCGAAATCGTAGAGCGCGTTGATCGAGATTTGCGGCTCGTAGTCCTCGATCCCGCGCTTGGTCAGGTCGACCGCGGACTGCAGGCGCGAGAGGATCCAGCGATCGCTCAGCTCCAGGTCGCCGTCGGGGGCAGGCACGGCGACCGGGTCCTCGCCGAGGCCGTTGACGACCAGCCGGGTTGCGTTCCAGAGCTTGTTGGCGAAGCGCCGAAAGCCCTCGATCCGGGTCTCGTCGAAGCGTACGTCCTGTGTCGACATGGCGACCGCGGCCGCCCAGCCGCGCAGCGCGTCCGCGCCGTAGGTCCTGATGACGTCGCGCGGGTCGACCACGTTGCCCTTGGACTTGCTCATGCGCCGGCCGTCCGCCGACTGGACGACGCAGTGGATGGCCACCTCGGAAAAGGGGACCTGGCCCATGAACTCGAGGCCGGTCATGATCATCCGGCTCACCCAGAGGTTGATGATCTCCCGCGCCGTCGAGTTCATCGCGGTCGGGTAGAAGGCGCGCAGATCCTCGGTCTGTCGCGGCCAGCCGAGAGTGGCGAAGGGCCAGAGGGCCGAGGAGAACCAGGTGTCGAGCACGTCCGGGTCCTGGACCAGCTCAGCGCTGCCACACTCGCGGCAGGCGCTGGGCTCGTCGACCGAGGCGAAGACGTGGCCCTTGGAGCAGGTGTAGACGGGGACCCGGTGGCCGAGCCAGAGCTGCCGGCTCACGCACCAGTCGCGGATGCCCCGCAGCCAGTCCAGGTAGGTCCGCTCGTAGCGGGCTGGGTGCCAGCGGACCTCGCCCCGCTCGCTGGCGGCGACGGCCCTGCCGGCCAGCTCGCCCATGCGCAGGAACCACTGCTCTGAGACCATGGGCTCGATCACGGTTCCGCAGCGGTCGCAGTGGCCCACCTCGTGCAGATACGGTTCAGTCCCCACTAGGTAGCCGCCCTTCTCCAGGTCTCTGACGACCAGTTCGCGCGCCTCCAGCGCCGGCCGGCCATCGTAGGCGGGCAGCTCCGGCACCTTCATGCTGCCGTCGGGGTGCAATCCGTCGATCACCCCGAGTCCGTGCCGCTCGCCGAGCTCCCAGTCCATCGGGTCGTGCCCCGGGGTCACCTTGAGCGCGCCGGTGCCGAACTCCCGCCGCACGGCATCGTCGGCCACGATGGGCAGGCGGCGGCCAACCAGGGGGAGCACGGCCTGCCACCCCACGAGCCGGCGATACCTCTCGTCCTCGGGATGCACTGCCACCCCGGTATCGGCGAGCATGGTCTCGGGCCGCACGGTTGCCACGACCACCTCACCGCCGCCCTCGACCGGGTAGCGGATCTGATAGAGCACGTCCTGGTGCTCCTGCCAGTCGACTTCCAGGTCCGAGATGGCGGAAAGACAGCGCGTGCACCAGTTGACCAGCCGCGGTCCGCGGTAGAGCCAGCCCTTCTCCCAGAAATGGACGAAGGCGGTGCGCACCGCGCCCACGTACGCGGGGTCCATGGTGAAGCGGAGGCGCGAGAAGTCCAGCGAGCAGCCGAGCTCCTTGAACTGCTCCACGATGGTGGCCCCGACGTTCGCGTACCAGCGGTCGACCCGCTGATTGAAGCGCTCCCGGCCCAGCTCCTCTTTGCTCCCGCCTTCGCTGGCGAGCTGGCGCTCGATCACGTTCTGCGTGGCGATGGCGGCGTGATCGCTCCCCGGCAGCCATAGCACCTCGAAGCCGCACATGCGGCGGTAGCGGGCCCACATGTCCTGGAGGGTGCCGTTCAGCGCATGGCCCATGTGCAGCTCGCCCGTCACGTTTGGCGGTGGGAGCGCTATGGAGTACCTCGGTTTGAGGGTGTCCGCCTCGGCCTTGAAGAGCTGGGCCGCCTCCCATCGCGCATACCAGCCGGCCTCGACGGCCTGCGGTTCGTAGGCGGGTGGCATCGGAGTGGTCTGGCTCATTCGGGCGTGCGTGGACTCTACTGTGCGTCGGTGAGGCGGCTTCGGACCCGGGTTGCCAGCGCCGGCGCGGCGAGACCGACGCTCCCGCCCAGCCGCGCGTAGAAGGGAGCGACGGTGACCTCCGCCCGGTCGTGCCGGATGGCGCTCAGGCAGGCCTCCGCCACTTGGTCCGGGCGGACGGTGAGGCCGGGTGCGCTCCGTCCGGAATCGGCGAAGACGCCGACCTCTCGCACGTAGCTGGGGCTGATCACGGAAACGCCGACTCCGGTCCCGCGCAGCTCGCCGCGCAGGGAGTGACCGAAGCCCCTCAGCGCGAACTTGGTCGCGCTGTACACCGAGGACCGGGGCCCCGGGATCATGCCGGCCATGGACGCCATCAGGAGGACGTGGCCGGCCCGCCGGCGGAGCATGCCGGGCAGGAGCAGACGGCTCAGCACGATGGGAGCCCGAAGGTTGACGTCGAGCGCCTGGTCCAAGCCTGCGACGTCGAAGTCCACCAACGGCCCGGAGGCACTCACGCCGGCGTTGGCGATCAGGATGTCGACAGGACCAGCTTCACTGGCAAGGCGCTCGGCCTCCCCGCGCTGGGACAGGTCGGCGGCGACGACGCGCGAACCGACCAGCTCCCGAGCCAGGGCGTCCAGCTCGGGCCGGCGGCGCGCCGAGAGCACGAGCCGCACTCCTTCCCGGTGGAGGCGGCGCGCAATCACCGGCCCCAGACCGCTGGAGGCGCCGGTGACCAGCACCTCTCGCCCGACGAGATCGCGCACGCCGCAGATATTAGGTCTAGGCGGACTCTTCCACGATGCGAGCTTCGCCTTCGTCGGAGAACTCGAAGTCGGGCTCGCTCTGGTTGCGGATCATGTCGGGCCGGATGATGCAACGCTTGATGTCGGGGCGTGAGGGGATCTCGAACATGGTGTTCAAGAGCACCTCTTCGATGATCGACTTCAGAGCCCGAGCGCCCGTCCCCCGGCCCACCGCCTTCTCGGCGATCGCTTCCAGGGATCCGTTCTCGAAGGTCAGGTCCACGTTGTCCAGGTTGAAGAACTTCTGGTACTGCTTGACCAGCGCGTTCTTCGGCTCGGTCAGGATCCTGACGATGTCCGACTCGTCCAGCGGGTGCAGCGTCACCGTGATCGGCAGCCGGCCGATGAACTCGGGGATGAAGCCGTACTTGAGCAGGTCCTCCGGCTGGAGGAGGGTCAGGATCTCGGCCTTCTCGCGCTTGGCCAGCTTGGTCGAGGGGGCCCCGAAGCCGATCGACTTGCGCCCGATGCGGTGCTCGATGATCCGCTCGAGCCCGTCGAAGGCCCCGCCGCAGACGAAGAGGATGTTGGTCGTGTTGATCTGGATGAAGTCCTGGTGCGGGTGCTTGCGGCCGCCCTGCGGCGGCACGTTGGCGACCGTGCCCTCCAGGATCTTGAGCAGCGCCTGCTGCACGCCCTCGCCGGAGACGTCGCGCGTGATCGACGGGTTGTCCGATTTGCGCGCGATCTTGTCGATCTCGTCGATGTAGATGATCCCTCGCTCGGCGCGGCTGATGTCGAAGTCGGCCGCCTGGATGAGCCTGAGCAGGATGTTCTCCACGTCCTCGCCGACGTAGCCCGCCTCGGTCAGCGAGGTGGCGTCGGCGATCGCGAAGGGCACGTCCAGGATCTTGGCCAGCGTCTGCGCCAGGTAGGTCTTGCCGCAACCGGTCGGCCCCACCAGCAGCACGTTGGACTTCGTCAGTTCGACGTCGCCCACCATCTTGGAGGCGGAGACGCGCTTGTAATGGTTGTAGACCTGGACCGAGAGCACCTTCTTGGCGTGGTCCTGGCCGATCACGTACTGGTCAAGCGCCGATGAGATGGTCTTCGGGTTGGGGATGAAGCCCGTCTTGGTCTTCTTGGCCGTCCCCGACCGGTTGTCCTCCTCGAGGACCTCCTGGCAGAGGTCTATGCAAAGGTCACAGATGTAGACGCCGGGACCCGCGACGAGCTTTCGAACCTGGTCCTGCCCCTTCCCGCAGAAGGAGCATCGAGTGTAGCGTCGGCGGTCTTCGCGCTCCGTCATATAACCATCCCTGCTAGGTACCTGCCGGGGCAGGCGGATTGTGCCGGCCCAGGATCTCGCTGGCTACGCTCACGCACTGGCTGCAGATGTATACGCCGGCGCCCGCGATGAGCTGTACTCCCGCCTCCCCACGCTGCTTCCCGCAGAAAGAGCAGCGCGGCCTGTGTCGAACGACCTTCGGATCCTTGCCCCTGCGGCGGAAGATCATCTTCAGCCCTACCCGCGGCCTGCCGGCTCCTTGCCGTCTGCGCCCGCGCCAACACCGACCGGAACCTGGTCCGTCGCCTGAATGATGTCGTCGATGAGGCCATAGGCCTTGGCCTGGTCCGGGGTCATGAAGAAATCACGCTCCGTGTCCTGCTGCACTCTTTCTACCGGCTGTCCGGTGTGCTTTGCCAGGATGCCGTTCAAAACCTCGCGCGTCCGTAGGATCTCCTTGGCGTGGATCTGGATGTCCGAGGCCTGGCCCTGCATGCCACCCCAGGGCTGGTGGATCAGGATGTTGGCGTGGGGCAGTGAGTAGCGCCGGCCGGCCGCGCCGCCCGCCAGCAGCACCGCACCCATCGAGTACGCCATCCCGATGCAGATCGTGGAGACGGCGGGCCGGATGTACTGCATGGTGTCGTAGATCGCCAGCCCTGCGGTGACCTGGCCCCCGGGGCTGTTGATGTAGACGGCGATGTCCTTCTCGGGGTCCTCGCTCTGGAGGAACAGCAGCTGGGCGATGATCAGGTTGGCCACCTGGTCGTCGACCGGCGTCCCGATGAAGATGATCCGGTCCTTGAGCAGGCGGGAATAGATGTCGAAGGCCCTCTCCCCGCGGTTGGTGCTCTCGACGACCATCGGGACCATGTAGTTCATGATCCCCTCCCCCACACGCCCACCGTGCGTGCCTTCCATCGCGTCATTGTAGGTCCCGTTGCGCATTCCTCTTACTCCGCCTTCGCCTCAACTGCCTTGTCATCTCGATCGCCGCCCAGGCGCGAGACCAGGGCCTCCAGGACCTTCAGCCTCGTCAGCCGGTGCCGGAAATATCCACGCGCCGCCTCGTTGCCCGAGAGCTGCTCCAGCTGTCCCTTCAGCTCAGCGTCTTTATCCGCCTGCTCCCGGATGTATTCCGTGACCTCGTCCTCGGTGGGCTCGATGGCCAGCTGGCGGCCGGCCTCCTCCAGAACCAGGTCCACCTTGACCCGCGATGCCGCGTCCGGCCGGAGGCTCGCCCGGTACTCGTCCTCGGTCTTGTTCAGATACTCGAAGTAGCGCGGGAGTCGGAGCCCCTGGCGGCCGAGCCGCCTTTCCATGTCCTCCATCTCCCGATCGACCTCTCGATCGACCAGCGAGTCGGGGATCTCGACTCCCGAAGCCTCGACGACCGTCCGGACCACCGCCTGCTCGTAGCTCAGCTCGTCGATCCGGCGCGACTGCTCGATCAGGTCCCGGCGCACCGCCTGGCGAAGGTCGTCCGCCGTCTTCTGCTCGCCCTCGCTCAGCTGCTCGGCCAGCTCGTCGGTCAGCTCGGGGACGGTCTTCTGCTTGACGCCCTGGACGGTGACCTCGAGGCGGCCCGGCTTTCCGCGCACGTTCTCGTCCTCGTGGTCCTCCGGCATCGTCAGCTCTGCCACCGCGACCTCGCCGGCCTTGCGGCCGGGCAGGGCGGCCAGCAGCTCGGGCAGAAGGACGTCCTCTTTGACCTCCAGCTCGATCGCGGTACGCGACTCGGAGGGCACCTCCTGGTCGTCGACCAGCAGACGCACATCGCCCACGACCACGTCGCCCATGGCGATCTCGCGCTCCACCGGCTCCACCTGGGCGAGCCGCTCGCGCAGCTCCAGCAGGCGCTGCTCGACCATCTCGTCGGTGACCTCGGTAGCGGGCTTCTCAACCTTCAGGGAGTCCAGGTCGGCCAGGGTGACCGAGGGCCAGACGCTCACCCGGGCGGTGAACCGCGCCGGCCGTCCCCGCTCCAGCTCCTGGATCTCCACCTGGGGCCGATCGATGGCGTCGATGTCTCTTTCCCTGAGCGCCTGGTTGACGACCGGGGGCACCAGCGTGTCGATCACCTCCTCGCGGATCGCGCTCGGGCTCAGCCGGGCCTCGACCAGCGCTCGCGGCGCCTTGCCAGGCCGGAAGCCCCCGATCTTGATCCGTTGCGACAGTCGCTGGAGCACGCGCTCGTAGGCGCCGTCGACCTGGACCTGGGGCACCTCGATGGTCAGGCCGAGCTGGCTTCCGGGCAGGGTCTCCGTCACCACGGAGACGTCTGGAGGGGTCGTCACGAGAGCTCGATTGTACGCAGCCGGAGGGGGCCATCCGGCCGGCTCGGCTCCCTCCCCCGGCCGCCCGGGCGGCCGCTCAACTTTCTACGGGACCGTGGGCGGAAGCGGGCGGGTCCGGCCGGGGGCGTTCTGCTGGCCGCCCTGGCCCTGACCCTGCCCCTGCGGCGGGACGGTCCATGGCAGCGGCCGCCCGTCCGCCTTCACCGGCCCCGTGCCCGGGTCGTTGGGGACGCCGTAGTTGTTGGGGGTCGGCATCGGGTTGTCGTTGGGCAGGTGATCGACCTTGGGCGCGTCTTGCAGGAACCAGCTGTTGCTGGCGCCCTTGAGCACGTCGTTGGGTGCCTCGTACCACCTGTCCGGCAGGTTCGTCAGCGCCGACTCCATGTACCTGTGCCAGGCCGGAGCCGCCACGAAGACCGCGTCCGACTGGCAGTTGCACATGGTGTCGTTGATGCCCTTGGTGCCGCCCAGCCAGACCACCGTCGCCAGGTCGGGCGTCCAGCCCACGGTCAGCGCGTCGTGGAAGTCCTCCGTGGTCCCCGTCTTGGCCGCCGCGTGGCGATCGTTGAGGTGCAGCGGGGTCCCCTTTCCGAAGACCAGGGAGCGGTTGTTGTCGTCGCCCAGGATCGAGCTGATGATGAAGGCGACGCCCGGCTCGATCGCCTGCCGGCGGCCCCGGCCCGGGTCCGCCTGGTAGAGCGCCTTGCCCTTCACGTCCGAGACCTGCAGGATCGCCTCCGGCTTGTGGTAGACGCCCATGTCGGCGAAGACCGAGATGCCGGCCACGTGCTGGAGCAGCGTGATGGCGCTGCCGCCGAGGGTCAGCGAGGCCCCGTAGCTGCTCTCCGGGCCGCCGGGGTTGCCGCTGAAGTCGAGCGGCGTGAGGCCGAACTGGCGGTAGTAGTCCACCGCCTGGGGGACCCCCACGGCGAGCTCGGTCTTGACGGCCGAGATGTTCAGCGAGTTGGCCAGCGCCACCCTCAGCGGCTGCACCCCGTAGGACTTGTGCACGAAGTTGTAGATGGGCTTGCCGCCGGGGATCGGGAAGGGGCTGGGTCCGTCCATGATCGGCGTGTCCATGGTTGCCTTGCGCCCGCTCAGCGCCGCCGCGTAGGTGTAGGGCTTCACGGAGGAGCCGGGGTTCACGTAGGCCCCGCTCACGTAGTCACGCTGCCCGTCGGGGGTGTCATAGCCCGGGGAGCCGACGTAGGAGATCAGCTCGCCGGTCTTGGGGTCCATGGAGACGAGCGCCGCGCTCAGGGTCCCGTTGCGGTCCCGGTACTTGTTCGAGTTCCAGGCGTCCCGCACCACCTGCTCGGCCAGCTGCTGGCGTGAGTAGTCGAGGGTCGTCTTGACGATCAGCTGCTGGTGCCCGGGGTCGAAGCCGAGCGCCCGCAGCTCACTGGTCACGTAGGCGACGAACTGGGGGGCCAGCGCCTTGCTCACCGGGGCGTGTACGTCCAGCTTCTCGTTGTAGGCGGCGAGCGCGTCAGCCGGGGTGGCGTAGCCGACCCGCACCATGGCGTCCAGGACCTGTTTCTGCCGGATCTTGGAGTCCTCAGGGTGCGCGACCGGGCTCCATTGCTCGGGTGCCTGGGGCAGACCGGCGAGCATGGACGCCTGTGCCAGGTCCAGGTCCCTCGCCTCCCTGTTGAAGAAGGTCCGCGAAGCGGCCTGAACACCGTATTGCTGCTCCCCGTAGTAGCTGAGGTTCAGGTACAGCTCGAGGATCTTCCGCTTTGGATAGGCCTGGTTCAGCTGGTAGGCGTAGACGATCTCCTTGAGCTTGCGGTCCAGCGTCTGATCGGGGCTCAAGAACCTCTGCTTGGCCAGCTGCTGGGTGATCGTGGACCCGCCCCCAACGATGCTGCGGCTGTGGAAGTTGTTGGCCGCCGCCCGCAGGATGCCCTCCGGGTCGACGCCGGGATTGGTCCAGAAGTTCTTGTCCTCGACGGCGACCGTGGCGTCGACCAGCTTGGGCGAGATCTGCTCCAGGGTTACGTTGACGCGGTGGTTGCCACCCTCCCCGTAGTCGGTCAGGAGCTGGCCGCCGCGGTCGTAGATCAGTGTGTCGCCCTGGAAGCCGGTCGAGTCGAGGCCGGCCACGGGCTGCAGGCTGCCAAGGAAGGCCTGCGCGTAGACGCCGGCGCCGACGCCGACGACCAGGAAGAGCCCGAGGACGGCACCGAAGACCCGGAGCACCGTCCGACGCGTCTTTCGACGTCCTATGGGCGACCAGCCGGCGTGCAATCGAGCACGCGGAGCCCGGCCGGACTTGGTCCTGTAACGAGCCGGTTTTTTCAAATACCCCCCGTGAGACTCGCATGGATCTTACTTGACCAGGCGGATCTGACCGATTGAACGCAAGAAGCGCGGCGAAAGGTTACGCGAGACCTTCCGCCGCGCTCTCCGGCCGCCTCTTACGCCGGCTCTAGACCTTGTTGTTGTTGCCGCTCTGGACGGGAGCCGCCGAACCCGTGGTGAGGTTGACGACGGCGACGACCCCGGGCACCGAGTGGACCCGCTCGGCGGCCGCGTCGACCGCGGCCGGGTCATCGACCCTGCCCCGGAGGTAGACGGTGCGACCTTCGACAGAGACCTCGAGACCGGAGGGCCGGGTGCCCCCCTGGGCGATGGTCTCCTCGACCTGCTGCTTCAAGTCCTGCTCCTGGCCGTTGCTGCGACCGGACACCCTGTTCACCGCGCCACCGACACCGCCGAGGTCGGCATAGCGCTCGCGGGCACGGGATGGGGCTTCGGTCAGCCGCCGCCGCACAGCCTCCCGGCGGCCCGCGTCGTAGACCAGCCAGCCCACAGCGGCCAGGCCGGCGCCGATCGCAACCAGGCCGGCGATGGGCCAGCGCGGCCGTCGCTCGGGCTCCCGCCGAACTCGACGCTCGACCTGCTTGCGAAGCCCGCCGGCAGCCTTGTATCCGCGCCGCTGCAGCTTCGTGGTGTCGATATCGTCGAGGCGGCTTGCCCACCGACTTGCGTATTCCGAGCCGCGCTTCCGCATGGTCGTCGTGTCGACGTCCCCGAGCCGCTGGATCAGCAGCTCGCGGACCAGTTCGTAGGTCCTTGACAGCTCGTCCAGCGCTGTCTCCGTGCGCTTCTTGAGAGCCCTGTTCATGCGTTTAGGCTATCACTAAAGTTACGGCCCCATTACTGGGTTTCTTCATCGCCGGCCGGCCTCGCGTAAACCTCCTCAGGGTCGGCCAGTCGCTCCTGGCGGGTACCGAGAAAATGGACGCGAAGACCGGCCCGGCCGGGACTTCCCGGCTCCCAGCCCGCCGCCCACAGGCGCGCCGCGTCTGCCAGGTCGCGGACCTGGGCCAGCTGGCGGCCGTCGGTGAACGCGACCGCCTGCTGGCGGGCGCCCGGGAAGCCGAGCCGGACCTCGCCGCCGGTCTTCAGGTGGAAGCGGTAGTCCTCGAAGGAACCCGCCTCCGCCGCCGCCACCAGCTGCGTGAAAGTCGGGAAATGGCCATCCCGCATGGCCTCCTTGACGCTGGCCCGCCGGCCCCTCTGCGCCAGTCGCTCGCGGCGCCGCTGCTCGGTGAGGAGCACATCCCGTTCTGACCTGATCTCTGCGAGCTGCGTCTCCAGAGGGCGCATCCGGGCCCGGACGGCGGCCACCAGCTCTCCTATCTCCTCGTCCGAAAGCCGCTCGAGGTCGACCGCCTCGCTCACCGGACGGCCCCCGCGCGCGACCTCGACGATGGTGACATGGACGGGTGGAAGCGTACCGCCAAGCTGCGGATGGGCCCTCCCTGTATTTGTCAACATCTGCATTGATAAATCGGTAAAATCGATCTCGACGCATGGATAGGAAGATGGACGTGCTGAGCCTCCTCAAGCAGCAGGGCTCGGCTCGTCTGACGGAAGTGGCGGAACACCTGGGCCTCACCCGCCAGGGTGCCCTGCGCCATCTGGAGGCGCTGCAAGCCAGCGGCCTGGTCGAGGTCACGCAGGCTCAGCCCAGCGGGCCCGGCCGGCCGGTACATGTGTACCGCCTCACCGCGGCCGCCGGCGACGCCTTTCCCAGCGGACACCGCCAGCTCGCCGTTGAGCTCGTCGACTTCATGGAGTCGACGGAGCTGGAGCGGTTCTTCGCCCTTCGGGCGGAGCGTCTGGAACGGGAATACGCGGGCCGCCTGGCCGGCTTAGACTTCAAAGAACGTGTCCGCGAACTGGCCCGGCTGACCCGCGAGGGCGGCCACATGACAGAGGTCGTGGAGCGGACGGACGGTAGCCTCCAGCTCCGGCACTGCAACTGTCCCATCCAGGATGTCGCGGCGCTGGCAGGGCATCCCTGCCGCCAGGAGCAGATTCTCTACGAGCGGCTGCTGGGCGCCACCGTGGCACGCTCGACCTGGGCGGGGTCCGGCGACACGACCTGCACGTACGACATCACGAACAACACTGATGAGAGGAAGGAACTTGGCTGACTTCGAGATCAAGGACCTGAGGGCGACCGTGGAGAACCGCGAGATCCTGAAGGGCATCTCCCTGGGCATCTCCAGGGGCCAGGTGCACGCCGTGATGGGGCCGAACGGCTCCGGCAAGAGCACGCTCTCCAACACGCTGATGGGGCACCCCGGCTACCAGGTGACAGGTGGTGAGGTCCACTTCAAGGGCCGCAACCTGCTCGAGCTCGAGCCCGACGAGCGAGCCCGGCTGGGCGTCTACCTGGCCTTCCAGTACCCGACGGTCGTCCCTGGCGTCACCATGGCCAACTTCCTGCGCACGGCCCTGAACGCCAAGCGCGGCTACGACGGCAAGGACAAGTCCAAGGCGATCACGCCGCGTGAGTTCAGGGAGCTGCTCAAGGAGCCCATGAGGACGCTGCGCATGGACGACAGCTTCCTCTCCCGCTACATCAACGACGGCTTCTCCGGTGGCGAGAAGAAGCGCGCGGAGATCCTGCAGATGGCGGTGCTCAAGCCGGAGATCGCGATCCTGGACGAGACCGACTCCGGCCTGGACATCGACTCCATCCGGTTCGTGGCCGAGGCCATCAACGAGATGCGCGGGCCGGACCTGGGCGTCCTCATCATCACGCACTATTCGCGCATCCTGGAATTCATCAAGCCCGATTTCGTACACGTGCTGGTCCACGGCCAGATCGTGCAGTCGGGCGGACCCGAAGTCGCAGCACAACTCGAGAAGAGCGGCTACTCCGAATGGGGAGAGCCAGTACCCGCCGTCGCCGGCGAGGAGGTGACCTAGATGGCCGTCGCACCGCAGATCAACGTCGGCGATGACTACAAGGAGAAGTACGGCTTCTTCGACCCGGAGAAGTACTCCTTCAAGGCCAAGCGGGGCCTTTCCGAGGAGGTCGTCAAGGAGATCTCCTGGATGAAGCAGGAGCCGGAGTGGATGACCAAGCTCCGCCTGCGCTCACTCGGAATCTTCCGCAAGAAGCCGATGCCGACCTGGGGAGCGGACCTCTCCGTGATCGACTTCGAGAACATCTTCTACTACCTCAAGGCGTCGGACAAGCAGAGCACGTCCTGGGACGAGGTTCCCGACGACATCAAGAAGACTTTCGACCGCCTGGGCGTACCCGAGGCCGAGCGCAAGTTCCTGTCCGGGGTCGCGGCGCAGTACGAGTCGGAGGTCGTCTACCACTCGCTGCACGAGGAGCTGGCGAAGAAGGGCGTCATCTTCCTGGACACCGACACCGCTCTTCGCGAGCACCCGGAGATCTTCCAGCAGTACTTCGGTACCGTGATCCCGCCCGCGGACAACAAGTTCTCGGCGCTGAACACGGCGGTCTGGTCGGGCGGCTCCTTCATTTACGTCCCCAAGGGCGTCAAGGTCGACATCCCGCTGCAGGCCTACTTCCGCATCAACGCGGAGAACATGGGCCAGTTCGAGCGGACGCTGATCATCTGCGACGAGGACTCCTTCGTCCACTACATCGAGGGCTGCACGGCTCCCATCTACACCACGGACTCGCTGCACTCGGCGGTGGTCGAGATCATCGTCAAGAAGGGCGCCCGCTGCCGCTACACGACCATCCAGAACTGGTCGACCAACGTCTACAACCTGGTCACCAAGCGGGCCGTCGCCTACGAGAACGCGACCATGGAGTGGGTCGACGGCAATTTGGGCTCGCAGATCACCATGAAGTACCCGAGCGTCTACCTGATGGAGCCCGGGGCCAAGGGCGACGTGCTCTCCGTGGCATTCGCGGGCAAGGGCCAGCACCAGGACGCCGGCGGCAAGATGGTGCACGTCGCGCCCAACACCACCTCCACCATCACCTCCAAATCGATTTCCAAGGCTGGGGGGCGCACCTCCTACCGTGGGCTGATCAAGGTCCATCCGGGTGCGCACGACGTGAAGTCGTTCGTCAAGTGCGACGCGCTCCTGCTGGACGAGAATTCGATCAGCGACACCTATCCCTACATCGAGTGCGACGAGAACCAGGTCACGATCGGGCACGAGGCCACTGTGAGCAAGGTCTCGGACGAGCAGCTCTTCTACCTCACCAGCCGGGGCATCCCTCAGGCCGAGGCCGAGACCATGATCGTGAACGGCTTCATCGAGCCTTTCACCAAGGAGCTGCCTCTCGAGTACGCGATCGAGCTGAACCGGCTGATCCAGCTGGAGATGGAGGGCTCGGTCGGGTAGATGGGGCTCGAGCTGCACGCCGTGGAGGAGCTCGCCGCCCTCCACGGCGAACCTGAGTGGCTGCGCGCCCGCCGGCGCGAGGCCTTCGAGATCTATGAGCGGCTGCCGCTGCCGTCCCGTTCCGACGAGGAGTGGCGGCGGACCGACATACGGGGCCTCGATCTGGACTCCTTCCAGACCTTCGAGCAGGCCGACGGCTCGGCGCCTGCCGACCCGATAGCGGAAACGGCCGGCGTTCTTCGGCAGCGGGGCTCGGAGCCGGGCCAGGTCGAGCTGAACCCCGAAGTCGCGGCGCGGGGCGTGATCTTCATGCCGCTAAGCCAGGCTGCCAGCGAGTATCCCGAGCTCGTGCGCTCTCGCCTCTTCTCCGAAGTGCGGCCGGAGCGGGACAAGCTGGCGGCGCTGCACGCGGCGCTCTTCAGCGGGGGCACCTTCCTCTACGTGCCCGAGGGGGTCAGCATCGAGAAGCCGCTGGTTTCCCAGTTCTGGTCCTCCGGAGGCGGTGCCGCGGTCCTGCCGCACACGCTGCTGGTGGCGGGCCGGGGCAGCAGCTTCAACTACATCGACGAGTTCCTCTCCCCGGACCTGGACCGTCCCGCCCTGACGAGTGGGTCGGCCGAGGTCTTCGCCGGCGAGGCGTCCAACGTCGGCTACGTCTCCCTGCAGCGCTGGGGACGCCACGCCTGGCAGTTCGCCAACCAGCGCGTCCGCGTCGAGCGCGACGCGACGGCGCGGCTGGTCTCGGTTGGCCTGGGCGGCCGTTTCGCCAAGAACCGGATCGAGGCTTCGCTGGTCGGTCCCGGGGCGAGCGCCGAGTTGAAAGCGCTGTTCTTCGGGTCCGCGCAGCAGTTCTTCGACTTCCACACGCTCCAGCAGCACGTGGTCGGCCACACAAGCTCGGACCTGCTCTTCAAGGGCGCCCTGCGGGACGAGGCGCGCAGCCTCTACGCCGGACTGATCCGGATCGAGCCCAACGCCACCCATTCCGACGCCTACCAGGCGAACCGGAACCTGCTGCTCTCGAAGACTGCCAAGGCGAACTCGATCCCGATGCTGGAGATCCTCAACAACGAGGTCCGCTGCACCCACGGCGCCACCGTGGCGCCGGTCGACCCCGAGCACGTCTTCTATCTCGAGAGCCGCGGCATCCCCGCCGGCACCGCCGAGCGGATGATCGTGCACGGCTTCTTCGGCGAGGTGCTGGACCGCATCCCGGTGGCTCAGGCCCGAGAGCTGGTCGAGTCGGAGCTGGAGTCGCGGATTGGCTAACGCCCCGCTGACCAGGCACCTGGTCGCCAAGATCGAGGACCTCGAGGTCGACACCATGCAGAAGGTGATCGTCGACGGCGAGGAGATCTGCCTGGCGCACGCCGAGGACGGCGAGTACTACGCGATCGGCGACATCTGCACGCACGAGGAGTACTCGCTGAGCGACGGCGAGCTCTGGGGCCTGGACGTCGAGTGCCCGGCGCACGGTTCGCGCTTCTGCCTGCTCGACGGCTCGGTGACCGGTCTGCCGGCGGTAATACCGGCAAGGGTCTACAAGGTGGAGATTGATGGCGACGACGTCTACATCAAGCACTAAGACCCTGGACGTAGAGTCGGTCCGGCGCGACTTTCCGATCTTCGAGACGGGGATCGCCTACCTGGACTCCGCCAACACCTCGCAGAGGCCGAGGCAGGTCACCGGCGCCATGCAGGAGTACTTCGAGAAGTACAACGCCAACATCCTCCGGGCCGCCTACGGCATCTCCGAGACCGCGACCGAGCGCTTCGAGGGCGCCCGAGAGAAGGTGAAGCGCTTCGTCAACGCCCGCTCCGCGAAGGAGATCATCTTCACGAGCGGCACGACCGAGAGCATCAACCTGGTCGCCTATTCCTGGGGCCGGGCGAACGTACGGGCGGGCGACCTGATCGTCTGCACAGTGATGGAGCACCACTCCAACCTGGTCCCCTGGCAGGTGCTGGCCGCTGAGAAGCAGGCCCGGCTGGAGTTCGTCGATGTCGACCAGCAGGGCCGGCTGCGCCAGGACCAGTTCCAGGCGCTCCTGGAGCAGAAGCCCAAGCTGGTCGCCTTCAACCAGATCTCGAACACGCTGGGGACCGTCAACCCCTACCGGGAGATGACGGCCGCGGCCGGGTCGGCGGGGGCGAAGGTGCTGATCGACGGGGCCCAGGGCGCTCCGCACATGGGCTTCGACGTTCAGGACGCCGGCTGCGACTTCTACGCCTTCAGCAGCCACAAGATGTGCGGCCCGACCGGTGTCGGAGTGCTCTGGGGGCGCCGCGAGCTGTTGGAGGAGATGCCTCCCTTCATGGCGGGCGGCGAGATGATCAAGGTCGTCCGTCTGGAGGGCACCACCTACGCCGACCTGCCCCACAAGTTCGAAGCCGGCACCCAGCCGATCGCAGAGGTGATTGGGCTCGGCGCCGCCGTCGACTACCTGACCGGAATCGGTTTCGACGCCATCCGGGCGCACGAGGAGCAGCTGACGGAGTACGCCTACGAGGCCCTGACGGAGATCGAGGGGCTGCGCATCTTCGGCCCGCCACTCGGCCCCGACCGGGCCGGCGTGCTGTCCTTCGACGTCGCCGGCATCCACCCCCACGACCTCTCCACCATCCTGGATCGGAACGGGGTCTGCGTCCGCTCCGGCCACAACTGCACCATGCCGCTGATGACCCGGCTGGACGTGGCCGCGGTGGCGAGGGCTTCCCTCTACCTCTACACCACGAAGACGGAAGTCGACCGCCTGGTCCAGGGGTTGAAAGAAGCGAAAAGGATTTTCGAGTAGAGATGGCGGCTGACGAGCAGTTCTATCGCGAGTACATCCTCGACCACTACAAGAACCCGAGAAACTTCGGGCGGATCGAGGCTGCCGACATCACGCACGAGGAATACAACCCGCTCTGCGGCGACATGGTCGGGATGGACTTCCGGGTCCGCGACGGGGTGATCGAGGACGTCAAGTTCCACGGCCGTGGCTGCGCCATCTCGCAGGCCTCGGCCTCGCTGCTGACGGAGCGGCTGAAGGGGATGACGCTGGACGAGGCGCAGCAGGTCGGCAAGGACGACGTGCTGGAGGAGCTGGGGATCGACATCTCGCCGGCCCGGCTCAAGTGCGCCCTCCTCTCCCTTAAGGTCTTGAAGGTGGGCGCCTACGGACTGGCCGCCGAGGAGGAGGACGAGCAGTGAGCAACCCCGAGCAGCAGACATCGTTCCGCGACCTCACGGTCGACGAGATCCAGAAGCTGATCGAAAGCGGCGACTACGAAGTGGTCGACGTCCGCGAGGGCTGGGAGCGCGAGCGGGGCCACATCCCCAGCTCCCGTCACGTGGTGCTGAGCCGGATCCTCGCCAACCCCGGAGCCCTGCAGTTCAAGGACCACACCATCTTCGTCTGCGAGGTCGGAGAACGTTCCTCGGTGGCTTCGGAGATGGCCGTCGCGCTGGGCGTAAACGACGTCGTCAACTTCCGCGGCGGCCACAAGGCCTGGCGAGAGGCGGGCCTGCCCCTGGAGAAAGGACTATGAGCGAGCAGAAGACGGAAACCGCGGCGGTCGAGGTCAAGGAGGAAGACGTTATCGAGGTCCTTCGGGAGGTCTTCGACCCAGAGATCCCAGTCAACATCGTCGACCTGGGCCTGGTCTACGAGATCGCGATCAAGCCTGCCCGCGTCGACGTGAAGATGACGCTCACCGCCATGGGCTGCCCGATGGCGGCCGAGGTCATGACCGACGTGCGCGACCACCTGCTCCAGCTGCGCGGGATCGAGGACGCCGGCGTGGAGCTGGTCTACGAGCCACCCTGGACCCCCGAGCGCATGACCGAAGACGCCCGCTGGGAACTGGGGATGCTCTAGGAAGAGCGCGCCGTCTGGATCGGTAGATGCGGTCAGAGACGTTATAACTGCCCCTATGAAGACCTCAGGGCGATCAAGGCCGGAGGATCCTGCGGAGGAGTCACCTCCGGTCCCAAGGGGCCGGCCGCTCAAAGAGGCTCTTGCGATCCTCGCGGACGCCCCTCTTCCCGACCCAACCTTTGCGGACGACCTGCAGGCTGTCCGCGACCTCGTCGGCCGGACACCCGTCGATCCCTCGGCACCCTAAGGCCACTTCCAAGCAGGCGGCCCCGCTTAGCCCGAAAGCAGTAGCGGGGCCGGAACAGCGTGATTGCGAACCGCGCCACCAGGTCGTGGCGCGTGGGCGATGACCCGGCGGTCGGGCAGCCGCTCCAGGCGCCATCCGCGACTCAGCCGCCGATGGTGGCGGACACAGAGCAGGCTCATGCCCTCCACCTCGGTCTTGCCACCCGACGCCCAGGGGACCTCGTGACGGCGCTGGCACCACTCCGGCGGCCGGTCGCAGCCGGGCCAGACGCAGCGCCCGTCGCGCAGTGCTAATGCCCTGCTCATCTTGGCCGTGGCCGTCCGGTACTTCCTGCCCACGTGCAGCGGATCCCCTCGGGGGCTGAGCAGGACCGGTGTGATCTCGGCGTCCCGAGCGATCCGGCGCAGGGCCTGACCGGAGATCGGAAAGCCCCAGTCGAGCAGCGCGGCAGGCGCCCCGGCGTCGCCGCGCAGGGTCTCCAGGCTGGCGGTGACGGTGAGGTCGGGACGCTGGCCGCCGCGCACCGGCAGCTCGCCTCCGTCCAGGACCCTGGTGGCGAGCTCGACCAGGCCGTCGGCGCGGCGCTGGCCGGGGCTGCGCCGGTCCTGCCTGGGGCGGGGTCCGAGCAGCCCGTTGAGCGCAGTCTTCAAGGTGGCGCCGCCCTCGGGGTCCAGGTAGCCCTCCAGCTCATAGCCACCGTCGAAGGCTTCGGAGAGCCGCAGGTAGCGCCGCCGATGCCGCCCCTCCTCTTCCGCCACCATCTCCTGAGGGGCCAGCCGGTGGAGCAGGCTCAGGCCCCAGCGGAGCAGGTCGCGGGGGTCTCGCTGCCGGGCCTCCTGGAGCAGCAGCGCCTCGGCCGGCCCGGCTTCGCCGCAGCCGCGCTCGACCGCCTCCACGCCGCGCACGATGACGCTGGCGTGCTGAGGCGAGAGCTCACCGCGCTGGAAGGCGGCGGCGGTGGCCGGCAGGGAGGGCAGCCGCCGGGCCAGGTGGACCTGGGCGTGGGCGGCGCTGGAGCTGATCTGCAGGTTGTGGCTGAGCCAGGTGGCGCAGGAGAGCGCCATTGTGACCTCGCCGTCGGGGGCCTTCTCGGCGGCCTGGTCGAGGGCGCCGATTGCGCTGGTGACGGCGGCGTCGACCTGGTTGCGGCAGGAGAAGGCGACCTTGAGGACGTCGGTCAGGCCCTCGACGTCGAGGCCCTCCGCGGCGGCCCGGCGGAGCGCGCCAACTATCTGCTGTGAGCCTGCCTCGACAAGGTGGACGAATTCCGTGCCATCCGTACGCATGTTCGCATCGTAGGCTTGCTCAGCTCCGTTGCCAACGTTGCCTGTTAAGGCCGGCGATCAATCGTGAACCCTCGGAATCAAGCGAGCTCGGGGAGAAGATCGGTCGCAACGTCTCCACGGTCGCCGCTCACGCGCACGTAGCAGCTCCGCGCCATCCAGAAGAGCAGTCGAGGGTTGTTCAGCATCCTGTCCACAAACGCGTTGCGCTGACTGTCGTGACATGCGATCGCTCGCCCTATGATCGCCAGCTCCTCCGGCGACGGCTGCAGGATGACGTCGACCGGCTCGACCGCCACCAGGTGCATGCTCCCGACGTCGAGTCGTTGGCTTGTGACCAGGTTGTTGAAAGCGTCCGCGGCACGTTTATCGACGGCCATATGGTAATGCGGCTTGCCGCTTCCGGCGACCGCCCGATCCGTGCACGCTCCAATGGCGATGTGGTCGGGGTGCCCATACCCTCCGTCCGGCCCCCACCCGACCACGACATCCGGCTCGAGCCTCTCAACCGCGACCCGAACCCGCTCCACGATCTCGTCCTGATTGCAGCCGGTGACTCCGCCGTCGGGATAGTCCCATAGCTCGACGCTTGCCAGCTGGAGGACCTCCGCAGCACGCGCCAGCTCTTCGGCTCGGATCCGCGTGAGCTCCTCGGGTCGCCGCCCGGCGGGCCGGCCGGTCCAACCGGCGCCGCCCCGGGTGGCACAC
>CATPBP010000192.1 GCA_955652675.1 Candidatus Dormiibacterota bacterium
CTCCATGCGCGAGAACCGGGAGAGCCCAGCCTCGCCCGCGGCCTTGATCAGGCCGACGGGCCGGCCGAGGAAGGCCAAGGCCGCAAGCTCGGGATGAACGAAGCTGGGCAGTCACACAGCCCGTAGTACCTGCGAAGCCGGCGAACAAGGCCACCGGGGTGGCGGCGGAGTTGGTGGAGGAAAGGGGGCTGACCAAGGGGAACACGGACAGTCCAGCGCGCTCCGGACACAGGGCCGGCATCCGCGTGCCCAGGGGACTGGAGCGTGTACGACAGGTGGCCAGCAGGGACAAGGAGGTGCGGTTCACAGCACTCCTCCATCACGTCACGGTCGAGCTGCTCGAGGAAGGCTTCAAGGCGCTGCGCCGGGAGGCGGCCCCGGGAGTGGACGGCATGACGTGGGAGGCCTACGCGGCGGAGCTGGAGGGGAACCTTCAGGATCTGCACGATAGGCTGCACAGAGGGGCGTATCGAGCGAAGCCGTCGCGGCGGGTATTCATCCCCAAGGCGGATGGGCGGCAGCGGCCGCTCGGGGTGGCGAGCCTGGAGGACAAGATCCTCCAGTGGGCGCTGGTAGAGGTGCTGAACGCCATCTACGAACCCGACTTCCTCGGCTTCTCCTACGGTTTCCGGCCGGGGCGCAGCCAGCACGATGCGCTGGATGCGCTGCAGGTGGGGATCGAGAGGCGGAAGGTGAACTGGGTGCTCGACGCGGATCTGCGCGACTTCTTCGGAGGCCTTGATCACAGCTGGATGGAGAAGTTTGTCGAGCACCGAATCGCGGACAAGCGGGTCCTGCGCTTGATTCAGCAATGGCTGAAGGCAGGAGTCGTAGAAGACGGGAAGTGGTCGGGAGGCGAGGCGGGGACGCCGCAGGGGGCAGTGGTCTCGCCGCTGCTCGCGAACGTGTACCTGCACTACGTGTTCGACCAGTGGGCCGAGCAATGGAGGCGGCGCCAGGCAACCGGTGAGATGGTCATCGTGCGCTACGCGGACGACTTCGTTGTGGGCTTTCAGCATCGGGAGGACGCACAGAGGTTCCTGGCAGGGCTGAGCCAGCGGTTGGCGAGGTTCGGCCTGGAACTGAAGGCCGAGAAGACGCGGCTGATCGAGTTTGGGCGGTACGCCGCCCAGAGGCGGCAGGAGCGAGGACTCGGTAAGCCGGAGACGTTCGACTTCCTGGGCTTCACGCACATCTGCGGGAAGACCCGGGAGGGGGGACGCTTTGCGCTGAAGCGGAAGACGAGTGCGAAGAAGATGCGGGCCAAGCTGAAGGAGGTCAAGGCCGAGCTCATATGGCGAATGCATCTGCCCATCCCGGAGGTGGGGCGCTGGCTGGGAAGGGTGGTGCGAGGGCACCACGCCTACTACGCCGTGCCCGGCAACCTCAAAGCCATCCATCAGTTCGACGACCAAGTCATGCGGGACTGGTTCCAGGCGCTCCGGCGCCGTAGCCAGACGGACCACACGACCTGGGAGCGAATGAATCGGCTGGCCGAGAAGTGGTTGCCTCCGCCCCGCGTGCTTCACCCCTACCCGGACCGGCGCTTTGCCGTTCGTACCTAAGGTAAGAACCGAGTGCGGTAGTCCCGCACGCTCGGGTCTGTGCGGGGGGCTGCCCGCAAGGGCGGTCCCTACCGCGTCCCGCTACCGATCCGTCCGCTTCATCGCGCCGGGTAGCCGCGCCGGATCAGCCAGGTGCAGGCCAGGGTCGGCAGCGCTCCCAGCGTGACGCCTACCACCACGCGTCGCGGGAGGCCGCCGCCGAGCGCCGTCACGGTGGTGGCGGCGACGTCACCGACCTGCGCCACGGCGGTAAGCTCGGCCAGGAGCCGAGCCAGCTGCGGGTCGTCGCAACGCAGGCTGCGGTAGAGGCCGAAGCTGAGCAAGAGCTCGCGGACGCCGAACAGTCGCAGCAGCCAGCGCACCGATCCCTGTTCGGGAAGGCCCGCCGCGCGCCCGACCGGTCGCGCTCCCAGCAGGCACCCGAGCCCAATGCAAGCGCCAGTCGTCGCGAGCAGCGCCAGCGCGCGCCGAGCCAGTCTCCGGCGATTCGAAATGGACGTCATGAATGCCCGGCCGTTCCTAAGATAGCCGCGTGAACGTCGCCTCACCGGACCTGAGGCGCCGAAAGGGCGACCGCGATGCCGAGCACCCATAATGAGAGGATCAGGGTTGTGCTTGATTGCCCTGATCGGCTGGCGCGACAAGCTCATCAGGTGAGGGCAGCTTGCTCAGGTCGTCGGAGAGCAGGGCCACCTCGGCCGTCTCGATGGCGACGTCGGTCCCCTCCAGGCCCATCGCCACGCCGACGTCGGCGAGTGTCTACAAGCAGGTTGAATCCTGCTTTAGATCATTAGCAGGACTCTATATAGCAGCCCCGTCCCCACGTGCCAACAAATACGGGACTATTCCGACGAAGAAGGCCAGACCTCAGCCGCTAGCGCCGGCGTCCTACTTCACCCCTGGTGACGCGTTTGGGAGTCCCGGGCCTAAGAGAGCGACCGGCACGACCACGTACAGCGAGGCCGACTCGGACGCCGAGAACTGGGGGGCGCCCCGGATTCGCAGGGAATGGGCAGCTCCCTGCGATTGGTCCCGCAGAAGCAGCTTGGGATTGAGGCCTGAGCTAAGCCCGCGTCACGTCAAAAACTGGCGGATACCGGACACGGCCACGGTACTCGGCTGTGTAGGTGCCTAAGCGTCGCACCATCCAGACTTCGTCGGGAATCGTCCAGCCGTTCGGTGGCTCGATACCCAAAGGGCGTGCTGGTTCGAAACCGAAGCGAGGGTAATAGGTGGCGTGGCCCAGCACTAGGACAAGCGGCTCGTCCTGCGCCTCCGCAGCCCCGAGCCCATGCCGAATCAGGGTCGAGCCCACCCCAGCTCGCTGCCGCGTTGGGGCCACTGCCATCGGCGCCAGGCAGAGGACCTGCCGAGTGACGTCGCTGACTAGGTCCACCCTGCTGAGCATCAGGTAGCCGAGCACGGGACCATCCTCGTCGACGGCGACAAAGCTCAGGTCCGGCAAGTAGCGATCGGATTCACGGATCAGGTCGACAAGGCGAGCGTCTTGGGGCCGAGCGGCCGCGGCAACTATCCGGCGGATCGCGGCATAGTCCTCGAGAGTCTCCGGACGAATGAGCATGGGCCGCGGCTCTCCCACAGCCCTATTCGGCTACGGCGCCGGCCGCCAGCGCACGACCACCGGGCAGCGCGCCCGGCGCGGCCTCGCTGAGTGCGCCGTCAGCCGGATTCGCCGAGACGAAGCTCGAGCTCAAGTTCATGGGATGTAGGGATGCCCAGCCGGTCCTCTTCTGATAGACGATGAATATCAGAAGAAGGCCAATCATCGATGGGTACGCCCAGAGCTTGTTCCTCAACAGCGCCGCTACGAGAACGATCTTGACCGCGCCATGGGAGGGAAGGTGTTGAGCGACACGCCAAACTCCCCAATTAGCGACACGAGAAGTCCCCACTCAGCGACGTGAGGGGGACGCCCGCCAGGAGGCGGGCGGGTGTCTAAAGCAGGACGGTCCCTCGCTACGGTGCTGGTTGCTACAGCCAGA
>CATPBP010000193.1 GCA_955652675.1 Candidatus Dormiibacterota bacterium
AGCGGCTCCGCCTGGGTCATCCCCAGCAGAGGAATCGAGTGCAGGAGAGCCTCCGTGTACGGGTGCTGCGGACTGCCGAAAATCTGCTCCACGGGCCCACGCTCGACCACCCGGCCGGCGTACATGACGGCTACCTCGTCCACCATCTCGGCGACGACGCCCAGGTCGTGCGTGATGAGCATGATCGCCATCCCGAGCCGGTCTCGAAGCTCCTTCATCAGCTCCAGGATCTGCGCCTGGATGGTGACGTCGAGGGCCGTGGTCGGCTCGTCGGCGATGAGCAGCTTGGGATCGCAGGCGAGCGCCATGGCGATCATGACCCGCTGGCGCATGCCGCCCGACATCTGGTGCGGATAGTCGTTGAGGCGGCGCTCGGGGGAGGGAATGCCGACCAGCTCCAGCATCTCAAGGGCGCGATCGACCGCCGCGCGTTGACCCACGTCCTGGTGGAGGCGAACCGCCTCCGTGATCTGATTGCCCACCGTGTAGACAGGGTTCAGCGAGGTCATCGGCTCCTGGAAGATCATCGAGATCTCGTTGCCGCGAATTCGCCGGAGGTCGTCCTCCGCGGCGGTCACCAGGTCGAGCCCGTCGAAGAGGATGCGGCTGCCGCGGTCGATCTGACCGGGGGCGTCGACCAGACGCATGATCGACAGCGCGGTGACGCTCTTACCGCTGCCCGACTCCCCGACGACCCCCAGCGTTTTGCCCTGCCCGACGCTCAGGTCGACCCCGTCGACTGCCCGCACGACACCAGCGCGGGTGTGGAAGTAGGTCCGCAGGTTCTCGACTCGGAGCAGTCCCTCCGCCACTGTGGCTGGAGCTTACGCCCCCCCAGCTTCGCGCACCAGGACCAACGGCTGGGGGTTGCGCCATTGGCTTCTGGGCAATTCGGGGGCGCCATCCTATACTCACCTGAGGATTACGGATTCACAGGGGGAGGAGCATGAGAAACCGCTCTCTCACGTCCCTGCTGCTGGCCGGCCTCGTCATCGCGGCCTGCGGTACCGGGAGCACGAGCTCGAACACGAGCGCGGGACCCAAGCACGGCGACAAGCTGACAATTGCGGTCGGCATCGACCCCGACACGCTCGACCCGGCGGCGCAGACGACCACCACCGCCTCCCAGGTCGTGGACATGATGGCCGAGCCGCTAGTCAACATCGACGAGAAGGGCGTCGTCAAGCCGCTGCTGGCGACCAAATGGGACCAGTCGGCGGACGGCTTGAGCTGGACCTTCACGCTACGCTCGGGCGTCAAGTTCTCCGACGGCACCCCCTTCAACGCCCAGGCCGTCAAGTTCAGCATCGACCGCCTCATCAACTCCAAGACACAGGCGACCCAGCCCGGCGTGCTCGGCGGCAAGAGCGGCATCCAGTCCGTCGACGTCGTCGACGACGCCAACGTCAAGTTCACGCTGGGCTCCCGATTCGCGCCGTTTGCGGCGGCGATGACGCAGACGAACGCGGCGATCATATCGCCGGCCTCCGCCAGCGTTGCTCCCAACACTCTCACGCATGTCGTGCAGCCGGTTGGCACCGGACCCTACAAGTTCAAGGATCGCCAGGCCGGCGATCACATCACCCTCGAGGCCAACAAGGACTACTGGGGACAGAAGCCCAACTACGACACCCAGGTCCTCAAGGTCGTCCCGGACGCAACCTCCCGCGAGTCGCTGATCAGGGCCGGCCAGGCGGACGTGATCGCGCTGCCCCCGGGCAACGACCTCCCGGCGCTTCAGCACGACAACAGCCTCAACGTGATCATGGGACCGAGCGACCGGACCATCCAGATCGTCATCAACACGGTGGACCCGAAGAACACCCTGCTGCAGAAACCTGCGGTCCGGCAGGCCCTCAACTACGCGGTGGACAAGGACGCCATCATCAAGACTGTGCTTTTCGGCGCCGCGGTGCCGCTGGACGCGCCGATGTCGAAAGCTCTGTTCGGCTACTGCTCTGTAGGGAGCTACAAGTTCGACCAGAGCAAGGCCAAGCAGATGCTGCAAGCGGCCGGCGCGAGCGGGATGACCGTCAAGCTGCTCTCGCCGACGGGCCGCTATCTGCAGGACAGCAAGGTGGCGGAGGCGGTGGCCGGGTACCTCACCCAGGCCGGCCTGAAAGTCGAGGGCCCGCAGACCGCCGACTGGCCCACGTATCTCGGCACCGTGAACGTAGCACCCGCACGGGCCAGCACCGACCTGCACCTGCTCGGCTGGGCCCCGGCGTACATGGATGCCAGCCAGCAGTTCCAGCAGTTCCTACCCAGCCAGATCCCGCCGGCCGGGCTAAATACGTCCTATTACGGGAACCCGCAAGTGACGGAACTGGTCACCCAGGGGAACACGGCGAGCGACCCGGGCCAGCGCAAGAAGGCCTACTGCGACGCGCAGAAGATCGTCTGGAACGACGCGCCGTGGATCTTCCTGTACAACCAGCGCTACCCCTTCGTCACCACGAACAAGGTGAAGAACGTGACAGGGCTGCCCAACGAGAAGTTCGTCACCAGCTGGGTGTCGCCGGCCTGACGTGGTGTCGCCGGCGAGGGCTCGGCGGAGGCCACCGGTAGGTTGACCACCTACCTGGTCCGCAGGGTCTTGCTCTCCGTCCCGACGGTCCTCGGGGTGGCCACGCTGATCTTCCTGCTGGTTCACCTGCTGCCCGGTGACCCGGCGCGAGTCATCGCCGGCGTCAACGCGACGCCCGCCGACGTGGAACGGATCCGTCACCAACTGGGCCTCGATCAGCCGGGATGGCAGCAATACCTCAGCTTTCTTGGCCGCCTGGCCCACGGTGACCTGGGCACCTCGACTCACACCCTCAACCCCGTCACGTCAGAGATCGCCGCGCGCGCTCTGTACACCGCGGAGCTGGCCGCCCTGAGCATCGTGATCGCGATCGCGGTGGGTGTCGCCGCGGGCGTGGTCGCTGCCACGCGCCGCAACACGGCGATGGACCTGCTGATCTCGGGCGCCGCCATTGCCGGCGTCTCGATCCCTGTCTACTGGCTCGGGCTGATGCTGGTGGTACTGTTCGCAATCGACCTCCGGGTGCTCCCGGCGGCCGGCGCCGGCGGGCCGACGAGCATCGTCCTGCCCGCGATAACGCTTGCCTTCTTCTCCGTCGGCTTCATCGCCCGGCAGACCCGCTCGGCGATGCTGGAGGTCCTGGGTCAGGACTTCGTACGCACGGCGCGTGCCAAGGGCGCCGGGGAACGGAGAGTGCTCCTCCGCCACGCTCTGCGCAACGCGCTGCTGCCGGTGGTGACGACGATCGGGCTACAGTTCGGCACGCTGCTTGGTGGCGCGGTCCTGACCGAGACCGTCTTCGCCTGGCCCGGCATCGGCCGCCTGCTCGTGGACTCCATATTCTTCCGCGACTTTCCGGTCGTGCAGGGAGTCGTCCTGCTCATCGCCGTCGCCTTCATCGTCGTCAACCTCATCACCGACCTGGTCTACGCGGTTGTCGACCCTCGCATCCGGTACGGCTGACCTCGACCGCCTCCAGGATGAGGAGGCGGTCGATGCGGTGCCCAGGGACCGCTTCTGGGTTCGGCTGCGGACCCATCGGAGCGCGATGTTCGGAGTCGGCGTGCTGGACCTCTTCGCGCTGGCCAGCCTGATCGGACCCCTGCTGGATCACAACGACCCTGTCCGTCAGGACCTTGCCAATGCGTTCCTGCCGCCCTCGCCGGCCCACCCGCTGGGAACCGACGACCTGGGCCGCGACGAGTTGGTGCGGCTGCTCTACGGGGGGCGGCTCACTCTTCTCGTCGGCTTCGGGGCTGTCGCCATCGGCTTCCTGATCGGCGTTCCGCTGGGAGCGCTGTCGGGCTATCTCGGCGGCTGGCTCGACATGCTCACGCAGCGAGTCGTGGACGTGATTCTCGCCTTTCCCAACATCCTGCTGGCGATCGCTCTGGTCGCTGCGCTCGGACCCGGCCTCCGCAACGTGATCATCTCGGTCGGCATCACCTCGATCCCGGCCTTCGTGCGCCTCGTCCGGGCCTCGGCGCTCTCGATCCGCGAGCTCCCGTACGTGGAGGCCGCGCGGGCGCTCGGCGTCTCGGACTGGAGGATCCTCCTCCGCCATGTGATCCCCAACTCGTTGGCGCCTGTCATCGTGCAGGCCACGCTGCAGCTCGGTGCGGCCATCCTGGTCGCTGCGGGCCTGGGTTTCCTTGGGCTGGGCGTGCAGCCGCCCACCCCAGAGTGGGGCACAATGCTCGGCTCTAGCCGGCAGTTCATCTTCAGCGACTCGATACTCGTCACGGTGCCTGGGCTAGCGATCTTCGGCGCCGTCCTCGCGTTCAACCTGCTGGGAGACGGGCTGCGAGACGCACTCGATCCCCGGCTGAGGTGAACGGATCGGTGGCCACCGAGTTCATCATCCCGCAGGCTGTCTAGACGGGATCGGCGTGGACGATCGCACGGATGGACACCCGCTCGGCGAGAGCAACCGAGGCCTTGGCCGGCGCCACAGCGTCCGAAGCGGCGTACGCGAGCTCGCTATCGGCCTCGGTGTTCGCGATTTCACGCCGGCCGCAACGGGACCGACATAGAGCGTTTTCGGGCTGAGTAGGAAGCGCTGGTCTGCTGCTACCGGTCTTCTGCATGGTTGCGGCGCACCGCACGCACCATGCGCCGGCCGAGCAGGAACAGCAGAACCAGCACCGCAACGGTCGCAAAGAGCTCCGGGGCAAAGGCCATAGCAACTGCCAGCGCTGTCGTCACGTCCGCGGACATCAACACCACGAACACGAGCGGCGTGAATGCCAGCCCCCAGCTCAACCGGTGCCACAGGGAAGCCGGCCAGACACGCCGCATGAGTCGGGGCACGGATCAATCCTAGAAGCGAGAGGCTTATCTGCGGTCCTCTTCCACGCTTTCGAAGAGAACCGCCAAACGGCGCGCGGCGGCCCTCGCGTCGACGCTAGCGACCCCAAGAGCTCCGCCGCGACTCGCATCCTGACCAGGACCAGATCACCGGGCCCTGGCTGCGAACACTCAGGAGCCTAGTCGGGGGGGCGCCCAGCAAGGGCAACATCCCCCCAGCAACGCCTGACCTAACGTCCTGGCTCGATCTCGCGCCTAGGACATGGCTCTCGAGCCAACTGCGGCCAGCTCGAGCGCCGGAGCCGGAGCTGGCCGAGCTGGAAGCGATGACTCCGCCTC
>CATPBP010000194.1 GCA_955652675.1 Candidatus Dormiibacterota bacterium
GATCCACGCGCGGAGTTGCCGGACCAGTTCGCGGGTTACGCGGACCACCCTGTTCGAGCCCGTGCCCGCGCCGGCGGCTATGCCGACCAGGCACTGCCTTTTGTTGTCCACGACCCAGACGGGAGAGCCACTCTGTCCTCGTGTGGTGTCGGCTGTGGTGAACATCGTCCGGCGCCTTTCGTTGGCGCTGTGCAGGATGCCCGCGGCACACCACAGTTGCCTGCCCCCCTTCCCGCCCGGGTACCCGGCCGTGTACGCGGCTTTGCCGTTGAGTGTTCGCGGATCCAGCCGCGCCAGCATCGTGTTCGCGCCGCACTGAGGACTTGCCCAGTAACAAAGGGGTTTGTCGGTCAACGCCTTGAATCCCTTTTCTCCGACGGCCGTACTGAGGGTGAGCAGAGCATAGTCCCAGTCGAAATTGTCATCGGCGCTGGGATCGTATTCCTGGCGTATTTTGGGCTTCGACGCCAGCGAGTACCTGTCGAAGGGCTCGTCGAGGTCATTGAGCGCGGGAATAACAGTGACCGTGTACTGCTGCATATTCTTGTAGGCGTCGTACACGACGTGAGCCGCGGTGAGAACATGCTTGTTCGAAACCAGCACACCCGTGCCGCTTCCGGCCGGTCGCCCTCTGCTGTCCGCGACGTCGATCTTGCAGATCCAGCGCCACGGTACACCGGTCGTGTCCTTGACCCGTACACGGTTATCGCCGTTGATGACCCCTACGTCTTCAAACTCGAATTCATCCGCGGAAACGAATTGGTCCGGGGACACGAACTCGTTCTCGGACCCTTCCGGGCGCTCGGTCTCCCCAAGGCTGGGCTGCGCCCACGGCTGCTCGAATGTGCTCAGGAAGCCGCCCTCGGCCTCCAGGGCACCCAGGTGGGCTTGCCATTCTTCTGCGCCTTGCCCGGCAAAAAGCTCTGAATCGAGGAACGGGGACTCGAGTCCTTGTAACGGCTCCAAGCGCGTGGGCGAAGTCTTCTCTTCGGCTGCAGTCATGGGGTCCCCTCGGACTTACCTTACGGCCACTTTGCCGGCTTTGACGTCGTGACCCGTAATGGCCGACCAGTGGGTGATTATGGTGTTCATCGCGCCGGACAGGTTGTTGGGAACCGTCGGATCGTAGAAGGCACGCGCCGACCCAGGCACCTGCAGCGTGCCGGTCTCGATTGCGATCAGCACGGCGGAGATGGAATCGGCAATCTGAAAGTAGTGGTCCGCCAATCCGTTGGCGGGAAGCCCGACCATTTGTGCGATCTTGAAGAGGACCTGCTCGGGAGTGGAGCCTTCTGCGCGCAGGTCCCGGATGATCGGGAGGTTGTTGTTCTCCAGGGTCATGTGGAACCACGACATCATCGCCACCAGATACAGCTCCTCACGCGAAAGGTTGCCGAACCGTCTGCGGTCGAGGAGCTGGCTGTTCAGCGTGCGCGCGAGATTCTCAATTTTGGCATCGTCGGTTGGATTGGCGCCACTCGTGGTCGAGCGGTTGATAAACCCGATCCAGGTCTCACGGAGTAGTTCTTCGAAGCTGGTCACAAACTCTTTGTTGGCGGCAGCCACTTTCACATACGAGTAGGGTGAATTGTCGTCGTTGCCGTGGTTCAGGTCCATGCCGAACATGCGGTAATGGGCTTGACGCTCCGTGGTATCGATAGACGGGCGGGCCTGACTGGTGATGGTTGTGATCGAAAAAGGCGGTGGTTCTCGGAAGAACAGCTCTTCGGTGTTGCGCAGCCAGAGCTGGGTACGTTCCTGCGGCGCCCCAAACCTCTCGCCGTGCAAGAGTTCATGCACCACCCTCCGAAAGATCGGGCGGATGCGGGTGTTCGCGATCATGTAGGCGTAGATCAGGTGGTCCCAACGCACTCCACGCGTGCCGATCTCGACATTCAGCGTGTTGGTAAGGACCGTCGTAAAGGGCGCCGCGGGGTCAGGGTTTGCGCCTTGAAGGCTGGGCGGGCTCAGCACCGGCAGTGGCATCTGAGGGATCGCTATTCCGGGCGTATCGCTCCGGTGGTCCGGATGACCGGTCGGAGGGAGCTTCATGCCGGGGGCGGGATTGACCCTGAGGTTCCATGCCTGTTCAAGCAGCGCGGTCAACTCCGCCGGATGCAAGCTGACCAACTTCGCGGCACCGTCTGGAACTCGAGCAGCAAGATTTCTGAACATAGCGGGTCTCCTTATGCCCGAGGCGGCCTGGCCGTCGTGGTGACATTGACGATATTGGAGGGTGTCTCACCTCTGGAATTGAAGGTGACCAACTGGTAGCGATAGGTAGTGTTGGGGGCAAGGTTGACGTCCCGAAAAGAGCGGACGTTGGCCGAGAGCTGTCTGACCTCGACGAGGTCCTCGCAGTATTGACCCTCACACTGCTTGACCCTGTAGCCGTCAGCGTTGATCGTGTCATCAGTCCACGTGAGTTCGATCTCGGTCGGCAAAATCGGTCTTGCCGCGATCTTCAGGGCAGTTGGAAGAGATCTGAACTTCAACCCCGCGACAATGTCGTTGAACGTATCCACGGCGACCTTCGCCGCACCGTCAAAGGGTTTCGGTGCCTCGTCGCGCAGCTGGGTCTTGAATGTCGAAAAGACTTGATCGAGTGTGGTCAAGAGCCTTTGCATGTCGGATCCGCGCGCGGATTCCGGCGCCTCGTATGTCTGCTCTTCGGTCCTCGGATTGTCTCTGGCTGGCATCGTACAGGTCCTCCCGATCGTTTAAGCGGCTTGCAGTGCGCCGCCGAGTCTCAATAGCCATTCTTCCGGTTCCGCGAACGTGTCCACCTTTTTCTCGGGCGTGGTGGCGATCCGTAGGCCGGTGAGGGCCAACAGCCGCAGCGCCTCTGTCCAGATCCAGTGCATCGACGTGTACAAAGCCTGTCCCAGCTCTTGCTCCATCGCCAGGAGCGCTTCCGGCTTGACTCGTTCCGGATTGATCAGAGCGGCGAGCGGCCTGCCGGCAAAGGCCCTCATCGGCTCACGCAGTGAAATCTGAACGATGCGCGGAAGCAACGGCAGGGAAACCTGCAACAGGTTCCGTGTGGCGCCCTCCGCCCTTTGCAGCGAGTACAGCTGCGTCCATGCCTGCGCCAGGTCGTCCCAGGGACCGTCGCCGTAGAACTGCCGGCACATCTCCACCCCGAGCAGTACCCGGATGTAGCTGATCGGATGGGGATCACCTGGAGTGTGACGCAGGACCAGCGCATCTTCGGCTGCCAGGACATCGTGCAGTGCGGCGACGCTCGCGTATCCCGTGTGGACAAAGGCAAAGGCATCCGCTCCGATCTCGGAAGCCCAACCCGCCCACTCCTGAGGCACGCCCGCCGGTGCGCCGCTCAAGCCGGTGGCGAGCATGGAGGCCAGTTCTTCATTCCACCCGACCACCGCAGCTGCCTGGTGACCGGCTTCGTGTATCAACGCCGTATTGCGCCGCAGGTTGTGGCGCGTGCTCTTGATGGCGGCGACGGGGTTCACGCCGGTGCCGTCCCATAGACGAAGGTTCGCCCGCAGGACGGACGCTCCGATTCCCTTATCGAAATAGGAGAGCGCGCTGGGGGTGCCCTTACCCAACTGGTCAAGCAGCAGAGCCATGCTCCGGTATGCCAGGATGTCGCACGCCTTTAAGTACCCGGAGATCTTGGGGTTGGTGCGCGTGTTGATCGCGTCTGCGAAAAAGACCAGCGTCGTCTCGACACGCGTATAGCGATTGCGAAAGTTCAGCAATTGGCGACGCACCATCAAAAGATCGGCAGGCGAAACCGCCGCGGCGAGCGCAGCTTGTAGCGTGTCCCCCTCACTGACCAATTGAGCGACGACCCTGGTAAGGTGCTGTCGGATGGACAGTCCAAGGTAGCTTTCCAGGCTGTGCCATGCCGCAGCCGACGCCAGGTCGTCCAGGTCTGCGAGCCGCTGCGCCGCTTTCGTCCAGTGGATGAC
>CATPBP010000195.1 GCA_955652675.1 Candidatus Dormiibacterota bacterium
CGGTTGTCGAGTAGAGTCCTTGCTCGGTCCTCCTGGGCGCTATTTGATTACGACCGGGCGCCCTCACGACACTGGACGGATGGTCTCCGTGGAGCAGTGCGACGACGCCGAGTGCCTGGAGGGCGGCCTGGAATCGACGCGTGGGTCTTAGGCGAGCGGGAAAGGGGACGGTAAGGCGGTCGCGTCACACGGCCGGCGTCTCGGCGTGGGTCACAACATTTCGCGCAGCGACTCACCGCATCTCGACCTAGATCAGTCGTGGCTTCCCGCCCGTCAGCAGCTCGTACGCCAAGCGGGGAAGCTCGGCTTCGGGTCGCCGAAGACGAAGTCGGGTGGACGAACATCACTCCGCATGTGGGCACCGGCGGGCTGTGAGAGGCCCATAAGGCAGCTCAGAACGTGCGAGGTCGTCGACCACGAAGGCGACGCAGGAGTTGGCTAGGACGTCGCGGTACTTCTTGCGCGTGGCAAAGGCGTGGCCACCAATATCAATGCTGTTCTGCTCGGCGTTGTAGCGGAAGCTGACCGGCACTACGTGGGGCTGCTCGGGCGAGCCAGCGGTCGCAACGCGACCGAGCCACAGGGTGCCCAGATACTCGATCAAGAACTACGCCGAGAACGTAGGCGTAGGAAAGCGACCACGATGGAAGGCACGGAGGGGCGCTGCTTTCGGCGCCTTGGACCCGGCAAGGGCCCGACAACAGTTGCTATCAGCAGCCTTGAGACTTCGAGCCTGGACACGCCGCGACAGGGCTGGGTCACTCAGATGTTGCTCCTGCAGGTCAGGCGCCCGGCGGTCGCAGAGAAAGGCTTACATCCGATGGTCTCCACGCTGTACACCAGCCAACCGCGCTCGGCAAACGGCCCCACCGGGGCATCGGGTGGGCCGCTGGTGGGCAGGTGTCGAGTCCTCGGCACCCGGCTGCGGGGCTCGGCTCGGGGGTAGGTCTCCCAGCTGGTATCTCAGGTCATCCGGGCATCTCACGCTCGGCTCGGGTGGCCCCCGTTCGCCCCATTCGCACTCGGTAAGCCAGAGCGTAGTATCAATGCCCTAGCTACCGATTTATACTGACGGCCGCCTCGTTGCCGGCGGCCAAACATCTGAGCCTGGGGAATATCAGCGCAGCCCAGCTGGGGGTCGCCCGATGATTCGAGTGGCCCTCAGCCAGCTGGATCTGGAGGGCTCCGGTAGCTCCCGGCCACGAGCTGCGACGCTACGACGCTACTACGGCGCCCCGCTGGCGTCCCTCGGGGCCAGCCCACGCGCTCCTCTGGCCAGGCCTGCAGCGCCGTACGTTGCGCGGCGTGGCCCGACAGAGTGCAGCGCTTTCCCCATTGGAGTCCTTGCCCACACCCCGGATCTCTCTCTTGCGGGCTGGGAGACGGACGCCATCCACGCCCAACGCGACTCGATCTCCACATGGTGCGAGTTCATGCAATTGTGTGCAGGGCCTCTGCTCAAAGACGGACGTGGGACTTTACACTGTCGTAGTCGGCATCGCCGCCAAGCCCCTGCCAAGATCGGGGGTACATGACGAGAGGATTCGCGATGACTCGAAAAGGGTTGTTGGTCGCTCAGGCCGCGCTAGTCTCCGCCGTCCTGCTTGTAGTAGGGGCCTGTGGCGGCACACCCACGCCCTCCGGCGGCGGCGGAGCCACCAGCTCCCCGCAGGCCGACGTGGGCAACGTCGAGTTTCTCTCCTCGCAGGCGCAGCCGGTTAACGAGGCCGAAGGTATGCGCCGTCAGGTGCTAACTGCGTTCAATGGTAAGGTGGACTTCAATAGCTCCCTGACAGGAGCACAGATGGTCTCCAAGATCCAGGCCGATCATCAGGCGGGCAAGTCCACTATCGACGTTGTCGGCGACCTCCATGGAGATCTCGTCGCCATGCAGAACGCTGGCGGCCTCACAGACCTGACGCCGTTAATGCAGCGCCTGGGAAAGGACCGCAAGTTCAACAGCACGCTCGTCAACTATGGAAAGCTAGGAACAGACAAGCAGTACTACATCCCCTGGATACAGGCGACCTACATGATGGTCGTGAACAAGAAGGCACTTCAGTACCTGCCCAAGGGCGTCGACGTCAACAACATGACGTACGACCAGCTCATCCAATGGGGCGAGAACATGCAGAAGGGGACCGGTGAGAAGAAGATCGGCCTTCCGGACGCGCCAGGAACTCGGGGCGGCCTCATTAACCGCTTTATCCAGGGCTACCTCTATCCCTCCTACACGGGGGGCGAGGTGACCGGCTTCAAGTCCAAAGAGGCGGTCGAAATGTGGTCGTCGATGAGGCGGTTGTGGGCAGTGACGAGCGCGCAGTCGACCAACTACAGCATGATGCAGGATCCGCTGCAGTCCGGCGAGGTCTGGGTCGCCTGGGATCACCAGGCGCGCCTGATCGATGCCCTCAAGAACTCGCCCGACCAGTTCCAAGCCGTCCCCGCCCCGGTTGGCCCGAAGGGTCTGGGTTTCATGTCGGTGGTTGTCGGCCTCGCGATTCCCCAAGGCGCGCCGAACGTGAAGGGTGCCGAGGCGCTGATCGACTATCTAACCAAGCCCGACACCCAGAAGAAGACGACCGGGGTAGTCGGCTTCTTTCCGGCGCTTACCAATGTGACTGTGACCGGCGGCGATGCCCCCCCCGGGGTAGGAGCGGAAGCCGTCGCCGCCGCCAAGCAGGTCAGCAACAAGAAGGCGCTTCCCGCGCTGCTGCCCGTGGGCCTGGGCGCGAAGGATTCTGAGTTCAGCCTGGCCTACGTGGACTCCTTTACTCGGATCATCCTCCACAATGAGGACACCCAGAGCGTCCTCAATGACGAGGCCAAGTCCCTGCAATCGCTCCTCAACACCGCCAAGGTGCCCTGCTGGCCGCCAGACCCAGTGAGCACCGGGACATGTCAAATCAAGTAGCGGGAGCACCGGCCGCTGTCGGCCGACGCCTTGGGCCCGGCCGGGTCCGGGCTCGGCGCCGCCAGCTGGAGCCCTATCTCTTGCTCGCCCCGGCGGCCATCTTCATGACCGTGTTCTTCGCTTGGCCCGCGGTGCAGGCGCTCCTCATCGCCTTTCAGACCACCCAGGGCACGTTCACCCTCGCCAACTTCCAGTCCATGTTCCATGACACCGACTTCCTTCGCTCACTAGGCAACACGCTGATCCTGCTGGCACTCATCATTCCGATCGAGACTTCGATCGCACTGGGCATGGCGGTCCTGGCCCAGAGCCGGCTGCGCGGCCGTAGCGTCTTCCTCTACATCTGGAGCATCCCGCTGGCCGTGTCCGACCTCGCCGCCGGCTTGGTCTGGCTTTCAGTCTTCACCAGCCACGGTTACTTGAACTCCATCCTGCAGGACCTACACCTGATCCAGCACCCCATCGGTTTCCTGGACTACAACAACCTCAGCAGCGTGGTGGCCGCAGTCGTGATCGCCGAGGTCTGGCGAAGCATCTCGCTGGTAATGGTCATCATCATGTCGGGGATACAGGCGATTCCTTCGGAGCTCGGCGAAGCGGCCGAGATTTTGGGCGCTAGCGCCTGGCACCGCTTTTGGCGCGTGACCCTGCCGCTGCTAAAGCCGACCCTACAGGTGGCGCTGATCCTGCGCACGATTGCCGCCTTCCAGGTCTTCGCAGTCGTTCTGGCTCTGGCCGGCAGCGCCCTGCCGGTCCTGGCCGTAAAGAGCGAGAGCTGGGTCGCAGAGTACCGCAACTTCCAGCTCGGGGCGACCTACGCGGTGATGATTCTGGTGCTCTCCTCGCTCAGCACGGTGGTCTATCTGGGCCTGCTGCGCACGCCGCGCGAGGTGTTCCAGCGATGAGCGTCGGACTCTCTCGGAGGGGGCGCACCCTTTCCCCCAACCGGCTGCTGGCGTACAGCGCTGCCCTTCTGATAACCGTGTTCATGCTTTTCCCGCTCTACCTGATCGCCGCAGCTGCCCTTTCCCCTCGCTCTGCCGTCTTTGACTACCCCCGTGCCCTGGCTCCCGCGCCCGCTTCTCTCGACTCGATCAGCTTCTTCCTCAGTTCGCATGGCATCCTGCCCGCCCTGGGGCGCAGCCTCGTGGTGGGACTGCTGACAGTGGCCCTCTCGCTGGCCCTGGGCTCCCCGGCTGGCTACGCGATCGCGCGCTACAAGTTCGCCGGCCAGGACTTGGTCCAGCTTCTGATCGTGGTGGTGCGGGCCTTTCCCGTCGTCATCCTCGCCATCCCCCTTGCAGTCACCTTCATTAACTGGAATCTATACGACACCGTGGTCTCAGTCGCGATCGTTCACACCGCCATCGCTTTGCCGTTCACGGTCCTGCTCACAGCCAGCGTGTTCCTCCGCGTTCCCACCGAACTCGAGGAGGCTGCCATGAGCCTCGGCTCGGGACGGCTGGGCGCGGTCTGGCGGATCGTCATCCCGCTCAGCCGGCAAGGCCTGGGCGCGGCTGCGCTGTTCGCTTTCGTCCTCTCTTGGAACGAGGTCTTCGCGGCTGCCGTGCTGACGGTGCGGAACCCCACCCTGCCAGCCCAGGTGGTGACCTCATTGGGCCAATCGCCGTTGCCTTTCCGGTTCGCGGGCGGGCTAGCCCTCACTATTCCGGCGGTCGTCTTCATCTTCTTCATGCGCCCATACCTGTTCAGCGCCTTTGCGCGCGAAGGACGCTAGGAGCAATGGCGGAGATCAAGATCAACAGCATCACCAAGACCTACGCGAATGTGGCCGCTGTCCGGGAGGTCTCCCTAACGATCGAGGACGGCGAGTTCATGGTCCTGCTCGGGCCTAGTGGCTGCGGGAAGACCACCCTCCTCCGCTTGATTGCGGGCTTCGAAGTGCCCGACGAGGGCTCGGTCTCCATTGGTGGCAAGGACGTAACCGATGTACCACCTGGTCGTCGAGACATCGCGATGGTCTTTCAGAGTTACGCACTCTTCCCCCACTTGCGGGTGCTCGACAACATCGCCTTCGGGCTTCGTATGCACAAAGTGCCGAAGGCCAACATCGGACCTCGCGTCCGGAAGGCAGCCGAGATGATGGACATCGAGCCATTCTTACAGCGCTATCCAAGCCAGCTCAGCGGCGGTCAGCGGCAGCGCGTCGCCGTGGCTCGGGCTTTGGTCATGGAACCGTCGGTGATTCTGATGGATGAGCCGCTGAGCAACCTGGACGCCCTCCTGCGGTTGCAGATGCGGGCGGAGTTGAAGCGTCTGCTGCAGGAAGTCAAGACCACAACCGTCTACGTGACTCACGACCAGGTGGAGGCCCTCAGCATGGGAGACCGCACCGCGGTGATGCGAGATGGCGCCGTGCTCCAGTGCGCCGCGCCTATGGAGGTCTACGATCGTCCTGCTCACGCCTTTGTGGCGGAGTTCATCGGCAGTCCGCCCATGAATCTGCTCCCAGGCGTGATCTCCGACGGCAACTCGGTCAAGGTTGGCGACAACCAGTTCCACATGGATCAGACCGAGGGTTTCGGACCAGGCGACCAGGTCAGGGTCGGTATCCGCGCCGAGAACATCGAGGTACTGGCGCAGCCGGCGACCGGCGCCTTGGAGGCCAGTGTGCGGGTGGTGGAGCCTCTGGGGTCTCACCTGCTGCTCACCCTCGCCCTCGGCGAACACGCGGTCAAGGCAATCACACGCACGGACTTCCCCGCCCGCCCTGGGACCAGGGTCTGGGTGCGTCTATTGGCCGAACACCTGCGCTTGCTGGGCAAGGGCAAGGGCAAGGGCGAGGGGACTGAGGTGGCGGTAACGGCTTGACCCGGCGTCGAAGCATCGTGCTGTCTCCCACACCCGCAGTTGTTGGCCCAGCGTAGCGCGACGTACCATGAGCCGGGAGCCCCTGAATCCTGAATGCGGCCGCTCCCGGTCTGCCAGGCGTCGCGGGCGTGGTGTGCGTCGAGATCGGGATCGACAATGTCGACGAGTCGCATGGCGTCGACCTGATGCTTGGTTTCGGTCACGTCGGTCTCAAACACCAACGTCGTTCTACGGCTCGCCGCTTCGGAGAATGGCTCACGATCCGCTTCATTTTGAACAAGCACCCGCATCGTGACCGTAGGCTCTTGGTCGTCGGCCTTTCGTGGCGGTTCAGTGGCCGGCCAGAACTGCTGCCAGCCGGGACCGCGATACGTCCAAAGCACGCATCTCCCGTCTTCCGACTGCGAAGCATGGAACTGAACGGACGAGAAGGCCTGCGCCGTGAGGCGCTGGCCGTCCTGGCCACGAACGCAGTGGGCGGGTGGACGAAACCGAGCCCGAATCAGTATCCGCACCAGTGGAACTGGGACACAGCATTCATCGCGCTCAGCTGGTCGCGGCTCGACTGGGAACGCGCGGTCGGGGAGCTGGAGAGCCTTCTGCGAGGGCAGTGGCGGGACGGAATGGTTCCACACGTACGATACGATCCGCAGAGGCTCGGGCTCTACTTTCCCGGCCCCGACCGCTGGCCACGCGCCGCCGGGCGAACCATCATTCCCGGGGTGCCGACGAGCGGACTGAGCAATCCGCCGCTCGTGGTGAGCGCGGCGTTCATAGTGGGCCAGCGTCAGGCCGACGAAGGTAGACGCCTCGCCTTTTACTCGGAGCTGTACCCACGCTTGGCCGCCTGGTTGCAGTGGTTCCAGCGGGCTCGGCGGCTACCGGAAAGTCCCCTCCTCGTTATGGTCCATCCCTGGGAGTCCGGGTGGGACAACTCGCCTCGCTGGGACCACCTGCGGGCGGCGCATCTCAAGCCGCGGCGCCCCTTTCGGCGGCTCGACCGGGCGCACGTCCGGCTGGCCGAGCGTCCGACCGACCGTGACTACGACGGATACCTGGCTCTGGCCGAGCTGCTGGACGAGAGCGACTACGACCTCACCCGATATCGCGAGTCATCGCCGTTCCTGGTCTATGACGTGCTCGTGGATGCGTTGTGGTATAGGGCGGCGTTGGACCTCGGGCGGATGGCGAAGGCTCTCGGCAGGCCCAGTCTCATTTCGCGGTCGGAGTTGGGCGAGTTCGCGGCGGCCTTCCAGGAACGGCACTGGAGCGAATCCCTCGGCCTTTACGTCGACTATGACATCGTTTCCGCGCACCGGATCGAAGTGCCAACACCTGCCGGGCTGGCGGCGGCGGCCTCTGGCCTGATCCCGGCAAGTCAAGCGCGAGAGTCTCTGCATCGATACCTGAATACGGGACCGGGTCTGGTACCTCTCTGGACGACACCGCCCGGCGTATCAGGGTTCGATCCGGTGCGCTACTGGCGCGGGCCGGTCTGGGCTCCTGTGAATTGGCTGGTGTGGTGGGGCTTGAAAGAGCTGGGGCTTCGGAAGGAGGCCGACGCTCTGGCCGCGACCACCCTGCGGCTGGTGGAACGGAGCGGCTTCGCTGAGCACTTCAGCCCGGTCGACGGCAGCCCGGGAGGCTCGGGCTCCTTCTCTTGGACAGCCGCCGTGACCCTCGAGCTGCTGGTTGACTCGGTGGGGTAGACCGCCTTCATCAATGGACGATCGGCGAATTCGAGGTTTTTCACCCCCAGAGCCTGAGAGCCAGCGCACAGGAAAGGCTCTTGACGACGCTGCGATCGGGGTCAGCCCTTGACGGCGCCAGCGGTCATGCCAGACACAAAGTGATCGACGAAGAACGAGTACAGCAGCGCCACCGGGACTGACCCCAGGAGGGCGCCCGCCATCAGCACACCCCAGAAGAACTCGTCGCCCTTGATGAACTCCTGAGTGACCCCGACCGGGATGGTCTTGGCGAGGCTGTCGTTCATGAAGATGAGCGCGTAAAGAAACTCGTTCCAGCTCAACGTGAAGGCAAACATCCCGGCCGAAAGGATGCCGGGCAGCGCCAATGGTATCACGATCCGCGTCATCGCCTGGAAGCGCGTGGCACCGTCCACCATCGCGGACTCCTCCAGCTCCCGCGGAATGCTCTTGAAGTAGCCGATGAGAAGCCAGGTGCAGAACGGAAGAGTGGCCAGACGAGGTACGGTCGCACTGGCATGGGCCATCTTGCGGGGTAGGTTGTGAGCAGTTTGCACCGAGCTGAAAGGGTAGGCGGAGGAGTCGCATTGACGGACCTCTGGACGGCGGTCAACCACGCATCAGCGAGGACTGCCCGGACTGGGCCGGCGTAGCCCGGAGCCGGGCGACCGCTCCGCCTCTGCACGCGGCACGGTCGCGGCAATCCGAGGGAGTTCGTGGACAACGACGCCCCGGCCTGGCGCTCAGGGCCGACGGCCGCACCAGGAGGCGCTATTCGACGAGATCCGTGGCGGCGAGGTGAGCCGCCTAAGGACTCACAGAACTACGCACTTGGGTCATCTGTTACCGGTCCGTCGGTCGTCAAAGCCCTGAGGCCACCGCGGCGCTCTGTTGGGAGATTCCGCCCGGTACACCACGACAACGGCGACCAGCGCGCTAACCAGCCAGAGCAGCACGAACAGGCCAACGGCGATTAACACGCCGACCGCGACCTCCCCCAGAGTCATCACGCTTTGGCCTCCATCAGGGGACGTCCCAGCGCCGTTGAGCGGTTCGAGGCTCGACCTGTTCGAGGTCGACATCCGGGATCGATGTCAGCCCACCCAGGCGAGGCCGCGCTCCGGCGCCAGCTGATGAAACCGAACTACCGAACGTGGCGGCCGACAGGCGAAGGTGAGCCTCCCATCCGAGGTCGCTGGCGAACGGTGCAGTTCCAGCCGATTCCGCAGCAATCTGGAGATAGCCCCGAGCACCAGAGAGTCAGTAAGTTCGATGAGCCAGATCTGGTCTAGTCGCCAGAACTCAGGCATTGGTCTGCCTTTCACTCGTCCGGCCGCAACGCTGCGCCATTAATGCTGGTAGGAACGAGCCACGCGTGTCTTCCCAATACTGTCAGGAGCAGGGAGAACACACTCGCATAGGCTAGGTTACAGTATCTCGATCAGTGCGTCAATAGCTGTAACTAACAAGGAGACCCTATAACAAACGGAAGATGGCGACGCGCCATTGACCTCTCCAGCAGCGGTGAGGACTGTCGGGCCCGTATGAAGAGATAC
>CATPBP010000196.1 GCA_955652675.1 Candidatus Dormiibacterota bacterium
GTCTATCCCCCGGCGATGCCGAAGATGACTACTCCGCTGAGGGACCAGAAGGTGAGCAGGACGATGAAGCCGAGGAACAGGACCCAGCCGGTTCCCGTGATGACGTTCCGGCCTGGGACCGGCCAGCTGATCCAGCCCAGCATCCGGCCGAGGCGCGTGCCCAGGCCACCGTCTATGAACGGCCAGGCCAGGAGCACCAGCACGACGATGGGCGGGATCACCAGCGACATGAGCAGCTCGGGGCCCATCTTCAAGAACTGGAAGAGGAAGAGGAAGTACCAGTCAGGTCTGGGCAGGACGACCGCCCGGGGGTCGGCAGACTGCTCCAGCAGCATGTTCTTCTGCACGAAGGCCGACAGCAGGCCGACCGTGATGGCCATCAAGACCATGATGATCGGGTACGGCCAGAAGTGATCCGGGAAGAAGGGATGCGTATCTTCGTCCGGTAGATCGTCCGCCAGGTGTTGTCCGGCCGATCCCATCAGGATGGGGAACAGGGCCAGGCCGAGCATCACCATGTAGAGCGGATGATCGGTGCCGATCGGCATCCGCTTGTACTCCGGCTCCAGTACGTGGCCGCCGTGACCGCCGACCTCGATGATCGGCACCGCGGTGGTCACCGCTCCGGGTCCCTCTCTGAGGTAGCCGTCCCAACTCGCCGTTTGGACGCCCTCGTCCTCGCCCATCTCCTCTTCTCCTTAGAGCGGTTCCGAAATCCCGTGTTTGCGGATCAGCCGGAAGTGCACGTACATCAACAGCACGATGAGCGCCGGCAGGACGAACACGTGCACCGTGAAGAAGCGCTGCAGCGTGTTCGGTCCAAGCGTGGGGCCGCCCTGGAGCACCGACTCGAGGAACGGTCCCAGTATCGGTGCCGCGGCGGCGATCTTGATCGTCACCGAGGTGGCCCAGTAGGCCTTGGTGTCCCAGGGCAGCAGGTACCCGCTCAGGGAGAAGGCCAGGACGATCAGCAGCATGATCACGCCGACCATCCAGTTGAGTTCGCGGGGGGCCCGGTAGGAGCCGGTCCAGAAGACGCGGGCCATGTGCAGGACGATCATGACCACAAGCAGGTTGGCGGACCAGAAGTGGACTCCCCGGACCAGCCAGCCCAGGTAGACCGTGTTCATGATCGCGTTCACGCTCGTGTAGGACGGCGCCGGGCTTCCGGCAGCATCGGGCACGTAGTAGAAGGAGAGGAAGATCCCGGTTATGAGCTGGAAGGCGATCAGGATGAAGACCATCCCGCCGAAGCAGTAGTAGAAGGCGTTGGCGTAGTTGGGTACTTTCTGGTACATCGCCTCGTCCACCGAGTCGGTGAGCGGGAAGCGACGATCGAACCAGTCGATGACTGCCGCCTGCACCTTGCCGGGACGGGGAATGCTGGCCATCGCTAGACGATGCCTCCAAGCTGGATGCCCTGAACCAGGATCTGCGTCGGATTGGCCCCCTGCTTCCATCCCAGGTGAGAAAGGGGATAGGCGGCCGGCCCGTGGGCCACATCGCCGTTGAGGTGGAACTGCGAGCCGTGGCAGGGGCACTTGAAGAGCTTGTCCGCGGCGCTCAAGGAGACTGAGCAGCCCAAATGCGAGCAGTTGACGGCGAAGACGCTCAGCTTGCCCGCCGTGTCCTTCACCGCATAGGCCGCGAAGGCGATCTTGCCGGGGGCGTTGTCCCCGCCCCCGTCGATCATCACGAAGCCGGTGTCCTTGGGCGCTTCGACCTTCACCGCGTCACCGTTCGCGATCTTGTCGATCGGCGTCTGCAGGGTGACCGGCAGGTTCTTCTTCTTGGCGGTGCCCTCGGGCGGGTAGATGAAGACCAGCAGCGGCATCACTATCGCCACCAGGGTGGCGGTTAGGAGGCCCGCCAGGTACCAGACGATGAAGTTCCGCCGGGTGATCGGCCGGCTCAGGCCGCCGGAGGCGCGGGGTTGTTCGACTTCGCTTGAGATGGCTTTGGACTCCGCTCGAGTATTCGGCTTCTGGGCGAAATCTACCATAGGGAGCGAGCTTCCCTCGGCCCTGATCGAGGTCGCCGGGAGCGGCCTCGACCGCCCGGATCGGCGTACCGCGGGGGCCTGCGACGCTCTGCCCGGCGGATCTCCGTTCCAGAACACTAGGATTTGGCAGGCTTGCAAGAAGTCCCTGCCGACGGCGCCCGGGCGACCCGGCCAGCAGCCGGGCTGGGTTCGCGGACCCTCCGCAACACCGCTGTCATCCTGGCCGCGCGGGTCGCGTCCCGCATCGTCGCCCTTCTCACGGTCATCGTGCTGGAGATCCACCTGCACCCGGCGGGGTTCGGCCTTTTTGGAGACGTGGTCAACATCGCGGCCCTGAGCACGGTGTTTCTCGACGCCGGCTTCAACACCCTCTTCCAGCGAGAGGCTGCCCGCAGGCCGGGTCAGCTGAGCTGGTACCTGAACAACCTCATCAGCGGCCGGCTGGGCCTCGCGCTGCTGGCGCTGGGTGCCTTCACTGCGCTCCTGGCCCTGACCGGCAAGCTCACCTTCCTGCTGCCGGCCTTCCTGATGATGGTTCTCAGCTCCTACTCGAACCTTCTCCGGGGCGCCTTCTACGCGGTCCAGCGGCTCGGTTTCGAGGCGGTGGCCATAGTCCTCGAGAGCCTCGTCCTCCTCGGTCTCGTCTTCCTCGGGGTGATGACCGGGCGGGGGGTGGACTTCTTCCTCTGGGCCTACGCGGGCAGCTACGCCTTCTCCTGCGCCTACTTCGCCATCGTGCTGGCGGCTCGGCGCATGGTGAAGTTCAGCTGGCAGTTCGATCTCTCGTTCTTGAGGCGCTGGCTCTGGAAGGGGCTGCCCTTCGCGGCCACCTTCGCCATCACGACCATCTACTTCAAGATCGACGTGCCGATCCTCAACTACCTCCGTGGTGACTACCAGACCGGGCTCTACGTCGCCGCTTACAAGCCCTTCGAGGCCTTGCTCTTCATTCCCATGTCGATGCTCAACGTCGTCTTCCCGGTCCTCGCCATTTACCATCGCGAGGCCGGCGATCGCGTGACCTGGGCGGTTTCGCGGTTCTTCAAGGGCCTGCTGATGCTCGGTTGGCCGATCGGAGTGGGCACCTTCATGCTGGTGGAGGGACTGCGGCCGCTCTATCAGTTCGCGGCCTCAGCCCCCGCGCTCCGGATCCTGGCGCTGGGAATCCCCTTCATGTTCGTCAGCAACGCCTTCATCGCCGCGCTGGGGGCCATCGACAGGCAGCTCTCGTTCACCTGGGCGGCGCTCGCCTCGATGTTCGTCAACGTGGTGCTCAACCTGGCGCTGATTCCGCCCTTTGGCTACCTCGGCGCCAGCTGGGCAACCGTGCTGACCGAGGTGGGGCTGGCCCTGTTCGGCTGGCTGCTGACCGCGCGCTACCTGGGGCGAGTGCCCTTCCCCCGGCTCGGCTGGCGCATACTGCTCGCCGGCGTGGCGATGGGTGGTGTCCTCTATCCCTTGCAGGGGGTGCACGGCCCAATGACGCTCCTCGTCATCGCGGTCGGCGGTCTGGTATACGTCGCGGTGCTCCTCGTCCTCGGCGGAGTGGACGCGGAGGAGCGCGCCCTGCTGCGCCGGGCGCTTCGCAGGTGAACGGCGGCGCCCGGCGCAGCTGGCTGCTGCTTGCCAGCGATTTCGTCGCCGCCCTGGTCGGCCTCGGCCTCGCCTACCAGCTGCGCTACCACTTCTATCCGCCGTACATCCCCGGCGGTGTGCCGCCGGATCCCACGCACTACCTGCTGGCGGCCCCGGTCGCCGCGGCGACGCTCGTCCTGGTCTTCGCGCTGGTCGGCGTCTACCGAAACCGCCGCGGCCTCGAGTTCGTCGACGAGCTCTTCTCGGTGACCGGCGGGATGGCGGTGACCGCGCTGGTCGTGTTCGCCATGATCGGTCTCTACCGAGAGGACAAGTTCACCTTCTCGCGACTGTCCTTCGTCTACTGGGCGGTCCTCACGACCGTCCTGATCGCGCTAGCCCGATGGTCGATTCGCCGCTACCAGTCGGCGCAGCGCGCCCGCGGCGTGGGTGTGGACCGCGCCCTGGTGGTGGGTTGGGGCGCGGCCGCCGACCTGCTGGTCCAGCGACTTCGCATGTTTCCCGACTACGGCTATCGCGTCGTCGGGGTCCTGGCCGACCGGATGGATCGCGGCGAGGAGATAGCAGGCGTGGAGGTCCTGGGCTCGGTGGACGAGATCGGCGGAGTGGTGCGCACGCAGCGGGTGGACACGGTCTTCGTTGCGCTCTCCGACCTGGCGCCCGATCGAATCCTGCGACTGATCGACTGCTGCCGGGACTGCGGCATCGAGTTCCGGATCCTGCCCGGCATGCTCGAGCTTATGACGACGCAGGTCACGGCGGACCAGATCGACGGCATCCCTCTGCTCCAGCTCCGCCACGGGCTGGACATCCAGGGGCCGAAGACGGTGATCAAGCGCGCTTTCGACATGGCGGTTGCTCTGACCGCGCTGGTCCTGCTGTCGCCTCTCTTCGCGGTCATCGCCCTCATGGTCAAGCTGACCTCGGCCGGTCCTGTGCTGATCCACCAGGATCGGGTGGGGATGCGGGGACGGGTCTTCAAGACGCACAAGTTCCGCAGCATGCGGGCGGGCGCCGAGACCGAAACGGGGCCGGTCTGGGCGGCTCCCGACGACGATCGAAGGACGGCCCCCGGCCGGCTCCTACGCCGCCTGTCGCTGGACGAGCTGCCCCAACTCTGGAACATTCTGAGGGGGGACATGAGCCTGGTCGGCCCCCGCCCCGAGCGGCCCAAGTTCGTCGGCGAGTTCCGGGCCCGGCTGCCTCGCTACGACGACCGCCACCTGGTCAGGCCGGGGCTGGCGGGGTGGGCGCAGGCCAACGATCTGAGGGGCCAGACCCCCGTGGAAGAGCGCTTGATCTACGACCTCTATTACATTGAGAACTGGAGTCTCGCATTCGACATCAAGATCCTCCTGATCACGCTGGCGCGGGTCTGGACCCACAAGAACGCATATTGACGACGGAGCCGGCCGGCGCCGTCTACCTGAAGCCACGCTGGGCGGCAGAACCGGTGCTGTGGGAAGAGCTGCAGGACGAGCTTCCGGCCACTGGGCCCGAAACCCGGCTGGAGGCCGCCGAGTTCGTCGCCCTCGACGTCGAGACGACAGGGAACTCGCCGTTCCTGGTGCTCGAGATCGGCGCGGAGCGTTTCTCGCTGGAGCGAAGCCTGTCCCTCTTCGACACCCTGGTGGACTGCCGGGCTCCGATCAACTCCTACGCGCGTCGCCGGCACCAGATCAGCCGCCACATGCTGGAGGGCGCGCCCGGCTTCGCGGACGCCCGGCGGGCGTTCCTGCACTTCGCCCGCGGAGCGGCTCTCGTGGAGCACAGCCACGATGCCTTCGACACCTACCTGATCGGGCGCGGGCTTCGGAAGCCGCTGGAGCACCCCGTGCTCGACACCTCTACTCTCGCCCGCGTCGTACTCGACCTCCCGTCCGGGCAGACGCCCGGGCTGGCGAGGGTCGTTGAAGAGCTCGGGGTCGACGCCAGCCCGGCGCACGCGGCGCTCAGCGATGCCCAGGCCACGGCTGGCGTCTTCCGGGAGCTGGTTCGGCGGGCCCGCGAGCGCTTCGGGTGGGAGACGGTGGGAGAGCTGCAGGCGATCCTGGTTCGCCCGGACGTCGACCGCTCAGCGCTCGAATCCACCAGACGGCGGGGTCAGCCCGCCCCGCGCCGCCTCCCCGAGCTGAGGCGCGGCCGCCGCCGAACCGCCTCCAACACCCCAGACCACCCGCAGCCGACAGAACCAGAACCAGACCCAGCCTAGCCGCGGGGGAAACAGGTTTTCCCAGGCCCACCCCGGAAAGGGCCAAACCTAGTCGAACAGGGTCATCTGGAGCTCGGGTTGGGGGTGTACCAGTCCGGAAACGCCGACCCCGATCAGGCGGACGGCGCGGGACTCGACGTGGGACTTCTCGAGGGCTGAGCGGGCGGCCCGGAAGATCGCCTCACCGTCGTCGGTGGGGCTGGTTCGGCTGACCTGGCGGCTCACCAGGCGGAAGTCCGGGAGCTTGAGCTTGACGTACACGGTGCGTGCCCTGACACCGTCGGAGCGCAGCCGCTCGGTCAGCTTCTCCACGAGGTCACGCAGCGCGTCCTCTAGCAGCGCGCGGTCGGTCACGTCGTACTCGAAAGTGGTCTCTGCGCTGATCGTCTTGGCGGGCCGCGACCCGTCCACCGGAGAACGGTCCCGACCCTGGGCGAGCCGCTGCAGGACCGCGCCGCCGGTCCCCATGACCTGGATGAGCCGCTGCGTCTCCTGCCCGGCCAGGTCGCCCACGGACCGCACCCCGACCAATCGAAGCCTCTCCTCAGACTTTGGCCCGAGGCCCGGGATGACGCCGATGGGCAGGGGGGCGAGGAAATCGGCCTCGGTGCCCGGCAAAACCAGGACGAGGCCGTCGGGCTTCCGGCTGGCGCCGGCGATCTTCGCCACCAGCTTGCTGGTGGCCACGCCGACGCTTGCCGTGAGGCCGACCTCGGTGTGGATGGTGTATTTGATCCTCCGTGCCACGTCCTCCGGGGAGGAGGTGCCGTGCCGGGTGCGGACGGTGACGTCGAGGTACGCCTCGTCCAGCGCTACCGCCTCGATCTTCTCTGGGGAGGTGAACCGCCGGAAGATGGCGTGCACCTGCCGGCTGGTCTCCCGGTACCGGCTCGATTCCGGAGGCACCACGATCAGCTCAGGGCAGTGCTCCCTGGCTTCGTGGAGCGGCATGGCGGAGTGGACCCCGTGGCTGCGGGCCTCGTAGGAGGCGCCCATGACAACGGCTCGCCGCGAGCGACCGGCCACCACGACCGGCTTGCCACGAAGAGCCGGATCGTCACGCTGGTGGACGGACGTGTAGAAGGCGTCGAGGTCTACGTGGAGTATCGTCCGGGGCCAAGGGTCGCTGCGCGGCACGGTGAAGGCAGTTTGCCACAACAAGTTGTGGTTGACCCGGGGGTGGTGCGCATAGTCTCGCTCCTTCGCGGCGAATCTGGGCCGGCCGGCGGCGGGCGGGCTGGTCGAAATCGCTCCGGAGGCGGGGGCCGGAATGCCTGCGACTTCAGGCGATCCAGCGACCGGCGAAGAAGAAAGTAAGCATCCCGCCCTGAACCATCAGGCCGCTCGCCGCCCACAGGTGGCCAAGGGCCGGCCGCCTCGCGGTCCAGCGTCCGATCACCAGAAAGACGGGAGCCGCAGCCAGGAGGAAGCGAGAGGTCGACTCGATCAGCTCAGGGGTGCTGAAGACGGGCGCGGACACCGATATGTAGCACAGTCCCAGGACGAAGAGGGTGAAGGCGAAGGGGATCCGCCTGATCGAGACGGCGACCACGATCAAGCAGATGGCGAGCGGCACCACGTTCAAGAGCAGATGGGCTTCGGCGGCTCCCAGCGGCTGGAAGGTGAGCATCCGGCGCACGAGGCCGCCGGCGATCCGCCAGAGTGGGATGGCGGCCCGGTGCCAGTAGCTTCCCTGGACGTTGAACCAGACCAGCGGCGTTCCGAAGCGCTGCCAGAGGAAGACGCCGTAGAGCGCGAGCGCGAGCGGCGCCGCCGCCACCACAAGGAGGCCTCCAGGCAGGTCTTTGAGGTGACCGCGCCAATCCCGCAGCACCGCCCTGCTCCACCAGCCGTGTTGCCGGCCGAACTCCCAGGCCAGCGGGAGAACCAGGGTGACAGCCGTGGGCCGGGTCAGTCCTGCCAGGAAGGCGGCCAGGGCTGCCCACTTCCAGCTTCCCCGGCGAGCGAAGTAGAGCACGAAGACGGCGGCGGCCAGAAAGGGGCCGTCCGAGTAGGGGGCGGCGAGGAAGAAGGCGAATGGATAGGAGGCCAGCACCCAGACCGCCGCCCTGGCCACGGCCTCCTCGCGATACTCGTGGGCCGCCAGAAGCGCCAGCCCGATGAAGGCCAGGAGGGTCGCGGCGTTGGCGATCCCGAAGGCGACCAGGAGTCGGACTCCGTCGAATACCGGCGAGACCGGACCTTGCGCGTCACCCAGCGTGGCGGTCACCAACCCGATCAGGGTTGGATACAGAGGAAAAAAGGCGCTGGAGACCGGGGTTGAGTAGCCCACCTGGGAGATGAGCAGGAACCAGCGGGTGTCGAACTGGTTCCATGTCTCGAGGAAGGCTTGCGCGCGAGGGGCAGTGGTGTTCCCGAAAGCCAGCACTACGTAGGTGTAGATGACGTACGCCACCCTGGTGGCCAGCCAGACGCCTGCCGCGGCGAGCACGACCCGCTTCAACCCGAGGGAGACGGCTTCGGGCCTGGATTCGCCCCCGTCCTGTGCGGCGGGAGCGGTTTGCTCCGCCCGGAGATGCCTCTCCCGTTGAATCCCCACTGCGTCGGCGGACGTGACAGGATGCAGGGCTTCTCGGTCGTCCGGCACCCCGTAACCCTAGCTCGACCCGCCACTGGAGCCGAGCTAACGACTCCAGGCTCCCTCGAAGCGCTCGCTCGTGCCGCGATCGCGCTCGCTATCATGTGGAGGCTTGAAAGGTGTCGTACTCGCGGGGGGTACTGGCAGCCGCCTGTATCCGCTGACCCGCATCACAAACAAGCACCTGTTGCCCATACATGACCGGCCGATGATCAGCTTTGCGATCGAGGCCCTGGTCAGGGGCGGGGTGACAGAGGTGATGCTCGTTACCGGTGGGACCCACGCTGGGGAATTTCTGCGGCTTCTGGGCAATGGACACGAGCATGGCGTTGACCGCCTCTTGTACGCCTACCAAGAGCGACCAGGCGGCATCGCCGAGGCGCTGGGCCTGGCGGAACGATTCGTCGACGGTGATCGAGTGGTGGTGATGCTCGCCGACAACGTCGTGGAGCGTTCCATCAGGCCGTTCGTCGCCAATTTCCAGCGTCAGCCGGCGGGAGCCCGGATATTGCTGACTCGGATAGAGGAGCGCGAGCATCTCCGACATCTCGGTGTCCCGGAATTCGACGGCGATAACAAACTGCTGAGAATCATCGAGAAGCCCGAGGACCCGGCCAGCAGCTTCGGGGTCACAGGAATCTACTTCTATCCCCCCGACGTGTTCAAGGTGATCCCGACACTGAAGCCGTCAGGAAGGGGAGAGCTCGAGATCAGCGACCTCAACAACTATTTCGTCGAGCTGGGTTGCATGCACTACGATGTGCTCGATGGCTTCTGGGGCGATGCAGGCGAGTCGATCGACGCGTACTACGCCGTCAACGACTTCGTACGCTCTCACAACGTAAATAGGGACTGAGGGACTCCAGATGAGCCGGGAGTTTCGCCGATTGCTGATCGCCGGAGGGGCCGGATTCATCGGGTCCAATTTCGTCCGCCTGCTTCGGAAAGAGCGACCTGGCACGGAGACCTGGGTTCTGGACAAGCTGACCTACGCCGGCAACCTGGCCAATCTCGCGGAATTCGAGGGCCAGCCCGGCTACCGCTTCGTCCAGGGCGACATCTGCGACGTCGCGCTGGTCGACCAGCTCGCTGCCGAAGTGGACGCCATAGTCAACTTTGCCGCGGAGACCCATGTAGACCGGTCGTTGATGGACCCGCTCGCCTTCGTAACCACGGATGTCTACGGTGCGGCCGTGCTCTGCGACGCAGTCAGGCGTCATGAGCACGAAGTATTTCTTCTCGTCAGCACGGACGAGGTGTACGGAGACGTCTCCTCGGGGCGCTCGAACGAGAACGACCCGATGGCGCCGCGGAGTCCCTACGCGGCGAGCAAGGCGGGGGGTGAGATGCTCGCCCGGTCCTATGCCGTCAGCCACGGGCTCCCACTGCTGGTGACCCGGGGCTCGAACAACTACGGCCCCTTCCAGTACCCCGAGAAGATCGTTCCGCTACACATCACCAACGCGATCGACGGCCTCAAGCTGCCGCTCTACAACGACGGCACTGCCATTCGCGACTACCTGTTCGTCGAAGACCACTGCCGCGCCATCGACCTGGTCCTGCACGAAGCACCGGCAGGCGAGGTGTACAACGTCGGCACCGGCCGGGAGACGAGTGGCAATGAAGTTGCGAAGACCATCCTGGAGCTGCTCGGGAAGACGGAGGAGCTGATCGAATACGTCGCGGACCGGCCCGGACACGACTACCGCTACGCGGTCGACGTAGAGAAGCTGGAAAGAATGGGCTGGGCGCCTCGGACTGAATTCCGCGAAGGCATGGAGCGCACCGTCCGCTGGTACCAGGAGAACGAGAGCTGGTGGCGCCCGCTCAAGTCGGGCGACTACTGGGAATACTACCGGCGGAACTACCGCCCCCTTCAGCTCGACCTGCGTCCCTGAAATTCAGCCTCCCCTTGTGGGCGAGGGCTGGGCGGGGGTCCGCTTACGAAGCAGCCAGGATCCAGTCAGCCGGTGGCGGAGAGCATCCGGGCGGCTTCAGACCGGATACCGGAACGCGGGGTTCTTCAAGTACTCGCGGAGGCTGGGGGCGCTCTGGTCCTTCGCCGAGAGCTGGGGTTTCGAGAGCGGCCACTCAATCGCCAGGTCGGGGTCGTTCCAGGCGATGGACCCCTCCGCGGAGGGCGTGTAGTAGTTCGTGCACTTGTACTGCACCTGCGCGGTGTCGGAGAGCGTCAGGAACCCGTGTCCGAAACCGGGCGGGCACCAGAGCTGGCGCATATTCTGCTCACTCAGTTCTTCAGCAACCCATTCTGCGAAGGTCGGTGAACCCACCCGGAGGTCGACGGCGACATCGAGGACACGGCCGGTGGTGCAGCGGACCAGCTTTCCCATCGGCGCCGTCATATCCTGGTAGTGAAGCCCTCGCAGCACTCCGTGTGCCGATCCCGAGTGATTGTCCTGTACAAAGTCGACATCCAAGCCCAGCTCGGCGAAGTTGCGTCTGTGCCAGTTCTCGATAAAGAAGCCTCGTTCGTCACGGAAGTACTCGGTGTCTATGAGGAGGACCCCCTCCAGGCTGCAGGGTGTCACCGTGTAGCGCAATCAGTCCTCCTTAGGTCAGCGGGTCTGGCTCTCTGTGGCTCCTGATACGAACCGTAATCATAAGTGCGCGCCGCACCGAGGTCGACCGGGGTCAACGCTTCAGCGCTGCCAGCTCCCTTCTCACTTTCCGCACTGTTCGCCTGAGGAGGGCCAGCGGGCCCTCCCGCCGCAAGAACCACACTGTCCGACCGAGCAGGCCGTCGGGCGGTTGCAGGTCACCGCCGAGGAGTGGCGTTTTTTTCCTCGCAGCCCTTTGGCCTTCGATATCCGCCCCCGACCAGGGATCCTCGCAATAGCGCACGAGGGGTTCGAGCGCACGCTCCCAGGTGAAGAGCGGCTGGCACGCCCGAACACGCTCCACGCACGCCTGGCGCTTGCACTCGTCGCCGAGCAGCTCGATCACAGCGCCAGCGATGGCCTGCTCGTCTCGGTAGGGAACTACCAAGCCCGTTCCGTTCGCGGCGATCCATTCGGCGAAGACGTCACCCTCGGTCGCCACGCTCGGCAGCCCGGCCCAGATGTAGTCCAGGAACCTGGTCCTGAAGCTGAGCCGGGTCTCCAGGTTCTGGAAATGCATGCTGACTCCCAGGTCGGCCTCCAGAAGGAAGTCCTGCCTGCGATCGTAGGGGACCCACTCGGTGTTGAAGACGATGCCCTTGTCGCGGAGGCCAAGCTCTTCCGCCAGCTGGACAGTTTTCGCTGCCACCTCCATCTCGGGTACCGCCGGATTGGGGTGGCGCATACCGAGGAAGAGCAGACGCGCGGTGGGGACCTCTCTCATCACGGCCGGCCACGCTGCCACGAGGGACAGCGGATCGAACCAGTTGTAGACGCCACCTGCCCAGATCGCAAGCTTCGAGTCGGCATCGATTCCTTCCAGCACACCCCGCGCCGCCGGCTCTGCGCTGTGCCTGGGAGGCTCGGAAAGGATTCCGAACGGCGCGATGTCGATCAGCTTTCGCATGAGCCGGTCCTGAGCCAGTGTTTTGGGGTTCAGCCTGTTCGCTGCCAGCAGCGATCCCATCCAGAAGTCGCGTTGCCGTTCACTGGCGCACAGAAAGAAATCGCCCACCTGGAGCTGGACCATCAGCGTGGCCAGCGTTGGCCAGTAGTTGGAGATCTGGAATACCATCGACCGATTGACGTGCGTTTCCAGCGTCTCTATTGGGAAGGGATCATAGAGATCGACGACCAGGTGCTTACGCGTTCTGGCGAGCACCGGGTTCTTTGCCAGCACGAAACCCTGGACGATGAGAACGTCGGCCCAGCGCTCCTCCTCTGCAAGTGCTTTTTCGGTTCCGATCAGCACGTGAAACGCTGCCGGCTCAGGTTCGCTGTGCCTGGGCACGGACAGGTGCACATCGTGGCCTTTGGCGGTGAGGAGTTTGGCCATCTCCCAGCACCGGATGGCCGGACCAGCCATCGTACGGGCGACGCGATCGTTGCAGACGATCAGTACCCTTGCCATCTGTGTCTAGAGACCGCCGGCCACGGTAGACATGCTATAAGGATCAGGATGCGCGTCGCGCAGTCGAACTCCCTCCACGCCGGCCGCGCTTGAGGACCGCCGACCACACGACAAGCTATACAGTTGCAGGGTTGTGGCGGATCCGGACGGGCAGGGCATGGTTCGCGAAGGGGTAAGCGGCGCGACGGGCACGCGTCAGGCGGAGAGCTGGCTTGGCTGACCGGTTGTCGAAGGGAGGTGAGGAGGATCAGCCCGCGGCCTCGGTGATCATTCTCAACCACAACGGCATGCGCTTTCTGGATTCGTGCCTGGAGGCTGTCGCGGCTCAGCAGGTGCCGGGTGGCTGCGAGGTCCTGCTCGTGGACAATGGTTCTCACGACGGTTCGATAGACCACGTCCGAAAGGCTTACGGGTGGGTGAGAATCCTCGTGCTTGGGCGCAATACAGGGTTCTCAAGGGCGAACAACCTTGCCGTGGGGAAGGCCAGAGGCCGCCACGTTGTCTTGCTGAACAA
>CATPBP010000197.1 GCA_955652675.1 Candidatus Dormiibacterota bacterium
CTGCAACGGCGCCGGCGTCATCTACACCGACCTGGCGATGATGGCCGGCGTCGCCACCACCTGCGAGGAGTGCGAGGGGAAGCGGTTCCAGGCATCGGTGCTGGACCACCACCTCGGCGGCCGCGACATCAGCGAGGTGCTCGCGATGTCGGTGACCGAGGCCGAGGAGTTCTTCGGCGCCGGCGAGGCGCGCACGCCGGCCGCGCACGCCATCCTCGACCGGCTCGCCGACGTCGGGCTCGGCTATCTCAGCCTCGGCCAGCCGCTCACCACGCTGTCCGGCGGCGAGCGGCAGCGGCTCAAGCTGGCCACCCACATGGCCGAGAAGGGCAGCGTCTACGTCCTCGACGAGCCGACCACCGGCCTCCACCTCGCCGACGTCGAGCAGCTGCTCGGCCTGCTCGACCGGCTCGTCGACTCCGGCAAGTCGGTCATCGTCATCGAGCACCACCAGGCGGTCATGGCACACGCCGACTGGATTATCGACCTCGGCCCCGGCCCCGGCCACGACGGCGGCCGAATCGTCTTCGAGGGCACACCCGCCGACCTCGTCGCCGCCCGCTCCACCCTCACCGGCGAGCACCTCGCGGCCTACGTCGGCACCTGACCGAGGCGCTCGTCGTCGCACTGATCTTGCTCAGCCTGCTGCTCGTACGGCTGGCGACGGTGACGCCGATCCAGCAGTGGCGCGCGCGCGTTGAACCACAACCCGAGTCACGCAACTTCCGCGTTGTTGAGGACAGTGGCCCGTCGCTCCTCTGCCAAGGGCAGCTACGCTCGCATCATCCTGGCCTGTCCGTCTTTCCGCTTCTGGAAGGGGGCTCAGTGCCGAGGGATCCGAGCGGGCGCCGGGGTCCGCGGCACGGGACCGGCTTGCCAAGGTTGAAGTCGCGGGTTCGATCCCCGTCTCCCGCTTCCAATTCAGCCGTCTTGGGACTGCTCCGCTGAGGGACTCAGCTGACCTCGGAGCCGTTATTGGATCGGCGTGACGGTGGACGATCCTCCACTCACCGTGTTCACGTCGAAAAATGGTCGTCACCCGCAGCGAAACTGGCGTCATCTTGTCCGCACCGCCGAACTTTGCCCGAGTCCGCTCAAGCTCGACGTTGTACCCGAGATCCGGCGTCGAATACTCGGAGATGCTTTCGTAGCTGACGGGCTCGCTGTCGCGGACGGACGAAGCCCGTTCCAGATACTACTCCTTGACGCGATGCCATCCCAGCACAGGCGGGTCAAGGGGGTTGGCAAGGGTGACGTCGTCGCCACGCGACCACAGCTTTTTCAGCGCGGGTCAGGCTGGAGCCCAGGCCGGCTCGTTCAAGTCCGCGCCGAGAGATATCCTCCTCTCCGGCATCGCAGAGTCCCGCGAGTGCGAGGTTGAGGCCCCGAGGGCCGAACAAATCCAGAAATCTCCCGATGTTTGTTGCGCCACCAATTGGAACGATGGAAACACCTTTGGCGTCGAGACTCCAACTGCGTCTGCGAGCGCTTGGAGCGCGAGCTGGTCACTGATCCCTTCCACGAGTACTACGGTCCGCGCCGGCGACCCGTCTGCCGTCCTAGGAGGAGTGATAGTTGGGTGGAGCGAGCTCCCGTCATCCTGAGTGATCTCGATGCCAGACAATGTATCGGCTCCGAGATGTGGTGACCGGCATAGAGCGTCGCGTCAGGCGCCAGAAATCGGTGGCAGTGCCGATAAACAAGAGTCCAACACTCCAAGCAGCCCCGCGTGACAAATGCGTTACGCCAGCGTGACGATGGAACCAGATGCGCCCCGTGGTCTCCTTGATAGCATCGCGCAGACCCGGATTGCTCAAGCAGGCGGTCGTCGTTCAGCTCATTAATATCTCAGTTTCTCAGAAAAGGTGTATGCTGTCATTGTCTGCCGGTCTCTTGAAGAGTTGGTAGAGCCCTGTGGCTTTCCTCACTTCTACCTTTTAGCCACCGCCGGGTCCGCGCGACTCAAGGAAGAAGGAAGCCCGTCACCTAAGGTGATGTCCAGTCTGAGCTACCGAGCTTCGCAGTTTGGACGTCAGCCGGGTGCGAGGCGCCGAGGAGGAATACTTATGGCTCAGCTTAGGACCCAATCCGAGGTAGAGGCTGAAGAGGTTCACCAGGCATCGGACCGCTTCTACACAGCGTTAAACCGCATGCTACAGGGGGATGCGGGGCCAATGATGGACGTCTGGCCACATACGTCGGACGTCACGACGATGCACCCCATTGGCGAACGCGAAGTTGGCTGGGAACAAGTAGAGGGTCCATGGCAGCAGGTTGCATCACTAGCTTCTGGAGGCCAGGTCGCCATAAAGGATCCATTGATCCAGGTTGGCGGTGACCTCGCGTATGAGGTTGGCAATGAAGTCGGTGACGCCACGATTGCCGGAGAGGTCGTTGCCTTTGGGCAACGCGTTACTAATATCTACCGCCGTGAAGACGGCGTCTGGAAGATAGTTCACCACCACACTGACAAAAGCCCGGCCATGGAAGAAATCGTCAGCCGACTACAGCGATAACAAGGAGTCCCTACTGCACTTTACAGGTTGACTCGACGAGGTGAGGTGAGCGAACCTCGATGATCGTCGGGTCGTCAACCGCGCGATAGCACGGTCGGAGCTGCCCCAGAGACAGATCCGGCCGTGCCCGTCGAGCTCCTGATCCCGTCGAGCTATTGCGGGTTCGACCAACCACCCTAGCGGTTGACAGCTCCTGATAATGGCCTCATGAGTCGCATGAGCGAAGCCAGTGGAATTACGCGGTCCGCCAGCCGGCACGGGTATGCCGAGACTGCCGCCAGGCTGCGTTCGGAGATCGAACGACGCCAGCTGACGCTTTTTGCCAGCATCGATCAACGGCTAGAGGCGGAGCGTGCCCGTTTACGGCTACGGCCAACCACCCTGCTCATCTTCGGGAGCCCGGCGGCCGGCTCCAGGGTCATGGAGGTGTCACCTGAAGCGGCGATAGATCTGCCGCTCAAGATCCTGATCTGGCAAGACGAGATGGAACAGGTCTGGGTTGCCGTCAACGATGCCTCGTATTTGCAGCGACGCCATGCACTGCCTGATGACCTGCTTCCGGTCTTGGGCGCCGCACAGGCCGTCGTCGATGCCGCCTTGGCCTGATTGGTCGGTAGTCAGGGCGAGGAGAGTCGAATTCGCTTCCTGACTCCCGTTGTGTGGGTAGTGATCGCCGCGCCTTCGGTTGCCGTCACAGGAACAGTGGGGGGCCAAAGGGGATGAAGCGGTCGAACTGTCCGAACGGCCGGTCTGACATTAGGAAGTTGATCCATGAGTCGAATCGGTAACCACGGCCCATCAGGTGTCGAATCGCGATGGCGTTCGGCGCTGGCACCTGGAGCTCCAGGCACTCGAGCCCCATCGTGCGGGCCAGGGCCTCGACGTGTAGCAAGACGGCGGGCAGGTCAGACGGCTCGAGCGCGGCCATCGGTCCGGCACCGGCGCGCCCGAGGAAGGAGAAACCGATCACTCGATCGGCGCGCCGATAAAGATGTCCTTGCCGACGATCCAGCAGCCAGCGGATCTCGTCGTCCGATCGTCGATGGCCAAGCACGGTCCGCTCGATCGCACGCTGGGCTTCGATCGCGTGCTCGCCATCGATGGGCTCGGCCATGGCTGGGCGGATGTGTTCCATAGCGCCGGGGACGCCCGCGAGCGTGAAAAGCGGGAAGCGCGCGACGGTGCCGGCTGCGTAGTACCGCGCCTGTGCCCGCACGTCCGACGTCGCGACGATTGACCGGACCGTGCCCCGCCCGGCCGGGAACGCTCGCTCTAGTAACGCCTTCCCGGCACCCCGCGACTGCTGGTCCGGCCGGACGAAGCACTCGGTGAGCTCCAAGAGGCCGTCGCGCTCGATGGAGCGAGCGAAGCCGACGAGCCGGCTCGAGTCCGTTTCCTCGGCGACCCACCACTCAGCCGCAATCTGGGCCAGCTGCCGATGGAGTGGTTCGCTAGAAGGCCACCAGTCCGTGGCGCTTCCCTCTAGGGGCGTGCCTTGCCGCCTTCCCAGGTCAGTGACCGAAAGCCACATCAGCTCGTGGCAAGGGACCACGTCGTCCAGCGTCCCCCGCCGGTATCCGAGGGGCTGCTCAGACGCCACGGCGATCGACGCCAATGGAGCTCAGCCGATCCGCAGGGGATGTCTCCGGTGCGAGAGCCGTCAGGTCGACAGAGGCGGGCTGATGAATAGGGATCGTAGGTTAAGTATTGACTCCGGAGCCCGTCCTGGCGCTCCATTAGCCGGCTACTATCTCTGAGCTGAAGATTATTCGAGCCTCTCAACCAGGAGTGTTGTCCATGCTTTCGATCCTGCCACGGTGCGCGCTCTGGGGTTCCGTCGCCATCTTTGCCACCCTGGCGCTGCCGGCCGGGGCTGCTTATGCAGAGGGCTCCGATGGTCACGCAATCGTTGTTCGCCCTGGCGACTCAATCCAGAAGGCGATCGATTCCGCAGCCGCCGGGAGGACCATAGTCGTTCGAGCTGGTGTCTATAAGGAGAACCTGCTCATCACCAAGGACCGCATCACGCTGCGGGGTTCTGACGCCGATCACGGCAAGACCGTGCTGGAACCGCCGGCCAACCCACCCAACAACCTCTGCGCGCAGAAGTTCGGGCTAAACGGTGTCTGTGTGCTCGGAGATATGGACGATCAGATGAATGTCCGCAAGATGGTCACGGGCGATAGCATCGTGAACCTCACAATCCAGGACTTCCAGGGGGGAAACGGCGTATTCGGATTCGGGACCGACAAGCTCTCGGTCACTCACGTGACCGCCCTGCGCAACAGTATCTACGGCATCGCCCGCTTCGCCTCCAAGCGTTCACGGATCGCGCACAACGTCGCGCGCGACAGCGACGAGGCAGCCATCTATGTCGGCGACTCTCCAAACGCGGACACCACGGTGGCCGATAACCTGACGACCGGCAGCGGCATCGGCTTGTTCGTGCGGGATTCGACGGGCGTGACGGTCGAGGAGAATCACGCCACCGGCAACTGCATCGGTGTTTTGGCGCTCAACACAGGTATGGGTGCGATAGCCGCCGGCAACTACCGCGTGCGTGACAACCAGGTGACCGAGAACAACAAGGTCTGCCCCAAGGGCGAAGGGCCGGAGACTTCCGGGCTAGGCATCGTCCTGGCCGGCACGCACGACGTGCGCGTCGAGGAGAACAGGGTGTTGAGGAACAAGCCGACCGGCCCCAGCCCTCTCGGTTCCGGCGGCATCGCGGTGATCTCAACCAAGGACTCTGGCGGCGCCGACCCAGTCAACAACGCCGTCATCGACAACACCACCCTCAACAACACGCCCGTTGACCTCCTGTATGACGGCAGTGGTAGCCGCAACCGGTTTGAGGACAACCGTTGCCAGACCTCCCAGCCGGCTGGGCTCTGCCAGAGCGGCCACAACGACTGATCCCTTTGAGCCGGGCGCCCATCAGGGGCCCGGCTCACCCCACGAATCATCCGGGTTTCGGCTGGCCGCCCAGCAAACCAGTAGGGGCGAATTGGCCCCGGCGGCGCAACTCAGCCGGCGAAGCGGAAGGGCGCCCGGCCCCGAACCCCGGTGCGCACGCGGAACAGGCTGCCCGCGTGCGGCTGCTCGCCAAGCTGCTCCTTGCTCAGATCGACACGTGCGCTCGTGATGTACAGATCGTCCAGGGCTGGACCCCCGAAGGCCCCTTTCGTAACCAGGGAGACGGGGAGGTGAACCTTGATTTCCAGCTCACCCTCGGGGCTGTAGCGCCGGATCTGCCAGCCTGCCCACAGCGCCACCCAGAGGTGGCCTTCGGCGTCCAGCACTAGCCCGTCCGGGCCGCCCTCGTCGTGGGGGATGGCGATCAGCGTCCGCCGGTTTCGGATCGCACCTGTCTCGACGTCGTAATCGAAGGCGTCGATCCGCCCGGTCGGAGTATCCGCGAAGTACATGATGCGCTCGTCGGGGCTCCAGTCGATGCCGTTGGAGACCCGTACGCCGCTGAGCATCGGGGTGACCGAGCCGTCCGCGTCCAGCCGGTAGAGCTTGGCCGTTCCGGTGGGGGTCGGGTCGTCGTCGCCCATGGTGCCGGCCCAGAAGCGGCCCCTGGGGTCGCAGTAGCCATCGTTGAGCCGGCCCTGACCCTCGTCGGTGGGGGCGATTGGGCGACAGAGGCCCAGGGCGGGGTCAAAGGAGATGAAGCCGTGCCTCCCCGCCAGAACCAGCTCAGACCCCGCCGCGCGGAGCGCGATCGCTCCAACCGTCTGGTCGACCTCGAAGAACCGGTCTTGGCCGGTCCCTGGGTCGAACCGATGGACGTGGCCGGCGTTGATGTCGACCCACCACAGCACGCCCTCATTTTGGTCCCAGAGCGGTCCCTCGCCCAGTTCGACGCGGGCGTCGACTGCCACCTCGACCTGGTCTCTTCCGATCTCGGTGACACCCATCAACCCCATCCTCCTCCAATCCCTGGCTGCTGGCCAGCGACCGGCTGTGGGTCCCCCGGATGAGGGGACCGCTCGGCTAGGGGCTGCCTTGGCGAGGATTACCGGGGTGCTGCTCGGATCGCTCGAGCAGGGCCGCCAGCACCGCAGATCCGAAGAGAAGCAGTGCTCCGGCGCCGATCTTGATCAGCAAACCCATCACGCCTTCCCGAAGCCGAGGGCCGAATCGACGTGACGTTCGCAGTCCTCCCATAGGACCGACACGTGTATCGCGGCGGTTGCCATTCCGATCAGCAGACCAGACAGCGCACCGACGGCGATGCCTTTCCACCAGGCCATCTATTTCTCCCTCCTTTCGTCGCGGGGCGGCCAGGCCGAAGCCCTTTAGTGGCGCAATCCCCGAATAAGCCTAGCGCCCGGAGTCCACGATGCAAGCCTGGAGTGTTCGCCGAACGCGTTTATTCAGCCGGGGGCCCGAGCCCGGTTGTCTGCACCCGTTTGCAGCGATGTCACCGAATGGATCTCGCTTGAGGCATTCACCTCATGTGGTCGGCGACCGATTCGCGTACATTCGCACCAGCCCAGCCGGCCTGGCTGGCGCGCGTGGCAAAAACGGGGGTAAGCATGGGTACAAAGGTATGGTCGCGCCTTGGCGCTCGTTCGACGGCGCGGTGGGCGTCGCTGATGTTTGTAGGTGTGCTGAGCCTGGCGTTGGCGCTGACGCCGCGGTCCGCGCTGGCCGCGACGATAAACGTGGCGTGCGGCGACATCCCCGGCCTCAAGGCTGCCATCACAAGCTCATCCCCCGGCGACACCGTCAGTCTGGCTGCAGGCTGCACCTACACCCTGACGACTGTCGACAACTCTGACGGCTCATTCGGTCCAAACGGTCTTCCCCTGATCAACAAGGTGCTCACGATAGAGGGCAACGGTTCGACCATCGCGAATGCCGGCGTGTTCCAGTTCCGGTTCTTCGACCTGGGTGCCGCGGCAAACGTGACCTTGAACCGGGTGACGCTGAGCAACGGTAACGTGGCCAACCAGGGCGGTGCGATCCTCCTGAAGACCGGCGCCCATTTGACGACCACCGAGGTCAAGTTCTCTGGCAACGTGGCGACGGCCGGCGGGGGTGCCATCTATGGTCAGGCTGGAACCACCCTCAAGGTCACCGCGGACACCTTCTCGAACAATGACTCGGGCGGTACTGCCGGTGGCGGCGGAATCCTCAGTCTGGGGACCACCGCAGTTGAGCGTTCCACGTTTACGGGAAACTCCGGAGACCTGGGAGGCGCCATCATGGTCGGGCCGCCGGGCTCACTGTCGGTGGTCAACAGCACGTTTACGGCTAATACGGCCGCCTCCTTTGGAAACGCAATCAAGAACTTCGGCACGGCCATTGTCACCAGCAGCACGCTGTCGGACAACCCCGGCTCGACCAGTGATGGTTCGATCTCCAGCACGGGAACGTTCACGCTCCAGAACTCCATAGTGGCCGACGGAACCCCCAGCAACTGCTCGGCGGTCGGACCGATAACGGATGGGGGGCACAACATCAGCTGGCCCGACACGACCTGCCCCGGCCTGAACTCCGATCCCAATCTGGGGCCGCTGGCGAACAACGGCGGCCCCACCCAGACCCTCGCTCTCCCGCCTGGCAGTCCGGCCGTCGACGGCGTACCGGCGACCGGGGCGAGCTGCTTTCCCACCGACCAGCGTGGGGTGACGAGGCCTCAGGGTCCGAACTGCGACGTCGGCGCCTTCGAGCTCCAGGTCGCGCCAACCCCCGTCGCGGTACCGCCAGCGCCTACGGGAGCTCCCGTGCCTGGCCCACCACCGACCGGACGTTCATAGTAGACGTAGGAGCACGTCCGGCAGCCATTTCCTGGGAGTCGTAAGGCAACCCCCGACCGGGGGACCGCGCCAAGAGAGATCGGCCGCGGTCCAACTCTGCCGAACCTGGCGCCGACCTGGGCTACGAGTCGATGATCGCTTGGCTTCTCAGCGCTCGAGTCGGGGCAGGATGACGAGCCCGACCAGGAAGAGAATCAGCACCGCGAGATTGATGAGGATGGGCACCTGACACCTTGACCTTTTGGTAATTCGGACTCTAAGTATACACGTATGGTGATAGTCCTGGTGTAGGTAGAGAGGAGGTCGGTGCAGGAAGGAAGAAGGTGATCAGCCGTGGGGAGGGCGTTGGCAACGTCGCCGGAAGCAGGCGCCGGTTGGCGAGGGGTAATCACCCTCAAACAAGGACCCCTTCACCTACTCGCTCGGCGAGCGGGGTGGCGGCAGGCTGGCGACCCTGACCTCGGCACCTCGACCGGCGTCACCGATCATGTCCGAGTGCTCCTGGCAGTAGAGGCCGGCCACCCGGACTTCGCCGATCAGCCACTCAACCTGGTGAGTGAAAGGTCGGCCGCATCCGAGCCAGCAGCACCTCCTCGACCCAACGCTCGCGGCTCCATTCGACTCGGAGGCGAGACGAGCGTCTACCGTATCGGCCAAGACCGCCAGGACTTGCTGCGAAAGCCGGCGGACTCCAGCACCACCGGCACCTCCTCGCCCATGACCGGCTTGCCCGCGGCCAGAGTGCCGTTGATCCTCACCCACCAGCGGTCCGGCATGGACGCCGGCCGCACCTCGGCCAGCGCGGTGAATGCGTCATCCCAGGCTTGGTGAAAGTGACCTGGAACCAGTGAAAAGCTGTGCGGTTCCATGGACGGACACTACCGAACATTCGTTCGCTTGTCAACGCGCCCGGAGCACCGTCCGGCAGGAGACTAGGTGCCGCCGGCGAGCAGGCTCCGCGCTATGACCCTCAAGGCCAGCACCTCCTCCGCTCCCTCGAAGATCGAGAGGACGCGGGCGTCGACGAAATAGCGGGAGACCGGGGTCTCTTCGCCGTAACCCATGGCCCCATGAAGCTGGACTGCGTCACGGGTGACGAGCTCCGCCATACGCGAGGCATAGAGCTTGGCCAGCGAGCTCTCCATCTGCCCGCCGCCGCCGTCCAGCAGCTCGGCCGCCCTGTAGCTGAGCTGGCGCGCGGCGTTCACGCGCACGATGGCGGCCCCGAGCATCGCCCGTGGCAGCTCGAACTCGGCGATCGTATGGCGAAAGGCACGGCGCTCCCCCGAGTACTGGAGAGCATCCTCCAGGGCCGCCTGCATCAGGCCCACGGCCCGTCCCGCGGTCTGGATGCGGCCGACGGCGAAGCCCTCCATCTGAAGGTAGAAGCCTCGATTCAGCCATTCCTCACCGCCCAGGAGTGCCTCGGGCGGCACCAGGTATCGGTCGAAAGCCAGCTCGTAGGTGTGCATGCCGCGGTAGCCAAGCGTGGGGATGGCGCGCCCCCGAAGCGAGCCTCCATCTGGCTGGCCGTGCTCGAAATCGTGGCCGGGGAAGGCCGGCTTCTCGACCACAAAGACCGAGAGGCCGCGGTGGCCCTCGTCAGCCGTCCTGCAGAGGATCATCAGAAGCTCGCATCTTCCCGCGAAGGTGCACCAGAGCTTGGTGCCGGTGATCTCCCAGCTGCCATTCGGGCGACGTGTGGCGCGGCACTTGAGCTGGGCCACGTCGGAGCCGTAGTCCGGCTCGGTCACTCCGACGGCGACCAGCTTCTCACCGCTGGCGATGGCTGGAAGCCAGCGCCGCCTCTGCTCCTCGGTGCCTCCGCGGAGCAGGGCTCGGACCAGGATCTCGGGCCTCGTCATGAGGCTGCCGCCCACCGCCAGCGATGCGCGCGACAGCTCCTCGGTCGCGATCAGCATGGTGCGCGAATCGGAGATCTCGCCCTGGAGGCCGCCATACTCCTCGGGGACAGACAGTCCGAAGAGGCCAAGCTCGGCCACACCCCGAATGACCTCCTCGGGGACGTCCTGGTCGGCGCGGTGAATGTCCTGGGCCCTGGGCTTGATCTCCTTTTCCGCGAAGCTGCGCAGAGTCGACCTGAAGAGCCGGTGCTCGTCGGTGGCTCCCAGGTCCTCGGTGGGACGGAAGCCGGCGTGGGTCTGGAGCAGGCGCCTCCAGTCCAGCTCGGCCAGCTCCAGGGAGAGTCCCCGCGCGAAGCGCAGCGCCTCCTCCTCCGCCGCCTCGGCGATCAGCCGGGGCAGCTCCAGGTCCGAGGATCGCGCCCATTCGCGGCAGGCGCGGGCCGCTTCAGTTCTGGCCACCGCCCAGGCCAGCTGGTTCGCCTCCACCTGGCCACCGGCCGCCGCCCTCCGCTTCAGCGCCTCAACCGTTTCCGCGAGCTCGACCACCGCTGATGTCTACCACAGCGGCGGCCCGGGAGTGCTCAAACGCTACCCTTGGTCGCGCACTTGGGCACCGAGGGTTGGCGTGGCCGCTTCTATGAGGACTTTCAGGTGGGCGATGTCTACGAGCACGCCCTGGGCCGGACGATCACGACCACCGACAACATCTGGTTCACCCTCCTCACCCAGAACACCGCGCCGGTGCATTTCGACCACCACTATGCAGCGCAGACCGAGTTCGGGCGGCCGCTCGTCAACTCCGCCCTCACGCTCGCCCTGGTGACCGGGCAGAGCGTCAGCGACGTCTCCCAGAACGTCATGGCGAACTTGGGCTGGGACGAGGTGCGTCTTCCCAGCCCCGTCTTCGAGGGCGACACGATCTACTCGCGCTCGGAGGTCCTGGACAAGCGGGAGTCTGGCTCGCGGCCCAACGTAGGGCTCGTCTCGGTCAGGACCACAGGGTTCAACCAGGACGGCAAGGTGGTCATCACCTATCGCCGGACGGTGATGGTCTACAAGCGGGGATACGCTCCCAAACCGCCCCGTCCCAACGAAGGCTAGCGCCCAGCCTGACCGGCAGGGCGCTCCGGTTGCGCCAGGGGATCGAGTTCCGGCTTCGTCTCCTCCGAGAACCAGCGGAAGAAGATGACGAGGCCGGCGACCAGGTAGCTGGTCTTGCCGAAGAGCTGCAGCACCACGCCGGCGATAGTCTGGTCGGTCACTGGGTCCAGGTTCGGCAGGACGCGCGGCGCGTGCGTGTAGAACTCGTAGAAAGGCGTCCGCGAGAACTGCAGCGCCAGCGCCACGCCGTCCTGGGGAAAGGTGCCGATGAACAGGTAGAGCAGCTTCGCCGGATCCGACAGCCGGAGGTGCGCCTGCCGGCTGGTCGCCGAGATCACCGGCCACCAGAAGAGGACACCGCTCGCCACGAAGGTGAGGTGCTCCAGAACGTGCAGAGGAACTGAGTAGAGGGTCGCGTCGTAAAGGGCAGGTATGTGCCAGCCGATCATCACGGCGGCCGCGATGAGCTGCGCCGGGACCGGCTCCGTGATCCGCCGCACGCCTGGCACGACGGCCAGGCGTGCGGCCATGCTGTCGTTCAAGCCCAGGAGCAGCAGCGGCGGTGCGAAGACGCCGAGGAGCACGTGCTGGACCATATGCACGCTGTCCAGGTAGTAGTCGCTGAGGGTGTCGAGGGGCGTCTCCAGCGCCAGCCAGATGCAGAACAGGCCCAGACCGAAGTAGAGCGACCTGATTCGGGACAGGTCGCGGCCTCGGGCCAGCCAGGCATGGGCGAGAAAGAGCCCGACCAGGCCGAAGTAGACGGACACGTCGAAGGGCCATCCGACGACCTCGGGGCCGACCGTCGAAGAGAGGAACACCGTCTCCGATGTTAGGGGCCGCTCAGGAAGTGAAGACGCTGAGCGCGAGGTAGGCAGACACTCCCCAGTTGGGACGGTCCACGATCTGGCTGATCTTGAGGTCGGCGGCGAGGCTGCAGAGCACGTAGGCGTCCTCCGGACTCAGATCATGCTCACGGCCCAACCAGCCGATCATGTCGCGCACCGCGTTCTTGGCGTTCTCCATCAGGTCGGGTCCCAGCGCAGTGGTGGCGAAGTATCCTCGCTCGTCGGAACGGGGCTGCAGCGAGCCGGGCGGAGTCTGGAACTGGTAGCGCCAGGGCGCCAGGTCGCGGTCCTTCTTCACGTCGAAGCGCAGGCTGAATGCCATCGGGCACTCGATACCCGTGACGCAAACCTCGCCGTCGCCCTGGGCGGCGTGGCAGTCACCCGCCGAGAAGAGTGCGCCCGGCACCAAGACCGGCAGATAGAGCTTTGTCCCGACGTTCAGATGGCGCGTGTCGATGTTGCCGCCGCCCTTGGTCGGTGGAAGGACGTCGAACTGGCCCGGCTCGTCGATGGCCACGCCCATGGTTCCGCAGAAGGGCTGCAGCGGTATGCGGATGTCCTCGCGGAGCTCTGCATACTCGCCGTTGGTCAGGTCGAAATGACGGATGTAAGGCTGGGTGAAGTCCTCCGAGAGGAGGCCCAGCCCGGGCAGGATGCCGGTCCAGCCCCATTCCAGGGGATTCAGCGCCAGCATCTCGACCTCCAGCGCGTCACCCGGCTCGGCGCCGCGGACGTAGACCGGGCCGGCCAGCGGATAGAGGCGGTTGAAGTCGATCTGTGACAGGGCGGAAGCGTCGGAGCCCGGCGCCACCTGGCCGTCGGTGACCTCCTCTGTTTCGAAGTGGACGATATCGCCAGGGTCGATCTCGACCGCTGGTGGCAGCGAGTTGTCCCACTTGTAGTGCACCTTCCCCCGCTCGATCCTGTGCTCCTGGCTCAAAGGTCCCACCTCCGTCGTCACCGACTGCGTCGCTCGCGTTAGTACCCCTGACGACGTCGGCTGTCAAGCTCGGGTCGCGTGGCGGAGAGGTTTGGGAGGCGGGTCGCCACGGGGGGATCTACTTCTGGCAGCCGCGGCAGAAGTTGAGGGGCTCGCGATTGGAGCCCAGCTGGCTGATCCGGTGGCCGCAGCGGGGGCATTGCTTCCCGCCCTTGGCGTGGACCTTCATGAAACTGCGATCCTGCTTCGACTCCTGGTAATCGGGGTTGGCCAGGATGGCTTCGACCGCTCCCTGCAGCACTATGGGGATGGCTTCGAAAAGCGCCACCTCCTCGTCGGGCTTGAGCGACGCCCGCCGTCGAAGCGGCAGCAGCCTGGCCTCGAAGAGGATCTCGTCGGAGTAGGCGTTGCCAACGCCCGCGCAGAAGGCCTGGTTCCGGAGTAGGTCCTTGAGCTCATCGCGGTAGCGCCTCAGCCGTCGTCGGAAGGACTCCAACCCCTCCTCCGCCAGGGCGTCAGCCTCGGGCCCCATCTCGGTCCAGGCGGGCACCTCCCGAGCCGGGTCGCCCGTCCAGTAGATCCGCCCCATGTCGCGGAAATCGAGGTAGCGGAGCTCCTCGCCGCCCTCCAGCCGCAGTGAGAACACGTGCGTGCCGGGCGGCGGGCTCTCGGCGTCCGCCAGCTGGAATCGGCCGCCGAGCATCGGGTTGATCACCAGATGACGGAGCTCGCCCCCGCGAGCGAGCTCGAAGTCAAAGACCAGGTGCTTGCCGCGCCGCCACATGACCAGCAGCCGGCGGTAGGGAACCTCGTGGGCGAAAGACTCGACCGGGTAGCGCAGGAGATGACCCTTCTTGGGATTCACCTCGACCGCGGTGACCAGGCGCCCCTCGAGACGGGGGCCGAGCTGGAGCCTCAGCGCCTCCAGCTCCGGTAGTTCGGGCATGTGTGGAATCTACGGTGTACGGGAATGCAAGACGGCAGATATGCGTCTTGACAAGTTCACTCAAAAAGCACAGGAAGCACTACAAACTGCGGTCCAGGCGGCCGAGGAAGCCGGTCAGCAGGCGGTCGAGCCGGAACATCTGCTGCTGGCCCTGGTCCGTGAGCGCGAGGGCATCTCCCGGGCGCTGCTGGAAGCATCCGGAGTCTCGCTGCCCGGACTGGAAGCCGGCCTCGTCTCCGAGGTGGAGAGGCTGCCCCGGGTGCAGGGCGGCGGCCAGGCCTTCATCTCTAACTCACTCAACCAGGTCCTGGAGCAGGCCGAGCGCGAAGCTCGCGATCTGAAGGACGAGTACATCTCCACCGAGCACCTGCTCCTGGCGTTCGTCGTGCGGCCCGCCCTGAAGAGCGCCGGCCTGACTCACGACGGCCTGCTGGGCGCGCTTCGAAGCGTGCGTGGCAACCAGCGCGTGACCGATCAGAACCCCGAGTCCAAATACCAGGCCCTGGAGCGCTACGGGCGCGAACTGACGGCGATGGCCACCTCCGGCAAGCTCGACCCGGTGATCGGCCGGGACGAGGAGATCCGCCGCGTCATCCAGGTCCTGAGCCGGCGGACCAAGAACAACCCGGTCCTCATCGGCGACCCCGGTGTGGGCAAGACGGCGATCGCGGAGGGCCTGGCCCAGCGCATAGCCGCGGAGGACGTCCCAGAGAGCCTCAAAGGAAGGAAGGTGGTCGCGCTGGACCTGGGCGCGCTGGTTGCCGGAACCAAGTTCCGTGGGGAGTTCGAAGACCGGCTGAAGGCCGTTCTCAAAGAGATCACCTCCAGCGACGGTCAGACGATTCTCTTCATCGACGAGCTGCACACGCTGGTCGGCGCCGGCGCCGCGGAGGGAGCCATCGACGCGGCCAACCTGCTCAAGCCCGCGCTGGCCCGAGGTGAGCTTCGTGCCATCGGCGCGACCACCCTGGACGAGTACCGCAAGCACATCGAGAAGGACGCGGCGCTGGAGCGCCGCTTCCAGCCGGTGCTGGTCGGCGAGCCCTCGGTGCAGGACACCATCTCGATCCTCCGTGGCCTCCGCGAGAGGTACGAGGTGCACCACCAGGTGCGAATCAAGGACGCGTCCCTGGTGGCCGCGGCAATCCTCTCCAACCGCTACATCAGCGATCGGTTTCTGCCCGACAAGGCGATCGACCTGGTTGACGAAGCGGCTGCCCTGCTGCGCATGGAGATAGATTCCGTGCCGGTCGAGCTGGACGAGGTGAGCCGGCAGAAACGCCAGCTCGAGATCGAGCGGGAGGCGTTGAAGAAGGAGTCGGATCCTGCTTCCAAGGACCGGCTGAAGAACCTTGACAAGACGCTTGCCGAGCTCTCTGAACAGGGTGATGCGCTGCAGGCCCGCTGGGAAGGCGAGAAGGCCGTGATCGAGCATGCCGCAGGGCTGAAGAAGCGCATGGACGAGGTGAGGCACGAGCTCGAAAGAGCCGAGCGCGTCAACGACCTGGAGACGGCAGCCCGGCTGAAGTGGGGCGAGCTGCCGCAGCTGGAGCGAGAGCTGGAAGAGGTGGACACCCGGCTCAGCGAGCTGCAGCGCTCGGGCGCGCTGCTCAAGGAGGAGGTCGACGAGGACGACGTAGCGGGCGTTGTCTCGAAGTGGACGGGGATTCCCGTCTCGCGCCTGATGGAAGGAGAGATCCAGAAGCTGCTGCGTATCGAGGAGAACCTGCATCAGCGGGTGGTGGGTCAGGACGAGGCCGTGGAGGCGGTAGCCAACGCGGTTCGCCGGTCACGCTCAGGCCTGTCCGATCCAAACCGGCCGGTCGGCTCCTTCATCTTCCTCGGGCCCACTGGCGTGGGCAAGACGGAGCTGGCGCGGGCGCTGGCCGGGTTCCTCTTCGACGACGAGCAGGCGCTGATCCGGCTCGATATGTCGGAGTACCAGGAGAAGCACACGGTCGCCCGCCTGATCGGGGCGCCGCCGGGCTACGTCGGTTACGACGAGGGCGGCCAGCTGACCGAGGCGGTGCGGCGCCGGCCCTACTCGGTGGTCCTCTTCGACGAGATCGAAAAGGCCAACCCGGACGTCTTCAACGTCCTCCTCCAGCTGCTGGACGACGGACGGCTGACCGACGGCCAGGGCCGAACGGTGGACTTCCGCAACGCGGTCGTGATCATGACCTCGAACCTGGGGAGCCAGCAGATCCAGGAGATGGCGAACCGCGATTTCGAGGACGTGCAGGCCGCGGTCCAGCAGGTCCTGCGGGACAACTTCCGGCCCGAGTTCCTGAACCGGGTGGACGAGACCATCGTCTTCCGGTCGCTCACCAAGGAGCAGCTGGCCGAGATCGTCGATATCCAGGTGACCTGGCTGCAGAAGCGGCTCGCCGAGCGCAAGCTCGGGCTGAGTCTTACCGAGGCCGCCAGGAGGCTCCTCGCCGAACGGGGATGGGACCCGGTGTACGGGGCGCGGCCGCTGAAGCGGACGATCCAGAGGTTGGTCCAGGATCCGCTGGCGATGCGGCTGCTCGAGGGTGACTTCGCCGAGGGCGACTCGGTCGAGGTCGACGTCGAAGGTGGCGGGCTGAGGTTCCGCAAGGCGGTGGTCCTGGAGCCCGTCGCCGTCACCTAGGCGGGAGTACGCCTCCGACCGGTGTCAGAGGGCGCGGAACGGCTCGGGCTGGTAGCGATCGACGAGCTCGAGCCAGCCCGCGCTCAGCTCTCTCCTGATGGCCGGGTCGTCTCGACTCAGCCAGCTCAGGTGGCGGAGCCCGTGCTCCACCACCTGGGCCACGCCGATCTCCGCCGGCGCGGCCCGCGCCGTCCCTCTGGCCAGCTCTGCGCGAACGACGGCCACGGCTTCGAAGTCTGTGCCCTCCATGTCCCGCCTCGGCATCGAGGGCAGGACCGCGAGGTAGGTCAGAACGAGGCGCCTTTGCTGGTACCGCCAGGACGTGGAATGGACGATCTCCGCCCTCAGGCCAGCACCCTCCAGGGCGGAGGCGACCACCTCCGCCGGCACCCCTCGTCCGGCGTCCACCTGGAAAGAGGCTGATCGCCTGGGGCGAAGCAGCCATGCCTCGTCTTCGCCCAGATAGACAGGCAGTATCTCGTAGGCGGGGAGTGAACGGCCCTCGTCCAGACTCAGCCGCTGCACCGCGCCGAGCAGGCGGCCGGCGGCGTCGCTTGGCTCAGGCTCGCCCGACAGCGCCGCCTCCTGCCGGAGCCGGAGCCGGAGCAGCGCGACCGCCCGCTCGGCGATCGCAGGGCGTGGCTCGATGAAGCGGATCAGGGCGCGGGCGTCAAGGCTCAGCAGCCTCGAATCCTGAACCGCCAGGGCGTCGGTCGCCCTGAGCTCGCCCGCGAGCAAGGCCCGCTCTCCGAATACCTCGCCGGGACCGACCTCGCCGAGTGCCCGCTCCCCTACGGCCGTCGTGATACTGAGCCGGATCCTGCCGGACTCGACGATCTCAACCGTGCGCGCCTCGTCACCGCGCCGGTGCACGAGCTCGCCGGCGCGGTAGCGGGCGGAGCTGAGACCTGCCGCCAGCTCTTCCAGCTCCGGGGCATTGGCGGCCTCCGTGAGGACCAGTCCCGAGAGCGCACGGGCACCTGGTGACATGGCATGGCCGCCGGAGCGCGCCAGCTCGGCCAGTGCGCGCTCTGCACGCCATTGACTGCCAAGCCGTTGGTAGAGGGACGCCGCCTCTTCGAACCTGCCGGCGTGCTCAAGCCGGCGCGCCCTGAGGCCGTGGTAGCCAAGGCGGCCCAGCTCCGCTGCGCCCTCCTCCGGGTCCCGAATGGCCAGCGCGCGAACGAGGGGGAGATCCAGCTGGGTCGCCATCCTCCCCAGCTCGGCCTCCGCGGAGCCCGCCTCTTCGGTATCGGCTCTCTCGCGGCAGAGGTCGGCCAGGTCCCGAAGCGCCAGCGCGGCGAGCGGCCGGGCGCCGATCTCGCCCAGCTCGGTGGCGGCATCGCGAATCAGCCGCCGGGCCTCGTCCCGGTCTCCCGAACACCACGCTGTGAGGCCGAGCATCCAGCGTGTGGCTCGCGACTGATAGAAGAAATCCCGGCCGCTGCCCAGCTCCTGGGCACGCTCGGCGTACCTGCGCGCCGCGCCAGCCTCACCCAGCTCGGCCGCGGCCGCGGCCCCGATCCCGAGCGTCCAGAGGGCGCGCACGTGGAAGGCGGAGAGGAGTGCCTCACCGTCCTTCACTTCCTTCAGAGCGCCGCGGTAGTTCCCGCCCAGCTGGTGAAGGAACGCCGACACCTCCAGCGTGACCGAGGCCGGCTGGTCCGCCGTGTTCAGGACCCGGTCGACCCGCGTGCGGCCGACGGCCAGCTGGCCGCCCAGCCCGTCCGCCAGTCCCAGCAGCGAGGAGAACCAGCCCGCCTGGGTGGCATCGTCATCGGAGGTGGCGATGGCCAGACCCTCCTGCAGCGTCCTCCTCGCCTCGTCGAGGTCCCCCAGTCCCACACTGGCGGCTCCGAGAGCGCCCATCGCATTGCGGAGCACCGTACGGTCGCCGGCCGCTCTGGCGTCCGACGCCACCTGGCGCGCGGCATCCGCCATACCGGCGATATTCGACCGGTAGCCCCTGGCCCAGGCCAGCTGGTTCGCTACGGCACGCACCCGGCCCGTCTCGCCGGCTGCCTTGTACAGCTCCAGAGCGCGGTTGAGCGCCTCCTCTGCAGCCTCCAGGTCGCCGCCCGCCATGGGCAGGAAGCTGCTCAGCCGAAGCTGGACGGTGGCGCGTGCCGCGAGGTCGGACTCGCCCGTCAGCAGCTCATCAAGGGCCTGCAGCGCCTCCACGCCCAGGCTGTAGCTGCCGGCGCACTCCGCCTGCCAGGCCAGCTGGTCGAGAAGGTCACGTCTTTGCTGGTCGTCCGGCGGCAGCTCGTCCAGCGCCGCCTGAAGAAGGGAGAGGGCAGACCAGTGGGCCCGGCGCGAGTCGGCCTCGGCGGCTGCCGCTCGCAGGACCCGGACGGTTTCGCCGCTCGTCCGCAGCACCAGCCGGCCATACTCGCGAATGGTCTCCGGCATCCGGTACCGGCCGCCTCTGGCTTCCAGGTCGAGCAGCGACTGTTCGACCAGCCGAGCGGTGAGGGGCAGCACGTCTTGTGAGCGGATGGCTCCACCTGCCGCCACCCGCCGCGCCGTCTCCACTGTGAAGCCTCCGCCCAGGACCGACAGCCGGGCGAAGACCGACTGCTCGTCCGGCCGCAACCTGGCGAAGCTCCACTCGACGGTCGCCTCCAGGGTCTGCTGCCGGCGCGGCCGTCCGCGCCCGCTGACCAGGAGGCGAAACCTGTCATTCAAGCCCTCGAGCAGCGTCTGGACGGTCATCGTGCGCATCTGCGCCGCGGCCAGTTCGAGAGCAAGCGGGATGCCGTCGAGCCGCCGGCAGACCTGGGCCAGGGCTGGGCCGTCGGCAGCCACCAACTGAAAGTCGGCGTCCGCGAGTTGAGCCCTGTCGACGAAGAGCCTGACCGCCGCCGAGTCGAGCAGCCGGCGGGGATCGCCTTCGTCCTCGGCGCTGGGAAGCGGCAGCGCCGGGACCCGCATGGTGAGCTCGCCTGGGACCGCCAGCGGTTCACGGCTGGTCGCGATGATCTGGAGGTCTGCGCAATCCAGGAGAAGCTGCTCGGCGAGGGCGGCGGCGGCTTCGAGAACGTGCTCGCAGTTGTCCAGAAGCAGGAGAGCACGATGCGAGCGGAGCCGGCCGGCCAGCCGGTCCGGAGTGGCGTCAAGCACCGAGTCCGCACCCAGGGCCGCAGCGACGGTCGCCTCCACCATGCTCGGTTCGGTGGCTGAGGTGAGGTCGCAGAACCGGACTTCACCGTGCTCACGCTCGAGCTGCGCTGCCAGCTCGGTGGCGAGGCGGGTCTTGCCGCAGCCTCCGGGGCCGGTCAGAGTCAGAAGCCGGCTACGGCCGGCGAGACGCCGGGCCTGGGCCATTTCCTCTTCGCGGCCGATGAAGGCAGTCAGCTGGACCGACACGCGCCAGTTTAGGGCGCCTCGTCCTCCAGAACAAATGTTCGATAGAATGGCCGTGTGGTTGGGGCGCTCGTGATATCGCGCTTTCCGCTCGCCTGCGAGCTGGCCGAACGGACGGACCTGGCGGGGCGGCCGGCCGTGGTGGCGCGTGGCGACGGGACGGTATGGACGAGCTCGCCGGCCGCAGAGCTGTTCGGCGTCGGTCCGGACCAGCCGCTGCGAGAGGCGATCTCACGCTGTCCCGAGCTGGCGGTGCTGGAGGGGCGCCCGGCGGTCTATCGGGCCCAGGAAGAGGCGATCCGAGGAGCCCTGGAGTTCACTGCCTTCGCAGTTGAAGAAGGGCTCGAAGGTGTCTGGTTCGTAGAGCTCGGGGGCCTGGTCGGCTGCTACGGCTCGCAGGAGGCGATGGCTTCTGCGATCCTGGACTGCGCGCCAGCCGCCCTTTCGCCTCGGTTGGGAATGGCGCTGGGCAAGTTTCCCGCCCTGGTCGCGGCCAGGCGAGCGCCGGCCGGCAGGTTCCTCGACGTCGAAGCGGGACGGGTCGAGACCTTCCTCGCCGCTCAGGCGGTCGACGTCCTCCCGGTCCCGGAAGAGATGATTCGGCGCCTCCGGCTGCTCGGGATCGAGACCCTGGGGGCGCTGGCGGCGCTGCCGCGATCAGCGCTGGCGGCTCAGTTCGGTCCCTCCGGCGCGCACGCCTGGGAGCTCGCCCACGGCGACGACGATTCCCCGGTTCGGCCTCCTCAGAGGCCAGAGCGGGTGGTCGAGGACATCGGTTTCGAAGCTCCTCTGGCCAGCCGGGAAGCCCTCCAGGTCGCCGCCGAGCAAGCGCTCGGCCGGGTCCTCAGGGACACGCGAATGGCGGGTCGGGCCGTCCGCCAGGCGGTGCTCCGGGCGGAGACCGAGAGGGGCGCCGTCTGGGAGCGCACGGTGACCTTCAAAGAGGCGCTGGTGGAGCGCGACCGGCTCTGGACGGCCCTGCGCACGGTGCTGGTCGAGGCGCAGCTCCCCGGGCCTGTCAGCCGGCTGGAGCTGGAGCTGACCGGGCTGGTGGCCGCCCAGGGACGGCAGCTGGCATTGCCGGTCGGCCGCCGCCGTTTGCGTGAGCAGCTGGAGGAGGCGTTGCGCCACCTCAAGGCCCGCTACGGCTACTGCCCGGTGGGCCGGGTGGTGGAGGTCGAGCCTTGGAGCCGGATCCCAGAACAGCGACTGGCGCTGATCGACTTCGATCCATGAGCAGCAGCCCGGGAGCGGCTGGGTCCAGGGCGAAACGTCTGCGGCCTCTGAACCAGCCCTCGGCCGTCGGTGTGAAGGTGAACGACGGTGTGCCGAGTGAGGTGCTGTGGCGGGGTACCTGGCGGCGCTGTTCGCGGGTGGAGGAGGTCTGGCGGGTGGAGGACGGCTGGTGGCGTCCACGCCCCATCCGCCGAACCTACTTCCGCCTGGCCCTGGAGGACAGCCTGGTGCTTACCCTCTACCTCGACCACCTGGATGGCCGCTGGTGGACCCAGAAGTACTGAATCATTACGTCGAGCTTCATGCTCATTCGAATTACTCGCTGCTGGATGGGGCGTCGCACCCGGAGGAGCTGATCCAGCAGGCGAAGGCGCTCGGCCATGACACGCTGGCGCTCACCGACCACGACAACCTCTTCGGGGCGATGGTCTTCGCGCGGGCCTGCGTCAACTTCGGAATCCGGCCCATCACTGGCGTGGAGCTGACGCTGGCCGAAGATCCCGAGCGCGGTCCGCGCCACCACCTGACCATGCTCGCCGCGACGCGACAGGGCTACGGCAACCTCTGCCGCCTGGTCAGCCTGGCCTGCGGTCTGGAGCTGGAGAACCAGAAGGCGCGAGACGCGCGCCGCCGTGAGCCATGCCTGCCGCTGGCCAGGCTCGCCGGCCACTGCGCCGGCCTGGTCTGCCTGACAGGCTGCCGGCAGGGCGAGATCGCCACCGCCGTCGCCGAAGGCCGGCTGGAGGAGGCCGAGGCGGTGCTCCGCCGCTGGCTCGACTGGTTTGGCCGGGAGAACGTCTTCGTGGAGCTGCAGGACAACCTGGTCCACGGCGATCGGCCACGCAATCGGGCCCTGGCGGCGCTGGCCAGGCGGCTGGACGTCCCCATCGTGGCCACCGGCAACGTCCACTACCACCATCCCCATCGGGGGCGCCTGCAGGACGCCATGGTCGCGATCAAGCACCGCACCTCGCTGGAGGAGAGCCACCAGGTGCGGCGCCCCAACCACGAGTTCTTCCTGCGGCCCGCCGAGCAGCAGGCGCGCCGGTTCGCGGAGTTCCCCGAGGCGGTGGCGAACACCCGGCTGGTGGCGGAGCGCTGCGGCTTTGTGCTTACTGGCGACCTCGGCTACGAGCTGCCTACGCCCCCGGTGCCGGAGGGCTACGACCCCGATGGCTGGCTCGGGGAGCTCTGCCGGACGGCGCTCCTCGCCAGATACGCCGATGAGGACTTCAAAGAGGCCGAGGCACGGCTGGAGAGGGAGCTGCAGATCATCCACCAGCACGGGCTGGCCGGCTTCTTCCTCGTCTACCACGAGGTCCTCCAGCTGGCCAAGGAGGTGGCGAAGGAGGTCCGTGCCGGGTCGGGACGCAGCCGGTCCAACCTGCCGCCGGGGCGCGGCCGGGGGTCGAGCGTGGGGAGCATCGTCTGCTACCTGATCGGCCTCTCGCACATCGACCCGGTCCAGAAGAAGCTCTTCATCGGCCGCTTCCTGAACGAGGAGATGCAGAGCCTGCCGGACATCGACCTCGACTTTCCCCGCGATATCCGGGAGAGGCTCTTCGAGCGGGTGTACGAGCGCTGGGGTGCCGACCACGCCGGAATCGTGGCGACCTTCCCGCGCTATCGGATCCGGAGCGCCATCCGTGACCTGGGCAAGGCGCTGGGGCTGCCGCCGCGGGAGCTGGACCGTCTTGCCAAGTTCGCCGAGGGCTACGGCGAGGCCGGCGGTATCGAGCACGAGATGCTTCGGGAGCCCCAGTTCAAAGCGCTGGTGGACGCGCCGGGCTGGCGGGAGCTGATCGAGCTGGCCAGGGAGCTTGCCGACTTCCCCCGCCACCTCTCACAGCACGTGGGCGGCATGGTGATCAGCTCCCAGCCCCTGATCGAATGCGTCCCGGTGCAGCCCTCGGCCTGGCCGGGCCGCTACCTCTGCCAGTGGGACAAGGACTCGGTCGACGACGCCCGGATGGTCAAGATCGACTTCCTGGCCCTGGGCATGCTCTCGCTGGTCGAGGAGTGCCTGGACCTGATCGCCGACCACCGAGGCCAGCTGGTCGACCTCTCTCGCATCGACTTCGGCGACGAGCAGGTCTACGACCGCATCAAGGAGGGAGACACCGTCGGCGTCTTTCAGATCGAGTCACGGGCGCAGGCGCAGATGCTGCCGCGGACGCAGCCACGCTCACTCGACGACCTGACCGTGCAGGTCGCGATCGTGCGGCCCGGGCCGATCGTGGGAGGCGCCGTCAATCCCTACGTGAAGCAGCGCGAGGCGATGCGCCGGAACCAGGCTTTCAAACCCGACATCCCCGACTGCCTGAAGGGAGCGCTGGACGAGACCTACGGCGTCGTGCTCTTCCAGGAGCAGGTGGTCCTGGTCGCAATGGCGATGGGCGGGATGTCGCCCGGCCAGGCGGAAAGCTTCCGGCGCCTGCTCAGCCGGCGCGATGCGGGCCAGTCGATCGCGCTCTACGAGGAGATGTTCATGAAGGGCGCCGCCGTACATCAGGTGACGCCGGAAACGGCGAGGAAGGTCTGGGACGGCCTCTGCGGCTTTGCCTCCTTCGGCTTCCCCAAGAGCCACGCCGCCGCCTTCGCGCTGCTCGCCTACCAGTCGGCCTACCTGAAGGAGTACTTCGCGCCGGAGTTCTACTGCGCCCTCTACAACAACTGGCCGATGGGGTTCTACCCGCCCCACGTCTTCACCAACGACGCTCGCCGGCACGGCGTCGAGGTGCTGCGCCCGGACGTCAACGTCAGCCGTGAAGAGTGCACGGTGGAGGGGGATGCCGTCCGGCTGGGCCTCGAGCAGGTGCAGGGGATGGGGAGGGCGGGAGCGGTGGCGGTGGTGGCGGAGCGTGATCGCCGAGGTTCCTATCGCTCGCTCTTCGAGCTCGCCCACAGCACCGGGATCCGGCGGGAGGCGCTGGAGAATCTGATCCAGGCCGGCGCCCTCGACGACTTCGGCCTGAACCGTCGCGAGCTTCTCTGGCAGCTGGGCCTGTTCGCCGGCGGGCTGGAGAGAGCGCGGCTCTCGGGTCCGCCGCAGCTTCGGCAGCTCCACCTCGCCATCCCGACCGAGCAGGACGAACTGGCGCTGCCCGACTTCGACGGCTTCGAAAGGATGGCGGCTGATTACCGGGTCCTGCACCTCTCGCCCGACTCGCACCCGATGAGCTTCTTGCGCTCGGCTCTACGGGGCCAGGTCTCCAGCACTCGTGAGCTGCAGGGGATGAGAGCGCCGCGGGTGGTGGAAACAGCCGGGCTGGTGGTCTGCCGCCAGCGACCCGGCACAGCCAGGGGGATCGTCTTTCTGCTCCTCGAGGACGAACATGGGCTGGCGAACGTGATGATCCCGCCAGATCTCTACGAGGAACGCCGAACGCTGGTCCGGATGCGGCCGTTCCTGCGTGTGAAGGCAAAGCTGGAGGGCCACGCCGGGAAGGTGCCGATGCTGCAGGCGCTGGAGGTAGAGGCGGTCAGCTCGAGTGCCGCCGTCTCAACCCCCGAGGGCAAAAGCTGGGGCTGAGCCGAATGCCACACATGCTCCTAACTTGATTCAGACTGCTTGTGACCACATGTGCCCACGATGTGTCATTATGTGGCCATGACAAGGGTAGGTGTGCGAGAGCTTCGGGACAACATCAGCGCAGTCTTGCGGCGCGTAGCGTCGGGAGAGGCTATAGAGATAACCGACCACGGGCATCCCGTTGCGCGCCTGGTACCGCTTAGCCACAAAAGTGTCCTGGACCAGATGATCGCCGAGGGCCGCGCGACCCCGGCGGAGGGTGACCTCCTTGCAGAAGGCCCATTGCCGCCGCCGCCGGGGGCCCCGTCCGGGTCCGATGCGCTTGCCGACCTGAGGGCGAATGAACGGTAGTTACGTCTACGTCGACACATCCGCATTCATGAAGCTGATCACGCCTGAGGCCGAGACCGCCGCCCTGCAGCGGTACCTGCAGTTCAGATTGCTCCGCGTGTCTTGCGGCCTGCTGAGGACCGAGGCACTGCGAGCGGCCATGCGGCTGTCCCAGGAGCACGTCGCGATGGTCCGCCGGCAGATGCGCACAGTGGCGCTCGTGGACCTCACTCGGGACTTGATGGAGCAGGCCGGAACGCTGCTGCCCGCCGGCCTGCGCTCGCTCGACGCCATCCACCTGGCTGCGGCGCTGTCGCTCGGGGACGAGCTTGGTGACCTGATCACGTATGACGCTCGAATGGTGGCGGCGGCAGAAGTGCAGGGGCTGAGCGCTGTCAGCCCGGCCTGAGTCGCTCCGCTCTAGAAGAAGAACTGCCGCCAGGCCGGCCACCAACTGTCGGCCCGGGACCGCAGCCTGCGCTCATTGACCACCTCCACTCCGGGCTTCCTGCTGAAGCTGTCGAAAGCATCCGTGCTGACGAATTCGACCTCGATCTCGCAGGGACGTCCCGGGTCGTAAGCGGCGACCGCGGTGGGGTTCTGCAGAGCCTGGCGCGCGCCCTCTTCGATCCGTTCCCGCGCCCGGCGGGCAGGGAGCTGGCGGGCCGAGAAGCGACCGAGGCCCGTCTTGACCCGAACTGTCACCAGATCCTTGCCCAGCAACTCGCGGGCCTCGCGGCAGACCGCCTCATCGCCCGAGACCAGGAGGACGGGACATCCCCAACTCCCGCAGAGAGCGGCGTTGATGCCGGTCTCACCGACCAGCACGCCGTTGAACCAGAGGTTCTGCCAGGACTGGTCGGAGACCGTGTGGTTGAGAACGCCATCCCGGACTCCCGCCCGGGCGTGCATCCCGACGAAGAGCGCAGCATGGCAGCCCTCTTCCAGAAAGCCGGTGTACTCGGTCCAGTGCTCCTGGACGACGAACTCGCAGCGAGGATCGAGGAGCTCGGGGATCAGCGAGTTGAAGTTCCAGCCCTTCCCGGCTCCGTGGCAGTCCGTGACCACCACCTCGGTGGCGCCCCCCGCGAACGCGCCACGCACGGTGGCGTTGATCTCCTCGGTGTAAAGCCGGCGGCCCTCCTCGTAAAGAGGCTCGCCTCCGCCGACCTGCTCCCACTTGGTGATCCCGGCCACCCCTTCCATGTCGCTGATGACATGCACGCGCACGCGGTGAAGCTTAGAGCGCCTCGGACCCACTCCAGGGTCGTCCGTTACCACCGCCGGTTCCGCCTTTCTGAGCGCATACAGGTGTGGCGGGAAGGGAGGGATTCGAACCCTCGAGGGAGCTCAACACCCCCTACCCGCTTAGCAGGCGGGCGCTTTCGACCACTCAGCCACCTCCCCGGTGCTCGGGCGACCGTCCAGTTTAGGCCGAAGCTGCATCCGTAGGGAGCAACGCTAGACTTCCCCTTCTAGATGCGAGCCCCTGGGGGCCCCGGTGCCGCGATCGGCTGGGGGCCGGGCCGCAAGCAGGCGTTTGGGACCGCTCCCGGGCGACAGAGCCGGGTGTGGTTCACGATCGCCCAAGGGAGCCTCAGCGAGGTCTTCTACCCGGCGATCGACAGCCCGGCCCTGCTTGGCCTTCGGTTCCTGGTCGCCGCGCCGGGCTCTCCTCCCGTCGACGACGCCGCCGAAGCGGAGCACCAGGTCCACTGGTTGGAACCGGGCATCCCCTGCTTCCGGGTGGAGAGCCAACACATCGAATACGCCCTGACCACCATTTTCGTCACCGACCCGGAGTCCGACGTGGTCCTCATCTCGGGCGACTTCCGTCCGGAGATGCCGGATGTGCGGCTCTTCCTGCAGGCTACGCCTCACGGGGTGGCCGACGGTCTGGTCGTCCCGCGCGACCCGCCCGTGCTGGCGGCTCGACACGAACAGGGCTGGCTCGCCCTGGTAGGTCCTTTCAGCCGCTGCAGCGCCGGCTACCTGAACTCTTCAGACCTGGTCGTCGACCTGCATGACAACGACGGCTCGATGACCGTCGAGTACGACAGCGCCCCGGGCGGTTCGGTGGCGCTGGGTGCGCAGCTAGGCTTCGCCTCTGGTGCCTTCCACGTTGCGCTCGGCTTTGGAGGCACGCAGGAAGAGGCCGAGACCGCCGCTCGGGGTGCGCTGACCAGGGGCGCGGCTGGAGTCCGCCAGCAGTTCGTGGACGCCTGGAAGAAGCTGCCCGGGCCGGCGGTCAACGTGCTCAAGGTGGCGGGCGACGGGGGGGACCTCGCCCGCTGCTCGCTGACCGTCCTTCGCTGCCTGGAGGACAAGGAATGCCCGGGAGCCTTCGTGGCGGCCCCGGCCGCCCCCTGGGGCATCCCCGAACAGTCGTACGCCCGGGTCTGGACCAGGGACCTCTACCACATCGCAACCGGCCTCCTGGACGCAGGCGACCTGGCGGCGGCCCAGAGAGCCCTCGCTTACCTGCAGGCAACCCAGCGCGAGGACGGTTCCTGGCCGCAGAACATGACGGTGGAGGGCAAGGCGTGCCTTCGAGGGTTGGAGCTGGATCAGGTCGCCTTCCCGATCCTGCTCTCCTGGCGGCTCGGGGTGGCCGGTGGGCTCGAGCAGGATCCCTACGACCGGATGGTCCGGCGGGCGGCCGCCTGCCTGCTGGCTCGTGGGCCCAGCACTCCGCTGGACCGCTGGGAGAACGCGGGCGGGCTTTCGCCGTCGACCCTGGCGGCCGCCATCGCCGCCCTCGCGGTGGCGGCCGCCTTCGCCGCAGAGGCAGGAGAGGACGCGGCCGCCGACCACCTCCTCGCGGTCGCGGACTGCTGGAACGATCGAATAGAGGGCTGGACCTATGCCAGGACGCTCCGCCACTACGTGCGGCTCGGCAGGGATCAGGAGGGCGGTCCCCGGCCGGAGGAAGACGGGATCGGGTTGGAGTGCATGGAGCTGGTGCGCAGGGGGCTTCGGCAGGCCGGCGACGCGCGCATCAAGAGCAGCCTGATCACCGCCGATGCGCCTCTTCGCGTCCAGCTCAAGACCGGACCGTTCTGGCGGCGCTATGTGGGAGACCCCTACGGCGAATCCGACGACGGCGCCCCCTGGTCGCCGGGCCGGCCGGGGCGAGGCCGGCCCTGGCCGCTGCTCTGCGGCGAGCGGGGTCACCTCGCCCTGGCCAGCGGAGAACCGGTGGCGGAGTACGTGCTGGCGCTCGAAGCCTGTGCCGGACCGGAGCTCCTGCTGCCCGAGCAGGTCTGGGACGGTCGGGACATGCCGAGGAAGGGACTCATCTCAGGTCGCGCCACGGGCAGCGCAGCACCGCTGGGCTGGGCCCACGCCGAGTACCTGAAACTGCTGGTGGCCTTCGCCAGCTCCGAACTCCCGGACCGAATCGATCCCGCGCGGCGCCGGTACGCCTTCCAGCCGCCAGCTGAACCAGCGGTCGTCTGGAGCGAGAGTCATCCCGTCCGCACCGTTCCCGAGGGCCGGATCGTGCGGGTGCAGATCCGAAGGCCCGCCGATGTGGTGTGGACGGCGGACGGAGGGACGACGTCGAGGAGCGCGGCGGCCCACGATACCGGCCTCGGCTTTCGGGTGGCCGACCTGCCGGTGAACCGGCTCAGGCCGGGTACCACCGTCCAGTGGACGCTGCGCTACCCCGACGGGACCTGGGATCCGGAGGACTATCAGCTCAGGATCGTGCCTCGCGGCCTGAGGCCGGTCTAGGCAGGCTTTAGGTCCTCCCCCCGCCTGGGGGGAGGACGAAAACCCTTAGTCTCCGACCGGGGTCTGGGGGTCTTCGTTGACGGAGAGGTGGAAGACGTCGGGCCGGGC
>CATPBP010000198.1 GCA_955652675.1 Candidatus Dormiibacterota bacterium
GTTAGTTGGTCTGCTCCAGGACCACGACGGGGATCTTGCGGCTGGTTTTCCGCTGGTAGTCGGCGAAGGCCGGCATCAGCTCCGCCTGGTTGCGGTACAGCCGGTTGTACTCCTCACCATCGGCGACCCTGGCCCTGGCGGGGAACTTCTCCCCCAGGATCTCCAGAGTGACATCCGGGGTGGCCACCAGGTTGTGGTACCAGTCCGGGTTGGTGGGCGCTCCCCCCTTGGAGGCGATCACGACGTAGCGGTCACCGTCCCTGGTGTAGACGAGCGGGTTCTCGCGTGCCTGTCCGGACTTGGCGCCGCGTGTGGTCAGGATCAGTACCGGGCGGCCCACGAAGGGTCCCGTCGTCGCCTCACCCCCATGCGCACGAAGGTCCTGGATCAGCTGTTGGTTGAAGTCGGCAAAAGTGCCTCTAGTTCCGTTTGTAGCCATATACATTGTTTAACTACTTGCAGTCGCAACAGATTCCAGGCTCCGGCGCTGGAGCTTGTAGAGAAGGATGACGCCCAGGGCAACCGACTCCGCCGCGGCCGTGGCAGCGAAGGCCGCGGGGATCGAGAGCACGCCAACGATCGGCAGCAGCAGGATCATGAGCCCGATGCGGCCCAGGAGCTGGAAGGTGTTCGTGACCAGAGGCGACCGGGTGTCGCGCAGCGCGATGAGACCACGGGTGAAGACCTCAGTCACCACGTAGGCGGGAAGGCCGATGGCGTAGATGCGCAGCACGTCGTAGGTCAGCGCGCCGGCGGCCGGATCAAACCTGCCGTGCTCGAAGAGCACACGGATGGCGAGCCGGCCAAGCACCATCAGCCCCAGGGCGGTGGGCAGGGCCAGCAGCACGACCGCGCCCAGGGACCTCATCAGCGTCTGGCGCAGCTTCGACCATTCGGCCGCAGCTGCATGCGCCGCCAGACGCGGAAAAGCCGACTGCCCAACGGCCTGCCCCAGCAGGGCGATCGGGAGCCCGACCAGCATGAAGGCGTTCTGGAGGGCGGGCAGCGCCGCCACCTCGGCGGTCCGGGAGGCGAAGGCGGTGTCCACGATGAAGCCCGTGTAGCCGACCCCGACGGCCAGTCCGTTGGGGATCAAGAGCCTCACCACCTCGCGCAGCCGTTGATCGCCGAGATCCCAGGCCAGGCGAAAGCTGAACTCGGAGCCGAAGAGGCCGGGCAGCAGGATCAGGACCTGCAGCAGCGCGCCGGCGAGCACCCCCAGGGCCGGACCGTAGATGCCGATGGCGGGGTCGACGATCGAGGCGCAGATTCCGCCGATCAGCCCCAGGTTGTGGCTGGCGACCGAGACGGCGGTCAGCATGAACTGGTTTCGGCTGTTGAGCACCGCGGTGGCGACGCTTCCCACTCCGAGGATCACAGGCTGGATCAGCATCACCCGGGTGAGGGCGACGGTCAGCTGGCTGCGGCCCTCGTCGAATCCCGGGGCCAGGACCCGGGTCACGAAATCAGGCGCCAGGAGCTCGCCGACCACGACCAGCAGACCGAACGCGCCCAGCAGCACCGTGAGCACCCGGCTCGTAAGCCGGGCGGCCTCGGCCGCCCCGTCCTCCCGGCGCGTGCTCAGAAGGACGGGGATCATAGCGCTCGAGAGCGCCCCTCCCGCGATCAGGCTGAACAGGGCATCGGGCAGGCGCGCCGCTGCGTAGTAGGCGCTCGCTTCGCCTCCAGCTCCGAACTGGCCGTTGAAGAGGACCTGGCGAACCGCTCCCAGCAGCGCCGAGAAGAAGAACGAGGCCATGAGGACGAAGCTGGCCTCGGCGATGGAGAGCTCACGGGTGAGCAGTCCGCGGAGTCGCAGCCGCGGGAGTCGGGGCAGGCTGGGACGCGAACGGGGTCGGGCAAGGTTGAGGATCTCGAGTACGTCCGATGCCTGCGGCGCCCCCATCCAGACGCCCTCTGCCAGGGCCGCAAAGCCGCTCAGAAGCATCTGCGGTCTTCGGAGGCTCCGCTGCTTGGCTGTCGCTACCCCTGACATTTGGCGAGAACCCTGACCAGCTCCCGCTCGCCTTCCAGGCCGCGCAGGCGGGTGCTGAAATGCTCCGTCCGCGGCTGACCCAGCGCGTCGCCAAGCTCGTCGAAGACGTCCTTGAGCAAAACCACGTCGCCACCCTTGCTCTCGGCCCCCACCCGGGCGGCGATGTTGACGGTGCGCCCGAAGTAATCCAGGGCGCCGTTCGCGTTGACCGCGATGACGGGACCGTGATGAATCCCTACCTTCAGCACGAAGGGCGGCCAGATCTCCTGCGCAGCGCACCAGGGATCGATCTCCCTCTGCATGTCGAGCGCTGCTGCGGTGGCGTCCTCCATGCGGTAGAAGGCGGCCATCACCGCGTCGCCCATCGTCTTGACCACCGTTCCCCGGTGCGCCGCCACCTGTTCCCGGATGAAGTCGAAGTGGCGGTTGACCCGGCTGTAGGCCGGCGCGTCCCCCACCCCCTCGTACAGCGAGGTCGACCCCTTGAGGTCGCTGAAGACCAGCGCGACGTCCCTTATCGCCATCTGCTGGCCGGGCGCCAGCACCTCGCCGCTGAAGAGGTCGCGAAACTCCTGCAGGGCCGTGACCTGGGCCGCCGTCGTCTCCTCGCCGGTCCACCCGAGCTCCTCCAGAACGACAAGCAGTGGCCCGCCGGTCTGGTTGCGCAGTCCGATGCGGGTCCCACCGGGAACGGTCAGCGCCTCGCTCTCTGAGTCGAGCAGGCTGTGCGGCGCCGTCCAGCGGCCGCCGGCATAGGTGAGCTTGAGCTCAGCGGCCTGCGACGTGGCGGGACCGGGAACCAGGTCCAGGTGATGAGCACCGGCAACGGCGCGCAGCCGCAGCGGCCCCGACAGCTCCAGATCAAGCGTGTGCTCTTCCCGGGTCCGGAGGTACTGCTGAGCCACCACGTGGGGCACCCGAAGCGGACCGCCGATGCAGTAGACCAGGCTCTCCGCCTGGCGGACCCTCGGGTGCACCGTGAAGCGCAGTTCCACGCGTTGATCGAAGTCGACGTCGTACCCGATCCCGCAGGTCTCGCAGTGGAACCGGTCCGGGAGCTGAGCCAGACCGCCCGATTCCACCTTCGCGACCCGGCAGTTGGGGCACATCACCTCCCAGCGGAGCTCGAAGATCCCCACCCGGGTGGCGTAGAGGAAGAGGCGCAGCACCTCCATGCGATCCGCCCCCCAGGTGCCGGCCAGGGCGAAGGGCCGGACGCCGACGACCTGGTCATCCGTCCCCTCCGTGACCCGCTCGCGCAGCAGGGGCACCAGCTCTCGGAGGACGGGCTGGATCGTCAGCCGCTCGATTAGACGGTCCAGCAGGCGGACGTCCACCGAGGGACGTTGGGCCGGCACCGGAGTCGGATCGGCCCTGCCCGCCGCCTTGCGCGAGAGGTACTCATCGCAGAACTCGAGGAGCTCCACCACGGTGGCGTTGCCCATCCGCCAGAGGAACCGGCCGCTGAGGTTTGCCGGGGTGTAGTCGGCAAAGGCCTTCACCCTCACCCCCTCACCGGCCGCTTGCAGCTCGATCCCACCCTCCACCACGGCCAGCGGCCCGCGCTGGAACTCCCGGCGGAACCGGTAGCCCCGCTCGCGCACCCAGTTGAACGGGTACTCCGTCCAGGTCAGCGGCACCAGGCCAAAGGCCCTGGCCTGAGCTTGGCGGGCGAACTGCCCGCCGGCGCCATCAGGCGAGGAGAAAGTCACGGCGGGCAGCCCGATCGTCCGGTTGAGGTGGTCGGTGTCGGCGAGCAGGCGCCATGCTTCCTCCACCGACATGGGGTACTCTCGCTCCCGTTCGAAGTGAATCGGTCGGTGCCTCAAGGCTGCCTCGTGATCGACGCACGATTCACGTGCGCCCTCCCGTGATCCTCGACGCCCGCCAGTTCGATCCGGCGAACGCGAAGCTATCATCCCACCGGTGCCGCCCGGCGGCACGAGATCGCCGGTGAAGCGGGTCCTGGTCGCCACCGACGAGTCCGCCACCGCCAACAAGGCCGTGGAGTGGGCGTCGGAGATGGCCGGCCGGTATGGTTCCGAGCTCCTGATCGTCCATGTGATGGTTCCGGAGAACCTGGTCGGGGCGCCCCCGGAGGAGGCCACCATCCGGACCGAGCGCTTGCAGGGCCTGGCGGAAAGGCTGGCCGGATCCCGTGGCCGGGCCCGCGTCCTGCACGACTCCGACCCCGCGGACGCCATCGTGCGGACCGCCGAAGAGGAAGCGGCCGACGTCATCGTGGTGGGCAACCTGGGGATGAGCGAGCGAAGGGAGTTCCTGCTCGGCAACATCCCCAACCGCATCTCCCACAACGCCCGCTGCTCGGTGATGATCGTGAACACCTTCGGCTCGTCCATTGCGAGGCCCGGCCGCCAGGCGGCGAGCAAGGCGGACGCCGAACCCGCCCCCGGGCAGCTCTTGGCCAGGGCCGCCCGCATCGGGCGGGTGATGGCCGCGCAGGGCCTGAAGCAGCTGACCGCGGGGCGCCAGAAGGAGGGCGAAGACTCCGCGGCCGCGCAGGCCGCCCGCTTCAGGGCGGCGCTGGAGGAGCTGGGACCGACCTTCGCCAAGCTGGGCCAGATCCTCTCGACCCGGCCCGACCTGCTCCCGCCGGCGTTCATCGAGGAGCTCGCCACGCTCCAGGACCGCGTCACGCCGCTAACCGAGGCGGAGGTGGTGGGCGTCATGGAGCAGGAGCTGAAGGTGCCTTGGGAGGACGTGTTCGAAAGCATCGAGCCGGAGCCGATGGCGGCAGGGACGATCGCGCAGGTGCATAGGGCCGTGCTCAGCGGGGGCGAGCGGGTGGTCGTCAAGGTCCAGCGGCCCAACGCCGAGACCGAGATCCTCCAGGACCTTGGCCTGCTCGAGATGTTCTCCAAGGAGGCCGCCGGGCGGCCTGCCTTCCGGCAGGTCGTGGACCTCCCCGCCATGATCGATCACCTCTCGGGGGCGTTGCGCAGGGAGCTGGACTTCCGCCAGGAGGCCTCCAACATCGAGCGCATGCGGTCGACGCTGGAGCAGTTTCCGCACCTCGACGTGCCCCGGGTCGAAGAAGGCATCCTGACCTCGCGGCTGCTGGTCATGGAGGAGGTGCAGGGGATTCCCGTGCGGCAGGCGCCCGAGGGCGAGGCGCGAAAGGAGGCGGCTCGCGAGCTGCTGGAGTCCTACTACCGCCAGGTTCTCATCGACGGCTTCTTCCACGCCGATCCCCACCCCGGGAACCTGATGTGGTGGAACGACAAGATCTACTTCCTGGACTTCGGGATGATCGGAGAGGTCGATCCCGAGGCGCGCGAGCTCCTTCTGCTTGTCCTCCTCGCCTTCTGGCAGGAGGACAGCGCCTTCCTTGGTGAGATCCTGCTCATGCTCTCGGGGGAGGCGAGCCCCCCGGGCCTGGACCTGGACGCCTTCAAGGCAGAGCTGGGCGACCTGATGGGACGTTACCGGCACCTCTCGCTGCAGGAGTTGCGGCTGGGACCGGTGCTGCAGGAATTGACACAGATCTCACTGCGTCACGACGTCCGGATGCCGGCCTCCATGGTCCTCGCCGGCAAGGCGTTCGGGCAGATGCAGCTGGCGACGGCGGAGCTCGACCCCAGTCTGGATCCGTTCTCCGTGGCGGGAAGCTTCTTCTTCAAGCGGCTCACGTCCGGGGTGAAGGAGGCGGCGAACCCCCGGCAGCTCCTTTACGAAGGCCAGAAGCTGAAGGTTCGACTGACCAGGCTGCTGGAGGCCTTCGAGCGCGTCACCGGCGCCCGGCCGGGGCAGAACCTGCAGGTCCAGTTTCGCGGGATGGAACGCCTGGAGGAGGTCGTCCTCCAGACCGAGCGCCGCCTGGCGCTGGCCATGACGGGCGGAGCGGCACTGCTGGCGGCGGCCATCGCGGCCCAGTCCAGCCACGTGGCGATCTGGATCCCGGCACTCCTCGGCACACTGGGCGTGATCAGCGTCGCCGGCGTCCTCTTCGAGGTCTTGAGACCCCGCCGCTAGACTGTCCCTCCCGCATGCGGGTCCCAGACGGGGGAGACATCCCACCTGCGTAAGAAGTCAAGCCGCGGCTTGCAAGAGCGGCCAGGCTAGCTCCTCTCGGTAGAGCTGACGATGATCAAGGCAGCCGTGAAGGATGCCGACGAAGCGGTTGGCGAGGGCACGCAGCGCCTGGGGATGAGTCTGGCCCCGATTCCGGAGCTGTTCGTAGTAGTGCTTGGCTCCGGGTGAGCGACGGAGTGAGGCGAAGACCCACAAGTAGCAGGCATCGACCAGCCGGTGATTGCAGGCGAGCCGGCGCAGCACCGTCTTGCGTCTTCCCGACGATTTCGTGATCGGCGCCGTGCCGGCGAAGTTCTTGCGCGCCTTAGGATTCTTAAAGCGAGTTCGGTCGTCGCCGAATTCGGCCATTACCCGGGCGCCGAGGACTTTGCCGAGTCCGGGCAGACTGAGGTAGATCTCGGTGTCCGGGTGCAACTCAAAACTGGCGGCCAGCTCCTGCTCCAGGGCGGCCAGCTCCTGGTTCATCTGGCGCAGCAGGCGAATCGTCGAGGCGACGCTGCGGCCATAGGCCTGGGCCAGCAGGGCGGGCGCCTCCAGCTGCGGCGCTCGGAGACCGGTCTGGATCTCGGCAGCCTTGCTCTCCAGGTTGCGCTCCCGGCCCGCCTTCCGCAGTGCGGAGGTGATCTTGGCTTGGGAGATGGAGCGTCCCTGGTAGGGAGTCGGCGCCCGCTCCAGGATGGCGATGGCATCGGCCGCGGCCAGGTCAGTGCCGAAGGCCTCCAGGGCCGCCGGGTAGAACTCACGCAGCAGACTGCGGAGTTGGTTGACCTGGCGCTGGCGAGACCAGACCAGGTTCTGGTGAGTCCGGGCCAGGACCTTGATTGCCTCCGCCAGCTCTGAGTCGCCAGCAAGGGGACGATGGTTGTGGCGGTCGGTGCGGACCAGATCGGCCAGCAGCTTGGCGTCGGCCGGGTCCGACTTGGCCCCTGAAGTCCCGTGGCGCTCGCGGTAGCGGCTGACCGCCAGCGGGTTGATCGCGTAGAGCTGGTAGCCGGCCGCGACAAGGGCGTGGACAAGCAGGCCTCGGTCGATTTCGATCCCCACCACCACCTGCTCGGGCTCCTCGGCATGCTCTGCCACTAGCTCATGCAGCCGCCGCACTCCCTCCAGACCATCGACCACCCGCCGCTTGCCCAGCACCTTGCCTTGCTCATCGAGCAGGCAGACGTCGTGATGAGCCTCCGCCCAGTCGATTCCCAGGAAGACCATCTGCATCTCCTTCACTACCGGCCAGTTCACCAAGCCGAA
>CATPBP010000199.1 GCA_955652675.1 Candidatus Dormiibacterota bacterium
GGCTAAAGTTGTGCGGTTTGCGTCCGGCGGCTTAGGAGGCAGCGAGATTGAGCGACTCCATCCGTTACTTCGAGGAAGCGTCGGGGCAGGCGACAGAGTCCGGTCGCTTTGTCGGCATCGACAAGGATCTGCCCGCCATCGCCTTCGCGCCAGGGCTCCTGGCGCGTGCGCTGGTTGGACGCAACCTGCTGGCCAGCTTCGTCAGCTATGAGCCGCATTCCCACGCGCCCCTCCACGCGCACGAGGAGGAGCAGATCTTCATCGTCATGGACGGCGAGATCGAGCTGGAGCTTGACGGCGAGAAGCGACTGATGCGGCCGGGCGACGCCGCCCTGATCCCGGCTTTTGTGCCACACGCTGCACGGACTCATGACGCCGCCGCCTACCAGATAGATGTCTTCAGCCCGCCCCGCAAGGCGCTGCTCGCAATGCTCGAGGCGCGCGACCAGGCGACCTGACGCCATCCGGCTTGCATTTTCTCTGAGATAATCCCCGCAGACCACACAAGGGAGGGAGGCGTGGCAGCCAGAGACGCGAGCGCGCCCGTGGCGGGCACCGAGCTGACGTCGGAACGAGTTGCCGGAGGGATACTTCCGAAGGTACTCAATTCATTCGACATGGTGGCGATCTTCGTCGCCATCGTGCTCTTCATCAGCAACATCCCGGGCTTCTATGGAAACGGGCCAGTGTCGATTACATGGCTGCTGATCGGGTTCGTGACCTTCCTGGTGCCCGGAGCCATAGTCACCGGCCAGCTGGGTCGACTGTTCCCTGGAGAAGGATCCATCTACCTCTGGACTCACAAGGCATTTGGGCCCTTCGCCAGCTTCTTCGCCGGTTTCGCGGCGTGGTGGCCAGGCGTGCTGGTCATGCTCTCGACCGGCAGCGTGGTGAGCCAGCTACTCCAGTACCTGACCGGCTTGACGCTTGCGCCGTGGGTGCAGGGCCTCGTCCTGCTCGGCGTGATCCTCATCGCCGGAGTGGTCTCGTCGCTGCGCTTCCGGGTCACCCAGAACGCTGTCAACGTCATCTTCGTTCTTTACGGGCTGGCGATACTGCTCGTGGGACTGGCCGCGGTCCTCTGGCTGGTTCAGGGCCACCCGTCGTTCACAAACTTCTCGAACTTCACCGCGGGCGCCGGTGGCTGGTTCCAGGGCATCAACACCAACCCGCTCGATCTCGGGAGCGCGACTTCCACCTGGTCTCTTTACGGCTTCGTGATCCTGGCCCTGCTGGGGATCGAGGTTCCCCTCAACATGGGCGTGGAGATCGTGCACATGAAGGCGATCACGCGCTACCTGCTGTGGGGCTCGGTGGTGGTCATGCTCGCCTACCTGGTCGACGATTGGGCGCTGCTGGTGGCGGCCGACCCCAAGCAGGGGGGTAACCTCGGCGCACTGCTGATTCCTGTGGATGCGACGATGGGACCGATCTTCAAGTGGCTGGTCGGACTCATATTCATCGGGTTCTTCCTTTTCATCACCGTGGTCTACAACTATTCCTTCGCCCGCCTCCTGTTCGTGTCCGGGCTGGACCGCCGCATGCCCCCGGCGCTGAGCCGCGTCAACCGTTACCGCGTTCCCTACGTGGCCATCATCGTCCAGTCCGTGCTGGCCGCCATCATCACTGTGATCACGTTCATGGTCTTCCCGTACGTGTCTGGCGGCAATGCGGCCGACCTGAGCAGCCGGGTCTACCTTGTGTTCCAGGCCGCTATCACGGTGATCTGGTGTGTGTCGATGGTCTTCCTCTTCGTCGACATCATCTACATAATCCGGAAGTTCTCCAGTGACTTCGCGGAGCGCCGCATTGCGCATCCGGCAGTCTTCTGGGTGTGCTCGGTCATCGGAGCGATCTCCAGCCTCTTCGGGATGTGGACTGTGTTCACCAACCCGTTTTCAACCCAGCTCTTCAGCAAAGCCGACTGGTGGCACGCCGTACTGGCGGTGGCGGCCCTTTCCCTCGCCGTGGTGCCCATCCTGTACGTGGTCGGCACTCGCAGCGCAAGAGAGGCCCCGCTACCGCCCGAAGCCGAGGTCGCTGGCGGCGCAAGTTCCTGATCGCTGCCGACCGGGCAGTACTCGTCAACATCTGGCTCGCGCTCACCATCGCGGAGTGAGCGATTTTGACCGGGGGAGATTGGATGGCCACAAGAGAGACTGACGTCAGCACCGGCAAGATCGGATTTATCGAGCGTCACGGGCTCTACAGCGACGAGCAGAAGGACTCTGCGCAGAAGGTCGAAGCCGAGATCCGGGAGAAAGGGCTGAGGCAGATCCGCATCTCTTGGGGGGACCAGCACGGTATCGCCCGGGGCAAGACCCTGACCGTCGACGCGTTTTCCGCCGCCCTGCGAAATGGCAAGGACTTCCAGAGCGCCGTCCTGATCATGGACACGACGAACAACATCATCGTCCCGCTCTTCGTGCCGGGAGGCGGCTTTGGCATCCCGGAGATGACCGGCTACCCCGACACGATCCTGGTCCCGGACCCGACCACCTTCCGGGTCCTTCCCTGGGCCCAGCGGACCGGCTGGGTGCTGGCCGACATGTACTTCTCCAGCGGCAATCCGGTGCCCTTCTCGACCCGGCAAATCCTCCGCAATCAGGTCCAGCGCCTGAGCGAGACCGGCTACGACTACGTAGCGGGACTGGAGGTCGAGTTCTACATCACCAAGCTCGAGGACCCGAAGCTGACCGCCGAGCAGTCTGGCTGGCCGCCGGATCCGCCGAGTGTGAGCACGATCGCGCACGGCTTCCAGTACCTGACCGAGAACCGCAACGCGGAGATCGACCCGATCCTCCAGCTATTGACCGAGAACCTCGAGGCCGTCGGGCTGCCGGTCCGGAGCATCGAGGATGAGTGGGGTCCGGGTCAGACGGAGTTCACGTTCGCACCCGTGGCAGGGGTCGAGGCGGCGGACAACATGCTCCTGTTCCGCACGGCGACCAAGCAGATCTGCCGACAGAACGGGTACCACGCGACCTTCATGTCCCGTCCAGCGCTGCCGAACTTCTTCTCCAGCGGCTGGCACCTCCATCAGTCGCTGTACCGGACCGGCACCGACGACAACGCTTTCGTGGTCGGCGAGGACGGACCGGTGCCGCTGAGCCGGCTCGGACAGCAGTTCGCCGCCGGAATCCTCGCCCATGCGGCCGCTGCCTCGGTCTTCACGACCCCGACCATCAACGGTTACAAGCGCTTCCAGCCCAACTCGTTCGCGCCCAACCGGATCAACTGGGCCTATGAGAACCGAGGAGCCTGCGTCCGGCTCATCGGCGGTCCCGACGACCCGACCACCCATCTCGAGAACCGGGCCGGTGAGCCGGCTGCCAATCCCTATCTGTACATGGCCTCCCAGATCGTCAGCGGCATGGATGGAATCGAGAACGAGATGGAGCCACCCCCGCTCAGCGACGCGCCCTACACGGACGATTATCCAGCCCTCCCCGGAAGTCTCACCGAGGCGGTCGCCGCGCTCAAGGACAGCCGGCTGTTCCGTGAGAAGTTCGGGGACGCGTTCGTCGACTACATCCTGATGGTCAAGGATTCCGAGATCCGTCGCTTCAACTCACACGTAACTGACTGGGAACACCGCGAGTACTTCGAGGTCTTCTAGTGTCCTGCTGGAGCAGGACACTAGCGCGTCAAGCCTTGCCGGGCAGAATCCTCTCCGGGCGGAGCGGGGTAGCCTCGTGTCCGATCAGTTCTCGCTCGGTCGCGTCGGGGAAGACCAGATCGAATACCGAATCATCTTCGGAGTGGAGCCCGGTGCACGCGATCCAGAGGTCCCCGAGGCGAAAGCGATAGAGAGCGTTCCCGTCGTGCCCCCCGTAGAGCAGCAGCTGCCCCTCGGGAAGCAGGCAGCAGAGGTTGGCTGTGCCACCCAGCGTGCCGTGCAAAGCGGCGAGCGCGGCCGCGGGGGCAGTCTCGCCCAGGAGGGACCCGAGAAGCCGGAAGCCAATCTCGCTGTCGGCTCGACCCTCCAGGAGCGACCCAAAGCGCTGCCGGTGCTCGCCATCCCTCTCGAACCGCCCGTTGTGCACGAATGCGAAACGGCCGGCCTCGTCGAGGAAGGGCTGAGTGTCGGCCATATCAACCGTCGAGAGCCTGGAGGGCCGGCGGAGGTGCACCAGACCGCTGGTGAACTCGGTATCCCGAAGATCGAGCATGCCCTCGACGTCCGTCGCCGCATTGGTCGGGTTCCGGTAGCACTGGAGCCCGCCGTCGGGCGAGACCCAGGCAGCGCCCCAGCCGAAGCCGGCGATGCCCAGGCGTTCGACTTCCGTCGCCCAGGAGAGCACGCTCCCAAGCTTCTGAGGTCTCTCCGCCGCGAACGCGAGGATCTCACACATGGGCTGCCACGTAGACCCCATGATGACTGATCGCCTGCACACTCAAGGGTCGAGAGGCACGGTCCGCGTGGGGATCATCGAGACGGCACACGCGTAGGAAGGAGGCTATGGCGATGAGCTGGCGCGGCGAACGCATTGGCGGCATGACCCCGGAGGAGATGAACGAATTCCTGCAGGGACCCTGGCTGGCGCGCGTCGCCTGCCTGAAGCCCGACGGCAGCCCGTACGTCGTCCCGACCTGGTACCACTGGGACGGCGTCGCCTTCTGGCTGGTGCCCCGCGCCCGGTCGGCGTGGGCCCACTACATGGCACGAGACCCGCGCGTCAGCCTCGTCGTCGACGAGCCCGAGCCGCCGATCCGGAAGGTTCTCTGTGAAGGTACAGCGATTGTGGTGGAGGCGGCCGTGGGCCCCTTCCTCGACAATGGGGAACCTTCGATCTGGAACAAGATCGGCGACAAGTACACGGGACCGCGCTACCTCGGGGAGCGATCCAAGGAGTACCGCGGCTCTGTCAATGTCGAGCCTTGCTGGACCTTCAAGATCGTGCCCAGGAAGATCACCACCTGGCAGGGTTTCGACTGGCACCCGCGCTACAAGCACCCGGAGCTGGACGTCCATTCCGAGGAGGGTGCCGCCAGGCCCGAGTACCCGGCATGAGAGGGATCGCATGATCGACGAACACGCTCATCCGTTCGCCCTCGAGCCGGGGAGCCTCGACCTGTCCCATGTGAGCCTTGACCAGGTCGACGCGCCAAATGCGGAGGAGCGCCGTGAGCGGATGCGTCCCACCTTCCTCTGGCATGCACTGCTTCGCTCCCGGCTCGCGGACAGGCTCGGCGTGCAGGTGGACGATGTCGAGGCCGCCCGCGCCGACGCGGCGCGGGAGTACCCGGCCTACGTCCGCGGCCTCTTCGCGGAGGCCGGAATCAGCGAGATCGTGATGGACCCTGCCTGGCCGCCTGGATCGGAGCATCGTGTCGCCGAATATGAGGCGCTCACCGGGTGCCCTGTACACCTGCTCTTCAGGATCGACACGTTGGTGGACCAGCTCCTCGAGCGTGGAGCGGGTTTCGACGAGGTGTTGCAGGAGTTCGACGGCTCGCTGGAGGAGCGCCGTGCCGCCGGGTATGTAGGACTCAAGACGATCATCGCCTACCGCACCGGGCTTGCCGTGGATCCTGGCGTCAGCGACCATGACGCGGCGGCCTCCCTCCCCGGCGAGGGGCCACTGAAGCGGAGGGCAAAGCCACTGCGCGACTTCCTGCTCAGAAGAGCGCTGGTCTTCGCCGCCGAGGCCGGCTTGCCGGTTCAGTTTCACACCGGCTTCGGTGACTCTGACATTCGGCTCTCAGAGGCCAACCCACTGCTCCTTGAGGAGCTGCTGCGCACGCCCGAGGGAACGGCTGCCGATGTTGTGCTGATACATGGCTCCTTTCCGCACCATGAGGAGGCCGCCTACCTGGCCGCCGCTCGGCCCAACGTGCACGTCGACTTCTCCCTCTTCAACATTTTCGCTCCGGCCCGGATCGCGGACCGCTTGCTCAGGCTGATCGAGCTGGCGCCGACGGGAAAGGTGCTCGCCGCGACCGACGGCTTCGCGCTGCCCGAGACCTACTGGTTCGCTGCCATGCTCACCCACGAAGCGTGGAGCGACGTTCGCCGGCGCCTGCAAGAGCTCGGAGCCGGGAGCGAATGGATTGACGCCGCGACGGAGGCCGTCTTCGAGCAGAACGCGCGCCGGCTCTACCGGCTCTAGTTCGTGGACCCGGACCTCGCCAGGGCCCTGGCCGACCTCCAGCTCGTCGACCACCACGTTCACGGCGCACTTGCCGCGGACCTCGACCGGTCTCAATTCGAAGAGCTGCTCACTGAGTCCGACCGGCCCGTCCCAGACTGGATGACGCAGTTCGATTCACAGGTCGGCTTTGCAGTCCGTCGCTGGTGCGCTCCGGTCCTGGACCTCGAGCCGCATGCGAGCGCCGACAGCTACTGGCAGCGTCGTCGTGAACTTGGGACACCCGAGGCGAACCGCCGGTTCCTTCGCGCAAGCGGGATAGGCCGCTTCCTCGTCGAGACCGGATACGGTGGCGAGCTGGTCCTCGACCTGGAGGGCATGGCAGTGGCTTCTGGGAAGCCGGTACAGGAAGTGGTTCGCCTGGAGGCCGTGGCAGACGAGTTGGCCCGGTCAGGCGTTGGCGCAGAAGAGTTTGGGACGAGGTTCCAGGAATCTCTGTGGGCGCGCACGGAGAATGCGGCGGGATTGAAGAGCATCGCGGCTTATCGGTGTGGGCTGGATTTCGATCCCGTCCTCCCGACGGTGGCTGAAGTCGGTTCGGCCGCGGGGCGCTGGCTTCGTGAGGTCGAGTCGACGGGGGAGTCCCGCGTGAGCGACCCGACCCTCATCCGGTACTTGATCTGGACTGGCGTCGATCGTGGGCTGCCGCTGCAGTTCCACGTCGGGTACGGGGATCCTGACCTGGACCTGCGCCGCTGCGACCCGCTGCTGCTGACAGGGTTCATCAAGCTGGTCGAGCCGCGAGCGGTCCCTCTCATGCTTCTGCACTGCTACCCGTTTCATCGCAATGCCGGGTACCTGGCGCAGGTGTTTCCACACGTCTATTTCGATGTCGGCCTTGGAATCAACCACACCGGGGCGCGGGCGGACGCTGTCGTGGCGGAGTCCCTGGAACTGGCGCCATTTTCAAAGATATTGTTCTCCTCCGACGCGTGGGGTCCGTCAGAGCTTCACTACCTCGGCGCTCTGCTCTGGAGACGAGCGACAGCCCGGGTGCTTCAGTTCTGGGTGGACGCAGGAGAATGGTCAAGTGAAGACGCCCTGCGCGTGGCTTCCATGATCGGCGCCGAAAACGCCAACCGCGTGTACAGGCTCAGCCGCGCGGAGTGATGGATTTCCTCCCCCTTACTTACTCCTGCTCCTTCCTGCGCCGGCCCCTTCGGCGGGGGCGGGTGGGCGGTGGACCGGCGGCTTCGGGGTCGGCCAGCAGCACGCTCGCCGCCGTGTCGGGGCCGGCGGACAGGCCCTCCTCCTCGAGGTCGAGCCAGATCCTGGTCAGCGCCAGGTAGATGTCGGTCTCGGTCCAGCCAGGCAGGCGCTCATCGAGGTCCTGCGAGCGGACCACGGCCATGAGAGGTTTGTAGACAGAGTCGTACCAGCTGGCCGCTGCGTCGGGGATCGACACCTCGATTCCCCGCTCGATGCCCAGGAAGTATCGATGGCCCAGGATGTGGTCGAACAGTACGTCGTAGCGGCCGAGCTGGCTGCACTCCAGCCGGGCCTCCGGGCGGGTCCGGTCCAGCTCCGTGCGTTCGAGGAATTTGGCGTACTCCTCGGCCTTCAGCAGTTCCTCTGGCTTGATATCCGAGCTGAGGGGCGCCCGCGTCTTCACCTCCGTGACCTCCGCGCGGATGGTCTGCCAGCCAAGGGTCCGCGCGACCGAGACACGGGCGTGACCGTCTCGCACGAAGTACACATCGCCCAGCTGGTAGACCTTGATCGGCGGCAGTTCGACACCCTTCTCCATGAGCGCGAAGAGCTCCACCCAGCGCTGCTGGACGCGGCGCCTGCGCGGCAGGAAGGAGGCGCTGAAATCCGGCGTGCGGTTCTCCGTGCCCCTGATCCGGGCCACCGGGATCTCCTGGATGCCCCTGTCCTCCTCGCCGGTGATGCCGGCGGCTTCCACCACCTCGTTGAGCGGCGGCATCGGCTTCGGCCGCCGGCTGAAGGCGGATGTCAGGTCATCGCGAAACGCCTCCTGCCGCTCCTGGTCGAACTCGATCACGGCCTCCCGGGCTGAAGACGGACCGGGCACCCGCCGGCCACCAAGCCGTCTCAGGACACGGGCCACCAATCGGTCCGGATCGACCTGATTGGGCGGCCGCCAGGTGCCGACATCGTGAAGGAGGTCGTCGAGCGCGGCGGCCAGCGCCACGGCGTGGCGTTCCTGGGGTGCCGCCGTCGCGAAGCGGGCGACCTCCTCTCTTCCCCTCGCGACCTCGTCGTCGACCTCCTCTCCTTTGAGCCGGCGGTCGATCGCTTGGACCGCGATGCCCCCCGCCGCCAGGAGGTGGGGCCGTGCCTGCACCCACTGTTCCGCCTCGGCCTGCTCGGGCCGCGGCGCTTCGGCCGCCTGCCGGGCCAGTGCGCGGACGGTCCGGTAGAGGTAGGAGATCAATCGCAGGCGATCTTCAAGCCCGCTCAGGTCCTGCAGGCGTCCGAAGTGCCAGGGGTTCCAGCGCAGGGCGTCCTCGGCTGGACCGACCTCGGCCACCGCGGCGTCGGCCTTCTCGCTGTTGGACCGGACCTCGCGCCGGTTGGCCTCCGTGTCGCCGTAGGTACCCGCCAGCTGGAGAGTCCGCAGCACGTCGGACCTGATCTTCTGGCTCGCCTCCCGGAACTCCTGCCGAATGCCGCGCACTGGGTTGGGCGGCCAGAGCAGCGCCGCCACCGCGACGCCCACGGCGCCGCCCACGACCGTCTCCCAGAGTCGGGCGATGTTCGCGTCGCTGCCGGAGGCGAGCACAAGTAGGGCGGAGACGGCGATCTGGTTGTTGAATCCCAGGCGCTGCAGCCTCAACCAGCCGCCCATGACCATGCCCAGGAACATGATCCCGGCCACCACTGGCGCCGAGAGGCCCAGGAAGTGGATGGCGATCAGGCCGAGAATCAGCCCGGCGATCACGCCGAGCAGGAACTGCAGCGAGTTCAGGAGCGAACCGTAGGCGTTGCCCTGCATCAGGATGACCACCGCCAGCACGGCGTCGAAGGGTTTCGGGTTGCCGAAGGCCTGGCCCAGGAACCAGGCCAGACCGGACGCCAGCGCGACCTTGGTCGAGAGCACGGCCACCGGGCCCATAAAGCTGGGCGGCTCCGCGAGGCGCCAGAGCAGGTAGCGGAGGCGGCTCCTCAGGCGCCCGGACGCAGACGCGGACGTGGCAAGCGAGCGTCTGAGCTGCGCCGCCTCATCATCGGTCCGCGGCTGGGCCGTGGTTTGATCTTCCATGAGGATCTCCCGTCCTGTGGGTCCCGCTCCGCGCACCGCAGGTCCGGCGCGCCGGGAGCCCGCAACCATGCTACGGCCGAGCCGTCCTCCCCCCGCGGCGCGGGCCCACTCCCCCGGCTAGGCCGGGTACTCCCCCGACTTCGCGGCCGACTTCGCGGGGGAGAGACTTGGCAGGAGTGCTGTGTTCAGCTCGGCGAGGAGCCCTCGGACCCGATCACCGTCGACCGCGTACAGGGTGCGACCGTGCTGGCGAACCCCGTTCACCAGCGCGGCCTCTCGGAGGATCCGGAAGTGGGTGCTCACGGTCGGCTGAGCCAGCTCGAAGGCGTCCGCCAGCTCGGTGATGGTTGCCGGCTGGGCGGCCAGATGTGACAGCATCGCGAGCCGGGTCGGATCTGAGAGCGCCTTGACCCGCGCTGCCAGCTTTTCCGCGTGGTGGCGGAGGTCCTGAGCGCCGCGCTGCGGGTCCACCGAGAAGCCCAGCACCCAGGTGCTGGGCAGGTCGAAGAGCAACACCCAGCCTGTCGAGACGCTGCTGGGCGCCAGCGCAAGGCGTCCAAGCTCTTCGGCACTCTGCAGCTCCTGGTCGAACTTATTGCAGTTGAGATGACCTCGAAGGACCTCGATCGTTCCGGAAGCGATCGACTGCCGGGCGCGGAGGCGTTCCGTCACGGCTTCCACCCGGTGGAGGCCTTCGCTCTCCCAGCCGGGCAGGATCTCCCGCCAGAGGTCGTTGAGCAGCGCGACCCAGCGGCGACGGAGACCGCTGTCATGGCGAAGCCGGTCGAGCCGGGCCAGAAGGGCTTCGCGGTCCTGGAGCGCTTCGGACGCCAGCGCCACACCTTTGGGGGCGAACACCTCGGCCGGTGCCATGGCGAGGAGCGGAGCCGGGTTGGTGCCGAGCAAGACCCCAAGCCTGTCAGCGACCACGAGGATCTCGCCCAGACCGACGGTTGCGTCAGGCCAGAAGTCCAGCACGCGTTGGGCAAGCGCTCTCGAACGACGGCTCGGCCTCCCGGGAGCGGACAGGCCGTGGCGCTCGTAGCCGTTCTGGAGCGCGAACGTCAGCGAGTAGAGCTCCATGGCAGCCGAGGGGAGGATCGGCGGATCGCCGACGCGTTCGAGCCGGCTGTCGGCAGCAGGATCGGCGATCACTGGCATAGTTAGTCGACTATATCAGAAAGCGCCGATATAGCCAGATATACTCGTTGGCATGTGGACTGAGTACGAGTTGGAACTCGAAGTTAAGAAGCGAGCGGCGCACTTGAGCGAGCAGCGCGAACACATGCGCCCCCGAACGCCCCCCTCCCTCAGGGTTGCAGTTGTCCTGCGATCCGTGGCCGACCGGCTGGAGGCACGAGCGGTTCGAGCCGTCTGACGGCCCGGCCCGCTCCTCCTTTACGTCGCCGCCCCGGCGTCACTGCGACACCAGCTTGCCATCATTTCGTCGAGACCTGCGGCGACTCAAGCACTACCGTGTGCGGCATGAGCGAACCGCAAGATCCCCAACCGTCCGGCGGCGGAACTGCCGGCGATTCCCGCTCGCCGGGACCGCCGCCGCCAGCACCGCCGCCGCCGTCCGACTATCCCCCGGGCTATCCCTCCTCGCCGCCGGGGGCCGCGCCCGGGGTGGAATCGGGGCACATGCCGCCGGCTGGGTATGGAACCGGCCCCTACGGGACCTTGCAGCCACAGGTGGTGCCTCCCGACGAGGAGCGGCTCTGGAGCATGTTCAGCCACCTCAGCTTCTTCGTCTTCGGCATCATCGCGCCCCTCATCATCATGCTCACGATCGGCTCTCGCTCCGGCTACGTCCGCCACCACGCCGTGGAGGCGCTCAACTTTCACATCACGGTATGGATCGCGAGCTTCGTCGCCGGTCTCTCGATCCTTCTGGTGATCGGGATCTTTCTGCTGCCCGCCGTCCTCATCGCGGCCGCCGTCTTCACGGTGATCGCGGCCGTCCGCGCCTACCAGGGCGTGCCCTACCGCTATCCACTCTCGATCCGCCTGATCTCCTGACTCTAATTACGCGCTACCCAAAATCCTGAGCACGCGAGGGCCCGCTCGCAACTGGCGATTCGTGGCCTACGAGGCCCACTTCTTTTCAGCGGACCACCGAGAGGCTGGTTGAAAGTAATATGCAGCATTCGATGGCAAGGCCCAAGAAGGCAGACGCGCGTGTCGCCACCAACGCCAGACCGAGGCCAGGAGTTGGAGCGAGCGGGCGGGGCGGCGATCCCGATCCGCGAGCCCTGGTCAGGGCCCTGAGTCGAGAGGTCGCCCGCTTGCCGGCTCTCGAGGCTGAGCTGGCGGCCGCCGAGCAGACGATCCAGGACCAGCGCCGCCGAAGCGACCAGGAGGGGAAGCGCAGCGCCGGCGCGCAGGCGTCCTTGACGATCGTGGTGGAGACCCTTCAGGCTATCACCGCGATCAGCCACGGGAAGCGTGTGGACCGCCGCCTCGCAAAGGCGCAGAAGCTGGCGGCGCGAGCTCTGAAAAGAGTGGAAAACAGCCAGGCTCCTGTGGACAGGTGACTCAGTAGGACGCTGCTCGAGACGAATCACCGGATAGATCGCGCTCGAGTATTGCGGCCAGGGCCTGCCCCCGGATGGGCGAGGTACTCTGTTAGTCGCACACAGTCCGGTCTATGAGGAGAAAGGGTTAGTCGACATGCAGGGGCTCGTCACCGCTCAAGAGTTGGCCGATACGCTGAACAGACTGCGGCCCAGCGACCCAATGTGGGACGAGGGCGGTTTCCGCGTGAGCGGGCGGTGGCTGGAAATTGATCCCGACGCCTCCGATGCCCTGGCCGCTAAGTTGCTTCGCTGCCGGCTGACGAAGGCTCGCAGGTTGAACGAGGCAGAGGCACGCTGGCTGGTGGCCGGTGGAGTCGGTGTCGTATACGACGACGAGAGCGGCTGGACGCCGGCTCCCGACGGCAAGAACCACCGCAAATAGTCCGCAAACCTCAGTAAAAATTCCTCCCCTTACGGGGAGGGAAGGCCATTCATCGGTGGTTGGCGGCGTTGTACTTGGCTTGTACTTCGCGCAGGAATTTGACCGCGTCGAACTTGGTGTGGATCTGCTCGTACGTGGACAGAAGACGGTCCTTCTCCTGGTCGATCGCCGAGCCCAGGTCCCGCCTTGCTGCCGCCGCCAGGTGCAGCTCACGCGCCATCGCGACCTGGAGGAATCCGACCAGCGTCGAGTCAACCGGTCCCGCCAGTTCCGCCGGGACTCTCTCCAGGACGCCGAGGAGCTGCTCATCCAGGTCCGGACCGCAGTCCGGAATGCCGGAGGGAGCCGGATCCGGGAGCCTCCTCGGTGCGTCCTGGCGGAGGGAGTCGAGAGCGAAGAGGTGGTCAAGGCCGGCTGCGCCTGCGTCGCGAGCCGTCAGGGGATCGAGCCCGTGCAAGCGCTCGACGGTGGCCAGGACTGAGGTGTGATCGTGCACCGTATGGTCGATCGCTCCCCTCGCTGTGTGGGGGGAGATGACGAGCGCGGGGATCCGGACGCCAAGTTGATCGAACTGGAAGCCGTGACGGTTGTTGTCAGGCGAGACGGGGTCGCCCGGAGGCGGGGCCGGCGGCGGGACGACATGGTCGTAGAAGCCCCCATGCTCGTCGTAAAGCACTATCAGAAGGCTGCTCGCCCAGCGCGGCGAGTTGCGGATCGTCTCATACACTTCCTTGAGCAGCTTTTCGCCCCTGGTCACGTCGTCGAGCGGATGTTGAGAGTTGCCGCACTTGAAGTTCCGCCCGTCGGCAAGGACGTGCCCGTAGTGAGGCTCGATGAACACGTAAGCATCGGCAAAGGCCGGGTCGTTGATTCTGGTGGCGAAGTCCTTGATCGAGAAGAACCGGCCTTCCAGTACATGCTCGAGCATCCCACTAAGACTCAGCACTTGGGGTAGGGCGTCGCCCTCGGCTACGCTCCAGGGCACTCCGGCGGCGCTCAACTTGTCGAAGATCGTCCCGTGGGCGAACCTGTAGCCGTCGAGCAATGCCGTTGCCGAACGGGCCATCGTCGGGGAGTCGTCAAGGCCGGCCGATGAGGCCGCATGCACGAAGCAGCGGTTGGGCCAGGTAGGGCCGGGCAGCGAGGAGAACCAGTGGTCACACACCGCGAATTCGGCAGCGAGCGTGTTGATCACGGGCAGCTGATCTGGGCGAAAGGCCCTCATCACGGCCACCGGATCGCCATCACCTGAGGACTCGGCGAGCCGCGAGGCGAATCCGGACATGGTGATCGGGGGATAGCGACCGGCGGCGTCCGGGTAGGTCGCGCCCTGACCGCAGAGCTGCTCGAGAACGTCGTCGAAGTTGTGAGGGGGGTCCACAGTCAGGCTGAAGTCGGCGCCGGCGGAGACGGCGATCTCCTCTCCAGACGGCAGCCGGTTCGTCTCCCCACCCGTGAGCCCTTCGACTCTCGTCGGCTCGCCGCTGACGGCGTCGGTGCCGGCGAGCGAGGAGAAGCCCAGCATGTGATCGAACGACCGGTTTTCCAGCATGAGGACGAAGACGTGCTCGATCAACTGGCCTCACCTCCTTCTTCCCTGCGACGTGGACCGGTTAAGTGTGCTGGCTAGCGGGTTTCCCGTGCGCGGGCGGGCCGGCCTAGCTCGCCGGGCCGCGCTTTGACGGTGTTCTCACCTATGGCGTCGCGCGCCGACGCGGGGCCGGCGCGCAGGACGGCGAAGCGTTCGGCCAGCGAACCGGCGAGGATCATGGCGCTCGCGGCCACGGCGATCGGACGCCTCCTGCCCCCGGCCGCCATCAGCACCGCCCCGGTCCCCGTCAGGAGCCGGGCGGCCTGTGCCGGCAGGGCAGCGGGCCCTTCGTGGTAGTGCCGCCCCTCCGTACCCAGCGAGCGCTCCATCACGGTGACCGAGGCCAGCTCCAGCAGCGAACCGAACACGGCCAGGAACCGGGCCGGCGCCGAGTCCTCAGTCGGGACCAGGGCGCTGGCGGCCGCCCCCGCGCTGGCAGCCGCGCTTCCCGCGAAGACGAACGGCAATTGGTGCCGCGCCTCGTGCCAGACCGGGACCGAGGTGTCGGAGACCAGCACGGCCGTGTAGGTCGCCAGAGGCAGGCCCAGCAGGGCCGCCACCC
>CATPBP010000200.1 GCA_955652675.1 Candidatus Dormiibacterota bacterium
CCTCGACCACCCGGCTTGCCCTGGAGGCGATCCGGGTGGTCGAGGCGACCGACGCCGAGTTCTTCGCGGAGGCGGGGGAGAGGGAGCCGGTGGTGCATCTGCTCCGCCGGCTGGCCGGCTGACGCCGCCGGGTGACGGGCACTCCAACAAGATTCGGCTTGACTTGTACATAGCCAAATGGTTAAATAACCACTAGGTTAGGTAGCAGATGTCGACAGATCCCTTGAGCAGCATCTTCGCGGCCCTCGCCGACCCCACACGGCGGGCCATACTGGCCCGGCTGACCTCGGGGGAGGTGTCGGTGGGAGAGCTGTCCCAGCCCTTCCAGATGTCGCAGCCGGCCGTCTCCAAGCACCTGAAGGTCCTGGAGCGGGCGGGGCTCATCGCCAAGAGCCGGGAGGCGCAGTGGCGTCTGTGCCGGCTGGAGGCGGCGCCCTTGCGCGAAGTCGCCACCTGGATGGAGCCCTACCGGCGCTTCTGGGACGAGAGCTTCAGTCGCCTGGACGACCATCTGCTCCGCATGAAAGAAGAAAAGGAGAAGCCGAGATGACTCAGTCAGCCAAGACACTGCAGGTCACGACCCCGTCAGACAGGGAGGTGGTCTTCACCCGGGCCTTCGATGCTCCCCGCGAACTGGTCTTCGAAGCCTGGACCAACCCCGACCACGTCCGTCATTGGTGGGGACTGCGCGAGTCGACCATGCTCCTATGCGAAGCCGACGTGCGCCCGGGCGGCTCCTGGCGCTATGTCACGACGGCGGAGGATGGAGCCGAGGTACCCTTCACCGGCGTCTACCAGGAGGTCATACCTCCGGAGCGCCTGGTCTACACCGAGATGTACGACGTCGAGCCCTTCAACAGCGGCGACCCCGCGGTGAACACAGTGGCCTTCACACCGGACGAGGGCGGGACGCTCGTCACCGTCATCACCGTCTATCCGAGTAAAGAGGTTCGCGACTTCGCCCTCAGCACCGGGATGGAAGCCGGGGCGGCGGAGTCTTACGACCGTCTGGCCGAGCATCTGACGACCCTCGCCTGACGGTTTACCGGGGTGCGGGAGGCGGGCGCACGACGTCCGCTTCCCGCACTTCACGTACGGTTCTCTGGAGGCCGCGCCGAGGATTAGGCGGCGCGGCCGTTCCGGCTCGGAGTCCGCTTGTACGATTTGGGGTGACGATGGCTTCAATGCCCCGCAGTTCCAGCCAACCTTCGTGGAGCATCCTGCCATCACATCGGGTCTGGCTCGACGACGAGGGCGGCAGGCTGCTGAGATTTGCAGCGGCGGCGCAGCACCCCGTCACCGGTTTCGCCTGGCTTGACGTCGACGGCAAGCCGGACCTGGACCGGCCGATCCAGACCTGGATCACAGCGCGGATGACGCATGTCTTCGCCCTCGCCAACCTGCGCGGAAGGCCGGGTGCGGCCCCTCTCGCGGATCATGGGCTCCGGTCGCTCTCGGGTCCCCTGCGGGATGTCGAGCACGGCGGCTGGTATTCCGCTCTCGCGCCCGACGGGCGGCCCGATGCGACCCGGAAGGCGGCCTACGAGCACGCCTTTGTGGTGCTCGCTACGGCGAGCGCCACTGTCGCAGGCCGGCCCGGAGCGGCGGAGCTGCTCGACGAGGCCTTATCGGTGGTGGACCAACGCTTCTGGAGCGAAGCCGAGGGCCGCTGCATGGAGAGCTGGGACCGCGGTTGGACCGCGACCGAGCCATACCGGGGCGCCAACAGCAACATGCACTTCGTCGAGGCCTTTCTCGCCGCCGCGGACGTCACGGGCGACGACCGTTGGCGGCGGCGGGCGCTGAGCATAGGGGAGCGCCTGATCCACGGCTCGGCGCGGGAGAACCGGTGGCGGCTGCCAGAGCACTTCGACGCCGAGTGGCGCCCGATGCTCGACTACAACGCCGAGGCGAGGGACGATCCCTTCCGACCCTACGGGACCACCGTCGGCCACTGGCTGGAGTGGTGCCGGCTGCTGCTGCACCTGGAGGCTTCGCTGGCGGCCCCGCCTGCGTGGCTGATCGACGACGCCCGAATGCTGTTCGGGGAGGCGGTCCGCGCCGGCTGGGCGGTCGACGGCGCCGAGGGATTCGTCTACACGCTCGACTGGGACGACCGGCCGCAGGTCCGCTCCCGGCTGCACTGGGTGGTCGCCGAGGCCATCGCCGCTGCGGCGTTGATGCACCGCCGAACGGGAGAGCAGGTCTACGAGGACTGGTACCGCCGGTGGTGGGATCACGCCGCGAGCCGCTTAATCGATCTCGAGAGAGGCAGCTGGCATCACGAGCTCGCTCCCGACAACACCCCGGCGGCGGCTGTGTGGCCCGGCAAGCCGGACGTCTATCACGCCTATCAGGCCACGCTGCTGCCGCAGCTCCCGCTGGCCCCAGGCCTGGCGGTTGCGTTGCGCGACCGCCTGGGCGTTTGATTTCGTCCCTCCCCCGGAGGGGGAGGGAATAGCTTTGTCACAATTAAATTGAGCTGAGTCAGTTCTTTTCTGGTGATCGTTTCCGATCCGGAGTGGGGGATATGGGCTTTCCTGAGCGATTCCTGTGGGGGGCGGCGACGGCCTCCTATCAGATAGAGGGAGCGGTGGCGGAAGACGGCCGAGGCCCCTCTATCTGGGACACCTTCAGCCACGTGCCCGGTAACACCGTGCATGGTGACAACGGCGACATCGCGGACGACCACTATCACCGCCTGGACGAGGACCTGGACCTGATGGCCAGGCTCGGCCTGGGAGCCTATCGGTTCTCCGTCGCCTGGCCTCGTGTCCAGCCCGACGGCCGCGGCCGGCCCAACCAGGCCGGCCTGGACTTCTATCGCCGTCTTCTGGAGGGATTGCGGCGGCGCGGAATCACGCCGGCCGCGACTCTCTACCACTGGGACCTGCCCCAGGGGCTGGAGGACCAGGGCGGCTGGGCGGCGCGCGAGACGGCGGAGCGGTTCGCCGAGTACGCAGAGATCGTCGCGCGCGAGCTGGGGGAGGGGATCGGGCTCTGGATCACCCTGAACGAGCCGTGGGTCGCGGCGTGGATGGGCTACGGGACAGGCCGCCACGCCCCCGGGCGCAGCGAGATCGGATTGGCCCTGGCCGCCACTCACCATCTCTTGCTCGGCCACGGCCTGGCCATCCAGGCGCTGCGCGGCGAGCTGGGGGAAGAGGCGCTCCTCGGCATCACGCTCAACCTCGCGCCGGTGCACGCGCATGGCGATTCGGAGAGCGACCGGCTCGCCCAACGCCTGGTGGACGGCAACCTCAACCGGCTCTTCCTGGACCCCCTTTTCAGGGGGCGATATCCCGAGGATATGGTCGAGCACTACCGCGAGAAGCGTCCTGGCCTTGGGGTGTTGAGGGAGGGCGACCTGGAAACCATCGCCGCTCCCATCGACTTCCTCGGCGTCAACTACTACTCGCCGCGCAACGTCGTAGCGCTCGAGCGCGTCAAGGACGGCGTCGCGCCGGCGGGGCTGGCGGCGCTCGCCCAACGCGCGGAGAGCCGCGCCTCACGCGATCGGCCGATCGCCGAGGAGCTGGGGGCGGCCGAGGTCTGGCCTCTCCACCTGGATACCAGCGCGATGGGCTGGACCATCGAGCCCGAGGCATTGACGGAGCTCCTGCTGCGCCTTCACGCCGAGTACGGGCCGCGGCCCCTCTACATCACCGAGAACGGCACGGCGGTCAACGACTACGCGGATCCCGAAGGGCGCGTAGTCGACCCCGAGCGCATCGCCTACCTGGACAGTCACCTGCGTGCCGCGCAGGCGGCGATTGAGCAGGGGGTCGACCTGCGGGGCTACTTCACCTGGTCACTGCTGGACAACTTCGAATGGTCGCTCGGCTACTCCAAGCGGTTCGGCCTGGTCTACGTCGAGTACAGCTCCCAGCGCCGGATTCCGAAGGCCAGCTTTGACTGGTACCGAGAGGTGGTCGCTGCGAGTGCCCTGCCCACGACCGGCGCCGTGGCGATGGAGGTCCAGCCCTAACGGGCAAGCCTGCCCGTACTCGACCGAGCGGAGGAGGCGCGCCGAGTCAGGCGGTGGCCGCCTCCGCTCGACGCCTCGCCCGAGCCTGCTCGACCTCGGTCAGGTATCGCTTGCGAAGTCGCAGGTGCTTGGGAGTCACTTCGAGCAGCTCATCGTCGACCAGGAAGTCGAGCGATTGCTCAAGGCTCAGCCTTGTGGCGGGCGTGAGCCGCACGGCGATGTCGGCGGAAGCGGCACGGACGTTGGACTGCTTTTTCTCGCGGCAGACGTTGACCGACATGTCGCCGGTGCGCCTCTGGATGCCGACGATCATCCCCTCGTAGACCTCCTCGCCGGGCTCGATGAAGGTCGAGCCGCGAAGCTGTACGTTGGCCAGGCCATAGGTCAGCGCCCTTCCCGGCGAGGACGCCGTCAGGGCTCCGTTGCGGTGATCGCTGAGCTCACCTGCCCAGGGCCGGTAGCCGATGCCGATCGAGCCCATGATCCCGGTCCCCCCCGTCAGCGTCAGGAAGGCGTTGCGGAAGCCTATGAGTCCGCGAGTCGGGACGACGTAGTCGAGACGCACCGAGCCGCCGTCGCCGTAGGCGATCTCGACCATCTCCCCGCGCCGGCGGCCGAGTGCTTCGGTCACTGCTCCGACGTAGTCGGCGCCAACCTCGAGGGTGACCCTTTCCACGGGCTCCACCGCCCGCCCGTCGACCACCTTGACGATGGCCTCCGGCCGGGACACCTCGAACTCGTAGCCTTCCCGACGCATGGTCTCGATCAGGACGGCCAGGTGCAGCTCGCCGCGGCCGCTGACCAGGAACCTGTCGGCCGACTCCGTCTCATCCACGCGCAGGCCAAGGTTGACCTTCAACTCACGATGGAGCCGCGCCCGGAGCTGCCGGGACGTCGTGTGAACGCCGTCCCGGCCGGCCAGGGGCGAGGTGTTGACACCAAGCGCCATGCGCACGGTGGGCTCCTCGATCTCGATCCGGGGTAGTGAATCCAGGTGCTCAGGATCGGCCACGGTGTCGCCGATGCTCACCTCCTCCAGGCCCGAAAGGAGCACGATGTCGCCCGCCTCGGCCCGTTCCACGGCTTCCCGGCCGAGGCCTCGATGGACGAGGACCTGGCCCACCCGAGCCTGCCTGGAGGCGCCCCCCGCACCGAGCACGGCGACCTCGTCGCCGGGGCGCACG
>CATPBP010000201.1 GCA_955652675.1 Candidatus Dormiibacterota bacterium
AGGCTCGCCCGCAGCCTCACCTCCCCGGCTGAGCTCTTCGGCGGCCTGGTCAGCCTGCCAGTCCCAGGTTCGCTCCTTGGGGACAGACGCGACTACGTACTCAGGTCGGCCCGCAGCAGCAGATCGGGCGACTCGGAGACGCCTCAAGCGGGCCTGGCCAGGCTGCCCAAGTGGGTGCTCTTCGTCGGTGGGCTGGCCCTCCTGGCGCTGGGCGCGACCGTCGTAGTCCGTACGCAGAGCCCGGCCACGCTGATGGCGCCCATCATCTCCAGCCCGGCTCCCGCGCCTTCGGCCGCCGGTCAAGCCTCCCCGACCGCCTTTCCGGCAAGCGCGCCGATCTCAGATCCCGCGCTGGTTCCGGATGGCCGGTTGCCGGGAGTGCCGACTCCCACGGCGCCCACCTCCCCGCGGCCGAGCGCTTCGGCCGCGCCGTCCCCGCAACCCACAAGCAGTCCGGAGGGCTCTCCGCCAGCGACGAAACCGACGCCCGCCGCCTCGCCGGCGATCGGCCGCCTCCCTTCGACCGGGCCCACTCCTAAGGCGCCGGGTCACTCCTAGCCCGGGAAGCGCACAGCGTCGCCGGCTCAATGTCGGCGTGCTGACGGCTTACTGATGGAGCACCGATCGGTCCTCGACCGGAGACCTCCCTAGGCTCGGCGGCTGCTGGAGTGAGTGGCGGGGTCGACTATCGGAGGACGTTTCGAATGAACAATGCGTTGAAGGCACTGGCAGTGCCGATCTCGTTGGCGCTCATTTCGGGTTGCGCCGGCCCATTGGGCGGCCGGAGCTCGAGCGCTTCCCCCAGCCCATCCGCCGTTGCCGGAGGCGCACCTGACACATCGCCTGGCGGATCTGGAGCCTCAGCGGCCTCCCCGGGTGCTTCGCCCGCCGGGTCCGGCGTTGCGCGGTCCGGCTCCGGCTCATCGAATGTCGACTCCTGCGTGGTCGGCAGATGGCAGTCGACCGCCTTCACCAACGGGCGGCTCGGTACGGCGACCATCTCCGGCGGAGCGGGAGTCCACGCGATGATCACGAACTCGGGTGACCTGACCGTCGACTACAGCGGGATGCAGCCGATAGAGATTCAGCTCGGCAGCGGGTCGACCGGAACGGGATCGCTCCAGGGCGTTGCGCATGCCGTGATCGCGACCAACGCGGGAACCATGACGCCGTCCAACTACGACGGTTCCGGCGTGTCTGTGAACGCCGTCCTGCACTCCAGGAATGGAACCGACACTCCCGTCAGCCTGCCCCTCGGAGACGTCTTCGGCGCCTCCATACCCGAGAACTACACCTGCGACCGGAGCTCGATGACGCTCATACGGCAAGGACCGCTCCCCAACCTCGTATATCGGCGTCAGTAGTCGCAAGTGCCCCCCGGGCCGGCGCGGCGCGCTACGGTACCTGACAACATGACCGCGCCGGCCCCACCTCCGACGACCGATTCTGCGATGTATCAGACGATGCACCGCCAGCCGGCAGACCTGCGCCGCCTGCTGGAGACCGGTTGGGAGCCCGCCCGGCAGGCGGCCGAGCTCCTGGCACCGGCGAGCAGGGTCTTCGTGGTCGGCGTCGGGACCAGCTACCACGCGGCGCTGGTCGGAGAATGGCTGCTTCGAGCTGCCGGAATGGACGCTCGGGCGGTTCTCTCCTTCGACTTCGCGGCCTACCCGAGGCATTACCCGCTAGGACCGGGCGATGCCGTGATCGTCATGGCGCACTCCGGCGTTAAGACCTTCACGATGCAAGCGCTCGAGCGCGCCGCCGCCGAGGGCGCCACCGCCATCTCGGTCGGGAGTCTGACGGCGGAGCACCCAGGCTCGCGGTTGATCCTGCGCACCGTGGAGCGAGAACGGTCGGCCGCCTTCACCGCCTCTCACACGAGCGCGATGTTCGTCCTCGCGCAGGTGGCCACTGAAGTCGCGGAGCGGAACAAGGTGGCGGCTGTGGCCGACCTACTACCGGCGTTGGCGGCTCTGCCCGCGCAGCTCGAGACGGTCCTCGCCCGCCAGGACGAGATCCTGAGTGTGGCTCGTGCCGCCGCCAGCCGTCAGGTGTACGCAGCGGGCGCCGGTCCCAATGCCGCAACGGCGCTGGAGGTAGTCATCAAGGCCCGCGAAGCCGCCACGGCGAAGATCGACGGGCTGCCCCTCGAGCAGTTCCTCCACGGCCCGCTCGTCACGGTGAACGCCGAGGATCTGGTGATCCTGGTGAACGTCCCGGGCGCCAACCCGGCAGCGGTGGCCAGGACGGGAGAAGTGGCTGTGGTCCTGGATCGGATCGGCAGCGAGCTGTGGCTGGTCGGGCAGGGAGCCCCCGGCGTCCCCCGAGCGACGGTCTTCGAGCTTCCCGAGGTGCCCGAATTGGTCTCGCCCATCCTGGCCGTCGTGCCGCTGCAGGTCTTCGCCTACCAAGTCGCGGTTGAAAAGGGTGCCCATCCCGACCGGTTCCGCCGCGACGACCCCCGCTATGCGGACGCTCTGAGCACCATCAGCCTTTAGGTGTAACCGCGTCGCGGAGACTCACTCGTACCTGAGCACCTCGAGCGGGCGGACGCGAGTCGGCGCCCAGGCGACCAATCCCGCCACCCCGGCCGCCAGCAAGCTGGAACCGACCACGATCGCGAGCGCGAGCGGCAGGGGAACGTCGAAGCTGGTCTGGAAGACGAACCGGCCGAGCAGCGTGGTGGCGAGGACCACCACCGCCACGGCGGCAACCCCGCCGAGGATCCCGAGCAGCGCGTTCTCGAACAGCACCTGGGCCAGCACGGAGCGGCTGGCGAAGCCGAGGGACTTCATGATGCCGATCTCCCGCCGTCTCTCCAGCATCGCGAGGGCGACCGCGTTGGCGACTATCACGGCGCCGGCCAGGAGCGCGAGCGAGGCGAGTGCGGTCAGTAGGACCAGGAGGTTGCGCAGGATCCGCTCGACGATGGCGCCGAGATCCGTCACGTCCACCACCAAAGCCCCTGGCGCTCGACTGTTCAGCCTTTCTATGGCCTGGCCCTTCTGCGCCGCGTCCACCTTCAAGGAGTAGACGCGAGCCGCGTCCTGCCCGCCCCAGCTGGTCACCAGGCCGCTGTCCGCTTTGAGAGCACCGAACTGGAAGTTGAACAGCGTGTTGTGCGTGTAGAAGCCCACCAGCGTCAGCGTGCGCGTCTCATGAGTACGCGGCTCGGAGAGGGTGATGGTGTCGCCGGGCTTCAGGTTCCAGGGCGGGGCGAGCAGCTCCTCTCCGCCGAGCACGTTGGTGGTGCCGCCATCTCCGGCGGTCAGGCTCCGGCCCAGCGTGCGCCCGGGATGGGCGGGATCGTTGACGAGCGTGGCGTTGGGGAGCTGACCGCCGGTGAGGTCGCTCCCCTCCAGGCTGCTCACTGAGTAGAACCAGGAGCTCACCTCGTCGCCGCCCTGTTGACCCTTGATGCGGGAGGCGAAATCCGCAACCGGCTCGCTCTTGATGGAGACAGGGCTGACCGACATCGTGGTGTTCTGGTGCTGGGCCTTGAGCCCAGGGAGGCCCGCCAGCGCGGGCCCTACCGCGTCGCTGTCGCGGGTGCTCTCGAAGGCGAGGACGTTGAAGGAGGCCTGGTTGGAGAGCGCCCGATCCAGCTCGCCCCTGATGTCCAGGCCCAGGACGAAGATCAAGCCGACGCAGAAGACGCCCACGAAAAGCGCGACCAGGGTTGTGGCGGTGCGGCTGGGCTGCCTGCCGATGCCGCGGAGCCCCAGCTTCACTGCCGCCTTCCAGCTCGCCGGCGTGAACGCGGTCAGGCAGCCCGCGAGGGTCAGGAGCAGGACCAGGACGCCAAGCGCCGGCACCAGGTAGGTCAGCACCAGCGACGCCAGCAGCGCGGGAACCGCGAGCAGCAGGAGAGGCCAGCCAGCGGGGTCCGGCACCGGGATGAGCCCGACCAGGAACCCGACGGCGCCGAAGGCGATGGTCAGCAGGCCCAGGGCTAGCAGGGCGCCGGCGACCCCGAAGACGGCCAGCTGCGCGTCGCCCAGCACGGCGAAGGCGAGCGTGGTGAAGAGGACGCCCAGGAGGACGAGCAGGGCGGCCGACAGGAGCCTCTCGCGCCACCCCTGCCCGCCCGACTCGCGGAGCACCGCCAGCGGTCTCACCTGGGCCGCCTTGGCGATCGGCAGCAGGCCGAAGGTGAGCGCCGTGACCAGGCCCACCGCCAGCCCGGCCAGGATTGCAGGTCCGTCGAGCCGGGCCTGGAGGGGCTGCCCGACCACGTTCTCGATCAGCCGAGTGACGGCGAAGCTCAACGCGGTGCCGGCCGCCGCCCCCAGAGCACCACCGGCCAGGCCCAGCCAGACGGCCTCCAGGCCGAATAGAAGGTAGAGGTCGCGCCTTCGGAACCCCGTGGTCTTCAGCATCGCGATCTCCACCCGCCGTCGCGACAGCAGCACCTGCATGGTGTTGGCGATCCCGATTCCGCCCACCAGGAGTGCCAGCAGGCCGACGACGTCCAGGAAGCGGCTGATCTGTTCGCTGGACCGCTCCTGCGAGCGAAGCAGGTCGTCAGTGGTGCGCACCGTCGCCACCGGGAAGTGCTTCTGCAGCGCCTGCTTCAGAGCCAGCATCTGAGCCCGGCTCGAGGTCGTCGCGCTGACCCAGTCGTAGAGCGGCCCGGTGGAGGTGGCGGCCTGATAGGTGTCGGTGCTGAGCATTACCTGGGCCACCGGCGTCAGCGCGGCGCCGCTGGCCAGGATGCCGGCCACCCTCACCTTCAGGTTGGCCACCTGGGAGACGAGCTCGATCTCGTCGCCCAGCGAGACGGCGAGCTCGTCTCGCGCCGTGGGGTCGATCACGATCTGGTTCCGCCCTAGCAGCGTGCTCAGCTCGCCGCCACTCGGCTTCCCCAGCTGAAGGCGGCCCACCAGCGGGTATCGGCTGGGATCGACCACCTGGGCGTTCACCGGCCGGGGCCGCCGGCCCTGGTGGCGGGCAGTCACGCTGGCGGTCAGCGTCGCCGTCCAGGCTTTGACGAGACCCTGGCCCTGGAGCTCGTCGAGGTAGCCGAGCTCGTTGCGCGTGAACGGTGTCTGGAAGGACTGCAGGGACACGTCGCCACCGTTGGCCACCCGCAGGTCACTGGTCAGCGAATGCCGCACGGTTAGGCCCGCGAGCTCCAGGGAGACGATCGCCATCACCCCGACGGCGATGCAGAAGACGGCCAGCAGGCTGCGATACCCGTCGCGGGCCAGAGACCTGGTGGAGTAGCGGAGGTAGAAGCGCGGCCTCATATACGGCTGCCGCCGGCCAGCGTCCCGTCCACCAGCCGGAGCTGGCGGTCCGCCCGCGAAGCCACCTCCATGTTGTGGGTGGCGACCAGGAAGGTGGTGCCCGAGACCTCCCGGACCTCCTCCATCAGCTCGAGCAGCTGCTGGCCGGTGGCGCCGTCCAGGTTGCCGGTGGGCTCGTCGGCGATCACTATGGCCGGGTCGGTGGCCATGGCCCGGGCGATCGCCACCCTCTGCTGCTCGCCACCCGAGAGCTGGCCGGGCCGGTGGTTCCAGCGCTGGGAGAGCCCGACCAGGTCCAGCATGGCCCTCGCCCGGGACGTCACCGAACCGGCGTGGGAGCCGACCGAGAGTGGCAGCTCCACGTTCTCCAGAGCCGTCAGCGTGGGGATCAGGTTGAAGGCTTGGAAGACCATGCCGATCTTCAGGTTTCGAACCCGGGCCAGCTCGGACTCGCCCATCTCCGTGATGTCAACGCCATCCACGCAAACGGCTCCCCGGTTGGGCCGGTCGAGGCCGGCGACGAGGCCGAGCAGGGTGCTCTTGCCGCTTCCCGAGGGGCCGAGAAGGGCCACGAACTCCCCCCGGTGGACCGAGAAGGACACGCTCCTCAAGATCTCGACCTGCTCTCGCCCCAGCGGCAGCCAGCGCCAGACGTTGCGTGCTTCCAGCGCGGGGCTGGTGGTCGCCTCCATCGATCTCCTTTCATCTCGGCCTGTGGCCGATGGCGCCCGGGCCCACCAGCTGATGGCACCTCCAAGCTGGAGTGAAGCCTAATACGGGCCGGGCCCAGTGCGCCCGAGGTCGAGCAGGATCGGGGCGCCGATCACGGCGACCGCCGGCCTGCGCGGCATAGGCCAAGTCTGCGAGTACCTTGGTGGGATGGGCAAGCTTCGCCCCTATCGGGCCAAGCGCGACTTCGAGGCCACCGCCGAACCGGCCGGTGCAGAAGAGCCGGAAGAGGAAGCGCAGGAGCCGGCAAGCAAGCCGGCCAAGCGCGGTGCGAAGCCCCGCAAGCCGATGTTCGTGGTCCAGGAGCACCACGCCCGGAGGCTGCATTGGGACTTCAGGCTGGAGCGTGACGGCGTGCTGGTCTCGTGGGCGGTGCCGCGAGGGATCCCCGAGGACCCGCGCCGCAACAACCTGGCTGTGCACGTCGAGGACCATCCGTTCGAGTACGGCAGCTTCGAGGGCGAGATCCCCAAGGGGAGCTACGGCGCCGGCCAGGTCAAGATCTGGGACCAGGGCACCTATGACACCGAGAAGTGGCAGATGGACGGCCCCAAGAAAGAGGTCATGGTCACCCTCCAGGGGAAGAGGCTGAAGGGCCGCTACGTCCTCTTCCAGACCAAGGACGAGAACTGGATGATCCACCGGATGGACCCACCGCAAGACCCGGAACGTGAGCCGATGCCGGAGCGAGTGGTGCCAATGCTGGCTCGCCTTGCGGACACCGTGCCGAAGCCGGACGACGGCTGGGCCTTCGAGTTCAAGTGGGACGGAATCCGTGCCGTCGCATTCTGCGAGGGCGGCAGCTTCAGGCTGATGACACGCAAGCAGGAGGACGTGACCAGGCGCTATCCGGAGCTTCGAGCCCTTGCCACCGAGCTGGGCTCCCGGGCCGCCGTTCTGGACGGGGAGATCGTGGCCCTCGGGCCCAGCGGCGTGCCCAGCTTCGAGCAGCTGCAGCAGCGGATGGGCCTGACCGCCGAGGCGGAGGTGCGGCGCAAGATGAAGGAGGTGCCGGTCATCTACATGGTCTTCGACGTCGTCTACCTCGACGGCCGCAGGCTCTTCGACACCCCCTACCTGGAGCGGCGGGAGCGGCTGACGGAGCTGCAGCTGGCCGGCCCCTCCTGGCAGACCCCGGAGCACCAGCTGGGCGAGGGCGAGGCGATGCTCGAGGCCAGCCGGTCGGCCGGCCTGGAGGGCGTCATGGCCAAGCGCGCCGACAGCCGGTACGAGGAGGGGAGGCGGACCGGCGCCTGGCTGAAGATAAAGAACCACATGAGCCAGGAGCTGGTGATCGGCGGCTGGGCCGAGGGCGAGGGCAAGCGGCGCGGCCTGCCGGGGGCGCTCCTGGTCGGCTATTACGACGAGGAGGGCGGGTTCGTCTACGCCGGCAAGGTCGGCACGGGCTTCACCGAGCAGATGCTGGAGCGGCTGGCCAAGCTGATGGCGCCGCTGGCTCGAGACAGCTCGCCTTTCGACGTGGGCCAGCCGCCGCGCGGGGCGCACTTCGTGGAGCCGAAGTTGGTGGGGGAGTTCCGCTTCGCGGAGTGGACCAAGGGCGGCCAGCTTCGGGCTCCCGCCTTCAAAGGCCTGCGCGATGACAAGGACGCCAGAGAGGTGGTTCAGGAGAGGCCGGTCGGATGAGCGCCGCCTCCAAAACGGTCGAGGTCAACGTCGACGGACGCGTGCTCAAGCTGACCAACCTGGACAAGGTGCTCTGGCCCGAGGTGGGGTTCACCAAGGGCCAAATGATCGACTACTACACACGGGCGGCACCGGCGCTGCTGCCACACCTGAAGGATCGTCCGCTGACCCTCAAGCGCTATCCCAACGGCGTGGACGGCGAGATGTTCTATGAGAAGAACTGCCCGGCGCACCGGCCGCCCTGGATCAAGACCGCCAAGGTGTGGAGCGGCGGTAACAACCGCTTTATGTACTACTGCCTGGTCCAGGACCTGCCCAGTCTGGTTTGGGTGGCGCAGCTGGGCACCATCGAGCTGCACACCTCGCTCTCGCTCTACAAGAAGCTGGAACAACCCCGCATGCTCGTCTTCGATCTCGATCCCGGACCGCCGACCACGATAGTGCAGTGCTGCGAGGTCGCCGGCTGGCTCCGTCAGTGGTTCCTGGAGCACGACATGCAGTCTTTCTGCAAGACCTCGGGATCGAAGGGCCTGCAGATGTACGTTCCCCTGAACACACCGGTCGACTACGAGCAGACCAAGCTCATCTCCAAGGGCCTGGCGCAGATGTTCGAGCGGGAGCGGCCGGACCAGGTGGTCCACATGCAGCGCAAGACGCTGCGCGAGGGCAGGGTTTTGATCGACTGGAGCCAGAACGACGAGTACAAGACGACGGTGAACGTCTACTCACTTCGGGCCAGGGCGCGGCCGACCGTCTCCACGCCCGTCACCTGGGAGGAGGTCGAGCGCTGCTTCGAAGCCGCAGACCCCGACCTCCTGGTGTTCGATGCGCACCAGGTCCTGGAGCGCATCGACCGGCAGGGGGATCTTTTCGAGCCGGTCCTGACTCTCAAACAGAAGCTGCCCAAAGAGCTCTGAGCTCGTGAAGGCGCGCGTCCGGCGGCGGAAGTTCTGGGGCTGGGGATACGAGGGCGAGGGCCTGACGGCGGAGGAGCTGGAGCAGCTGGCGCGCTCGCTCGCCGAGCGGCTGGGCCTCTCAGAGCTGAAAGCCGCCCAGCCGCCCACGCTGGAAGAGATCCGGCTGCGGGCGCCCCGGGTCACGCCGCCTCGCACGCTGGCCGGCTTCTGCTCGGCGGAACCCTGGGAACGCGCCGAACACACCCTGGGCAAGTCGTTCCGGGACCTCGTGCGCGGCCTGCGACGGGAGTACGAGAACCCCCCGGACTTCGTGGCCTTTCCCGACTCCGAGGAGCAGGTCGGCATGGTCCTGGACTGGGCGGCCGGGTCCGGAGTGGCAGCGATCCCCTACGGTGGCGGATCCTCGGTGGCGGGCGGGATCGAGCCGGACGTCGGCGAGGGATACGCGGGCGCGATATCCGTCGACATGCGGCACATGGGACGCGTTCTCGAGGTGGACAGCGCCTCGCGAGCGGCTCTGATCGAGGCGGGGGCCCTCGGTCCACAGCTCGAGGATCAGCTGAGGCCGCACGGCCTCACCCTCCGCCACTTCCCGCAGTCCTTCGAAGTCTCCTCCCTGGGGGGCTGGATCGCGACCAGGTCGGGCGGCCACTACGCCACCCTCTACACGCACATCGACGAATTCGTGGAGGGAATGCGGGTGCTCACGCCGCGCGGCGCCCTGGAGACGCGCCGGCTTCCGGGGGACGGCGCCGGAGTCTCAGCTGATCGCCTCTTCATCGGCTCCGAGGGAATCCTGGGCGTGATCACCCGCGCCTGGATGCGGCTCCAGGAGCGGCCCCGTTTCCGGTCCTCGGCTTCGATCGGATTCGAGTCCTTCGACGACGCCTGGCAGGCGGCACGGGAGATCGCGCAGTCGGGCCTCTACCCTGCCAACTGCCGGCTCCTAGACCACGCCGAGGCCGTCTTCTCCGGCTCCGGCGACGGCTCGCGGGCGATCCTGATCGTCACCTTCGAGTCGGCCGACCACGAGCTCGACGCCTGGATGGCCCGGGCCGGGGCGATCTGCCGGGAGCATCACGGCGAGGTCCCGGAGGGGACGGGCGGCACCCGGAGCGACGATTCCGCGGCCAGGGAGGGGGCTGCCGGGCTCTGGCGGAGCGCCTTCATCAGGGGTGGGCACTTCCACGACGCTTTCGTTCGGCTGGGGCTGGTTCAGGAGACGTTCGAGACGGCGATCACGTGGGATCGCTTCCCCGAGTTCCACGCGGGAGTCCTGGAGGCCACCCGGGGGGCCCTGGCCGAGCAATGCGGGGGCGGCCTGGTCTCCTGCCGCTTCGCGTATGTCTACCCCGACGGACCGGCCCCCTACTACACGGTCGTCGCGCCCGGCCGGCCGGGCTCCGAGCTGGAGCAGTGGGCCGCGATCAAGGACGCTGCTTCCGAGGCGCTGATCCGGCTGGGCGGCACCATAACCCACCACCACTCGGTCGGCCGGTACCACAGGCCCTGGTACGACAGGCAGCGGCCCGACCTCTTCGCCCAGGCGCTTCAGGCGGCCAAGCGGGAGCTGGACCCGGCGGCGATCATGAATCCAGGGGTGCTCATCGATCCTCGCCGCTGAGCGGCCGAACGATCTGGCGTCATCCCTCGCGCGGCGGCGGTGCTTCACTCTAGTGGTGATGCGCAACTTCGGACGCCCGCCGGCCCTGCTGGCCGCCCTGGCGTTGATGCTACTGACGGCGGCCTGCTCGGGACCGGGAGCGTCGCAGCCGAATCCCTCGCAGGTCCTCCGCGACGCAGGCAAGGCGATGTCCGCAGTCAAATCGCTGAAGGCCGACGTGAAGTTCGGTCCCGGCGTGACACTGCAGGGCCTGACCCTCACGACCGCCAGCTCGGAGGTGCAGGTCCCCGACCAGAGCGACACGATCTTCAAGGTGAAGCAGGGCGACTTCCTCGTCGACGTGCGTGTGGTGACCACCGGCGGCCACGTCTATCTGCGGCTGCCCTTCTCCCGTTTCCAGCAGCTGAGTGACCAGCAGGCGGCCGAGATACCGAACCTGGCGCGCCTGTTCGAACCTGGAGCGGGGCTTCCTTCCGTGCTGGCCGTAGGCAAGAACCCGGCCTACCAGGGAACGGAGAAGGTCGGCGACACCGACACCGACAAGGTCGCGGCAACCTATTCGGCGGCCCAGATCGGTCAGCTCCTGGCCGGGGCCTCGCCGGCGGGCGACGTCCACGCCACGGTCTGGGTCGGTCAAACGGACCATCTGGTGCGCCGGGTGGTGCTCGCCGGACCGCTCCTGCAGGCCGGCAAGGACGTCCAGGTGCAGGTCGACCTCCACGACTTCAACCGGCCGGTCACGATCACCAGCCCGGCGGCGAGTCCAGCGGCGAGTCCGGCGGCCAGTCCCACGGCCTGACGAGACGAAGCACCGCGCTCTGGAGCTGATCGGGCGCAAGCAGGCCCAGCTGGGCCTGGCCGCGGCCGGCCTCTTTCTCGCCGCCCTCGACACCTACGCGGTGGTGACCCTGCTCCCGCAGATGCTGTCCGCGGTGGAGGTACCGGTCGACCGGTTGGAGGCGGCGGCCCCGATTCTGACCGGGTTCCTGGGCGGGTACGTGGTGGCGATGCCCCTGCTCGCCGCCTTCTCCGACGTGCGGGGCAGGCTTCCCGCATTCACGGCGGCGATCGCAGTCTTCGGCCTCGGCTCGATCATCACGGCGCTGGCGCCGGCGCTCGGTTGGCTGGTCCTGGGCCGCGTGCTCCAGGGCCTGGGCGGAGGGGCGCTGGTGCCGCTGTCGCTCGCGCTTGCGGCGGACCTCTATCCGGCCGGCCGGCGGTCCCTGCCCCTCGGCGCGGTATCGGCTGTGCAGGAGGCGGGCAGCGTGGTCGGCCCCGTCTACGGCGCCTATCTCGCGGCCGGGCTCGGCGGCTGGCGAGCCGTCTTCTGGTTGAACTTGCCGCTGGGCGCCTTGGTGCTGGCGGGCCTCTGGGCGTCTCAACGGCGCCGGGCGCCGGCCCGAGACGCTCTCCTCGGCCCTACCCGCAGGCTGGAGGCGGCTGGGGGCGTTGATTGGGCGGGCGCCTTACTCCTGGGGCTGGGTCTGGCGCTGATCGTCTTCGCGCTGTATCCCGACGATCCCCAGCAGCGGCCGGTGAACCGGTTTGCCGCACCGCTCCTCATCGGCGGCATCGTGGTCCTGGCGGCCTTCGGCTGGCGCGAGGCCAGGCACCTCTCCCCACTCATCGCCCGGGGCCTGCTCCGGCGGCCCGCCTTCACCGGGGCGCTGGTGGCCAACCTGGTCACCGGGGCGGCGCTCATGGTTGCGCTGGTCGACATTCCCGTGCTGGCCAGGGGGGTGTTCGACCTCAGCACACAGGACTCCGGGCTGCTGCTGATCAGGCTCCTGCTCGGGGTGCCGGTGGGCGCCCTGCTGGGAGGCTGGCTGGGCTCGCGCCTGGGCCGCCGCTGGACGGCCTGTGCTGGACTGGTGCTGGCGGCAGCCGCCTTTGCCCTCATGTCCGGTTGGAGGGTCGACGAGCTCAAGACCTCCAACTGGCCGGCCTCAGTCGAGCTTGTCCTCTGCGGCCTCGGCTTTGGCCTGGTGATCGCTCCCCTTACGGCCGCGGTGCTGGACCTGACCGATCCCAGCCAGCACGGGCTGGCCAGCAGCCTGGTCGTGCTGGCTAGGACGCTGGGGATGGTGATCGGCCTCGCCTCCCTGACGGCATTCGGCCTGAGCCGCTTCCAGCGGATCTTCGCGGAGCGGAGCTGCGATTCCGTCTCCTCCAGCGGCGGGCTGCGCGCTCAGCTCACCGCCTTCGAGAACTGCGTCCGGGGGGCGCTGCTTCAGGAATACCGCGAGATCTTCCTGGTGGCTGCGGCGATCTGCCTGCTGGGCGCGGTCGTGGCGCTCCTGACGCTGGGGACTACCCGGGAGCGGCTCTCAGAGCCTCACGCAGCTGCTCCGGCGTGATGTTGGCGCCTGAGCAGATAAGCGCCACCCGCTTACCTCTGAGGTTGTCCCGCAGCTTCAGTGCCGCCGCCAACGGTGAGGCGCCCGCCGCCTCGACCAGGGTGCGAGTGGTCTCGACCATGGTGGCGATGGCCGGCGCGATCTCCTCGTCTGACACCAGGACGAACTTGTCGAGGTGGCGGCGCAGGATCTGCTGAGGCAGTTCGAAGGCCGTGGCGGTGGAGAGGCCCTCGACCGACGTCCTGTTGTCGGCACCCACCAGCGAGCCCTGCTGCCAGGACAGAAAGGCCGCAGGCGCCTGGGCCGACTGCACCCCGATCACCTCCAGGCCAGGATTCACCGCCGCCGCCACCAGACAGGTGCCGGCTGCCCCGCTGCCCCCGCCGATGGGCACGATGATCGCGTCCAGTCGAGGCTGGGCCTCCACGATCTCCAGCGCGTAGGTCCCCACGCCGGCGATGAGGAGCGGTTCGTTGCCTGAATGGACGTAGCGGTAGCCTTCCCGCCGGGCGATCTTCTCGCAGTGCTCGCGAGCCTCGTCGTAGTCGGCGCCGTGGAGTACGACCTCGGCGCCGAGCTCCCGCATGCTGGCCACCTTCAAACGGTTGGCCGCAAGAGGAGCGCAGATGGTCGCCTTGACACCGAACAGGCACGCGGCGTACGCGACCGATTGCCCGTGGTTGCCGGTGGAGGCCGCGATCACCCCACGCTCCCGCTCCTCTTCGCCCAGCCGCGAGATCAGGTTGACCCCGCCCCGAACCTTGAAGGCACCGGTGGGCTGAAAGTTCTCGTGCTTGACGAAGACCTCGGCCCCGACCATGGCCGAGAGGGCGGGGTAGTGGCGGAGGGGCGTGGGCTCCAGGTACGGCCGGAGCTGTCCCCGGGCGGCGAGGACGTCCCGGAAGGTGGGTGTGTCGAGGCGCAGCTGCAGGTCGGTCAAGTCCTCACCGCCTCCGCCAGCAGGCCGGAGAGGTCGAGCCGGCGTGTGTACATGGTCATCTGGCCGTCATCGGTGCGCGGCCATTCCTGGCGTGGCCGGTCGCGATAGAGCTCGACACCGATGCCGTCCGGGTCGTCGAGGTAGAGGGCCTCGCTGACACCGTGGTCGGAAGCGCCGGTGAGTGGCCAGCCCGCGTCGATCAGGCGCCGGTAGGCGTCGGCGAGCGCCCTCCGGCTCGGGTAGAGGATGGCGTGGTGATAAAGACCGGTCGTGCCCGGCGGCGGCGGCGTGCCGCCTCGGCTCTCCCAGGTGTTGAGCCCGATGTGGTGGTGGTAACCGCCGGCGCTGATAAAGGCCGCCTGGTCGCCCATGCGGGCCATCAGCTCGAAGCCGAGGATGCCGCAATAGAAGGCCAGGGAACGCTCGATGTCGGCAACCTTGAGGTGGACGTGGCCGATGCGAACCTCAGGATCGATTGGCTTGCTCACGTCTCTTATATTGCAGGCCCGTGACTCAATACGACCTGGTCATAGTCGGCGGAGGCGCGGCCGGCTCGGAAGCCGCCTTCTCGGTGGCGGACGGCGGCCGGCATCGCATCCTCCTCGTCGAGTCCAGTCACTTCGGCGGGACCTGCACCAATCACGGCTGCGTGCCGACCAAGGCTCTGGTGAAGGCGGCCAAGGTGGCCCACACGGTTCGCAGCGCCGGCCGGTACGGCATCCGGACGGCCGAGGCGGTCGTCGACTGGCCTGCCGTGATCGGCCGGGCGGACGCCGTGCGCGACCACATGCTCCGCTTCGGCGCCCAGCCCTTCCAGGAGGCCGGCGTGGATGTCCGCTACCCCGCACGAGCCAGGCTGACCGGGGAGCGGCGCCTGGAGGTGGACGGCGACACCCTGGAGGCGAGGTCGGTGCTCCTGGCTTCGGGCCTGGCCCCATCGGTGCCGCCGGTGCCGGGGCTGCGAGAAGCCGGGTACCTGGACAATGAGGGCGCCCTGGAGCTGAAAGAGCTGCCCCGGCGGCTGGCCGTGCTGGGCTGCGGTCCGATCGGGGCAGAGTTCGCTCAGATCTTCGCCCGGCTGGGGGTTCAGGTGGTGGTGGTGGAGATGGTCGACCGGCTGCTCGCCGCCGAGGAGCCCGAGGCGAGCGGGACGCTGCAGGCGGTCTTCGCCGAGGAGGGCATCGGGACCCGGCTGAGCGCCAGGCTGCAGGGTGTGGAGAGTGCCGGTTCCATGAAACGCCTGCACCTGGAGGGTGGCGAGGAACTGGAGGTGGACGAGATCTTGGTGGCGGCCGGCCGCTCGCTGGGGGGCGAGGCCATGGGCCTGCCGGCCGCCGGCATCGATTGGACGCCCAAGGGCATCAAGGTCGACGAGCACCTCAGGACCAGCCAGCCCTGGGCCTGGGCGGCCGGCGACGTGGTGGGCGGCCCCCTCTTCACGCACGTCGCCTCCGAGATGGGCCGGGTGGCCGGCCGCAATGCTCTGCACGGGACCGAGGAGGGGGTGGACCTGCGGGTGCTGCCCCGGGTGACCTTCACCGACCCCGAGATCGCCTCCGTCGGCCTGACCCAGGAGCAGGCGGAGCAGGCCGGCGGCGAGGTGCGCACGGGTTTTGCCGACCTCTCGGCGGCCGAGAAGGCACAGATCGACGGCCAGGTGCACGGGTACGTCAAGGCGGTGGCGGATGCTCGGACCGGCCAGCTGCTGGGCTGCAGCATCGTGGCCGAAACGGCAGGCGACATGATCCACGAGGCGGTGGCGATCATGGCCGGGCGCGTGCCAGTGGGGGAGATCGCGCGGACGATGCACGCCTATCCGACCCTGTCCGAGCTCATGCGTTCCGCGCTCGCCGAAGCGGCAGTCTGAGGCCTCGTCCGAAGCCGAGCCCGGCCGGACGGTCACCGTCCACCTCGCTCGGCTCGTTCCACGGCGGGGACGACGACCTTCTCGATGTATCCCTTCATCCCCTGCATCGCGGCTTTGACGAGCCGCCATTCGACGTTCTCGAGTGCAGCCTGGTCGCGGTTGACGTCGCCGAGCTGGCGGGCGAGGAAGCCGGCGTCGGTGCGGAACCCGGGCGTCGGGCCCGGTGGCGCCGGCGAGGCGGGCGGGGTGGGCGGTCCGGGGCTGGCTGGCAGAGGCCGCTGACCGGTCTGCCGGGGCACTGCCACCGACGGCGTCGACGCCGCCTGGGGCGCCTGCTGGCGGCTGTGCCAGACTCCCCAAGCGGCTGCTCCGAGACCCGCCACGAGAACCGTTTCGAGCGCGAGGATGACCGTCAGCGGCTTCTTGAGGACGCGTGTGAGGTGCATGGCCGGGAAGGTAGGCGGCCCTGGAAAGAAAGGGAACGGTGGCTGTTAAGAGCGGATCTGGCGGAGGGCGTCGAGCCCGCGCTCGATCGTGGAGAGCCGCTTGGGGAAGCTGAAACGGATGAGGCGGCGCCCCAGCTCTCGATCCGCGTAGAAGCTGGAGCCGGGCACGGTCGCGACGCCGGCGGTCTCCACCAGCCAGTGCGCAAAGGCCACGTCGTCGCGGTCGGTCAGCCCCTCGATGCCAGCCATCACGTAGTAGGCGCCGGCCGGAGGATTGGGCTGGAAGCCGACCTCGCGCAGGCCGCGCACTATCACGTCGCGGCGCTCTCGATACTCCTCAAGGAGGGCGTCGTAGAAGGAGGGCGGGAAGCCAAGCGCGGCGGCGACGGCGATCTGCAGGGGATGCGCGGCCCCGACGGTGAGGAAGTCGTGCACCTTACGTATGCCCGAGGTGAGCTCCGGCGGCGCGATCAGCCAGCCGATCCGCCAGCCGGTGATGGAGTAGGTCTTGCTGGCGCCGCTGATGGTGATCGTCCGCTCCCGCATGCCGGGCAGCGTAGCGATGCTGATGTGCTCGCCCTCGAAGACCATGTGCTCGTAGATCTCGTCTGTGATCGCCACCGCGTCGTGGCGGTGGCAGAGCTCCGCGATCAGCTCCAGCTCCTCGCGGCGGTATACCTTGCCCGTGGGGTTGTGCGGCGTGTTGACGACAATCGCTCGGGTCCGCTCGTTGAATGCCGCTCGCAGCTCGTTCTCGTCGAAGCTCCAGTCTGGCGGGCGCAGGGCGACGTAGCGAGGGCGGGCGCCGCTCAGGATGCAGTCCGGGCCGTAGTTCTCATAGAAGGGCTCGAACACGATCACCTCGTCCCCCGGATCGACGGTGGCGAGCATGGCGGCCATCATCGATTCGGTGGCCCCGCAGGCAACGGTCACCTCCCGCTCAGGGTCGACGGGGAGCCCCCACTCGGCGGACTTCTTGTGCGCGACGGCCTGGCGAAGCGCTGGCGCGCCCCAGGTGGTGGCGTACTGGTGGTAGGCGCCGCCGGCCGCCAGCGCCTCCTGGGCCGCCTCGACGATCTCCGGCGGGGGCTCAAAGTCGGGGAAGCCCTGGGCGAAGTTGATCGCCCTCTCAGGACCGTGCAGAGCGAGGTTGAGACGCGTCATCTCCCGGATGACCGACTCGGTGAAACTTCCCGCCTTGGCGCTGAGGGCGATGCTCACAGAGGGTCAGTGGCGGGGATGGGCTTTTTCCAGCCGGAAGTCGGTTCCTGAGCAGACACCGCAGCGCTCGGGCGGCTGCAACCCATGCTCGGCGTGACCGCAGCTGGTGCAGGCCCACTGCCGGGTGGCGAAGAAATCGAGCACGTCGGACCGGCTGAGAAGCCCGACCAGCTTGCCGTGTCGGAGCACCGGCAGCCGCCGGATCCGCTCCCCGGCGAAGAGCTGCGCCGCGTCGTCGATGCCGGTCTCCTCGGTTATCGAGATCACGCGCGAGGACATGATGTCCCGCGCCGTCGAGCCTCTCTTGGTGAAGACATCGACCTCGGAGACGATACCCACCACGAAGCCGTCCTCGGTGACCACGGGGGCGCCTGTGATGCGACCCTTGGAGAGGCGGGTGGCGATGTCCTCCACCGGCGTGTCCTCCCGGAAGCTGATGACCTTGGTGGTCATTACCTCTTTGACCGGGATCATGCGCTGCCCAGCAGTCTAGCCACCACGGCCTGGTCGAAGTTACCGCCGCTCAGGATGAGGCCCACGGGACTCGCCTCGGCGGGCGGCGCCTTGCCGGCCAGGTAGGCCGCCAGGGGAAGGGCCGCGGTGGGCTCCAGGGCGAGCTTCAGCTTGAGCCAGGCCGTGACCAGGGCGCGCTCTATCTCCTCCTCGCTCACCGTCACGATGTCGTCGACCAGCCGCCTCTCGACCATCACCTCGAAGTTTCGCCGGCCGATGGCGGTGGTCCGCACGCCGTCCGCCAGGGTCTGAGGCGAGCTGGGCAGCGTCTGGATGGCGCCGCTTCGAAAGCTGCGCTGGGCGTCGTCGGCCCGCTCCGGCTCGACACCGATGACAAGGGTGTCCCGGCGGTGGATTTTGGCCGCCAGCGCGGTGCCGCTGAGCAGGCCGCCGCCACCGGTCGGCGCCAGTATCGCCGCCACCTCGGGATCGTCCTCCAGGACCTCCCTGGCGGCGGTGGCCTGGCCGTGGATGATGTCCCAGTCGTCGAAGGGGTGGACCAAGGTGAGGCCCCGCTCCGCCATCACCTCCCGCAGGCGCTGCTCGCGGTTCTCAAAGGTGATCCCGTCCTGCAGGACCTCGGCACCGAGGGACCGGGTGGCCGCCACTTTGGCGGGGTTGGCGTCCTCCGGGATCAGGATCAGCGCGGTCAGGCTGGCCGTGCGCGCGGCCAGCGCCAGCGCCTGAGCGTGGTTCCCAGAGCTGACCGCGATCACGCCCCTGGGAGGCGGCGTCCGCTCCTTCAGCTGGAGGACGGCGTTGAAGGCGCCGCGGACCTTGAAGGAGCCGGTCACCTGGAAGCACTCCGGTTTCAGCCGGAGACGGGGGTCCAGATCTGTGGTCAGGAGCGGCGTGCGGCGGACGTGCGGCGCGATCCGCCGTGCAGCCGCCGCGATCTCCTCAGCGTGGAGCTGGAGGTAGGAGGCCTCCTGGGTTTCGGCCAGGTAGGCGGGCCGGGCTCCGTCAGCCACCGATCCGCGTATCCCACTGGTCGGTGCTGAGAGCCACGGTGACCGGACCTTCGTTGATCAGGCTCACGAGCATGTGCGCGCCGAAGCTGCCGCTGCGGGTGGTGACGCCGCGGGCGGCGAGATGGTCGGCGAAGTGCTGGCAGAGGGCTCTCGCCCAATCGGGCGGGGCGGCCCCATCGAAGCTGGGGCGGCGGCCGCGCCGGAGGTCGGCGTAGAGCGTGAACTGGGAGACGACCAGAGCCTCACCCTGGACGTCCTCCAGGCTGAGGTTGAAGCGACCTTCGACGTCGGCGAAGATCCGGAGCTGGGCGATCTTGTCGGCCAGCCGGTCGGCGTCCTCCGGCCGGTCCTGGGGGCCGGCTCCGACCAGGATGGCGAGGCCCCTGCCGATGCCCTGGGTGTGCTCCTTGCCGGCGGCATCGGTCCAGCTCACCGCCGCCTCGAGGACCCTCTGCACCACAGCCCTCACCGGCAGCCGGTCCCACCGCCGCCGAGTTCACCCAACACGTCAACCTCCTCCATTCGGCCGCCGGCAGAACCCTCCTCCAAAGCCACCCACCCTCGGGGGGTTGATGGCGCGACTGATCGTATTCGCAGGCTCCGGACGGCGGCAAGCGTGGTCGTTAAGACTCAGTCGCTTCTCTCCAGCCACCGCGCCAGGTCGGCGAAGACCTCGTCGGCTCCGAGGTCGTTGAAGGGCTCGTGGTAACGGCCCCGGTAGACCCTCGTGCTGTGCTCGACGGTGGCTCGCGAGCTGAACTCGGCGGCGCCCTGGGGGTCGATCAGGCGGTCATCCGAGCCGACTATGAGCAGAAAGGGCAGCTGGATCTCGGCGGCCCGGCCCAGCGCCTGCCGGCTCGCCGCCGACCACTCGACGTAGAGGCGGGCCGAGATCCGGTCGTGGACGAGGGGATCGTTTCGATACGCCTCCACGACGCTCGGGTCACGAGAGATGAGCGCCGGATCCACCTCGTTGGCCATGGTCAAAGCCGGCACCACGCGGCTCGCCGCCTGGCCCAGGCGGAGCTTCCAGCCCGGCACCTCGACGGCGGCCCGGAAGGCCGGATTGGAGAGGACGAAACGGCTCGGATCGACCGCTCCGGAGAGGACGGCGCTGACCACCACCAGACCGCCGAAGGAGTGACCCAGAGGAACCATCTCCGTCCCACCCGCCTCCTCCAACACCGTCTGATAGAAGCAGGCGTAGTCGTCGACCCACTGCTGCCAGCGCTCCAGGTGACCGCGACGCCCCTCGCTGCGGCCCATGCCGCGCAGATCTACCGCGCAGCAGCCGATCCGGTAGCCGGACATCGCGCGCGCCAATCTCTCGTAGCGGCCCGAGTGTTCGCCGAGGCCGTGGGCGATGGCGAGCCAAGCTCGGGGCTGGTCGACCGGCCAGATGCGCGCGTGGAGCCTGGTTCCGTCACGTGAGGTGAGCGATTTGTCGCGAAACCCGGCCTCAGCGGCCAAGGTGTCGCATCGCTCTCAAGATCTTGAGTGCTTCGCGCTCTGCCTCCAGCAACGTGGGCGCGTAGGCACGCAGGCCGCAAAGCGCGTATCCCCACTGAGACGGGCGAGCCGGAGCCTGCGCATTGAGGCGATGGGCGGGCGGGTAGAACATGATCCCCTGGCCATCGACCTTCTTGATCACCGGTCGGCGGGCCAGCATCTCTTCCAGCGCGTTTCCCGAGGGCAGACGGCCGTGCCGGAACTCGAGGTAGCGGAGCTTCGCCAGCGGGTTGTCCTCGTCGCGAAGCACCACCCGGATCCCGTACTCAGCGCTCAGGTCGCGCAGGAAGAGTGTCAGCACCAGAACGTCGGTTTCGTCACCGCCCGTCTTCAGGAAACCGGCCATGGATACGTCCGACCCCTCGGCCTCACGAACGTGGCGCAAGTACTCCATCTCGAAGAGGCCGGGCGAGCGCTGACTTGCCACCCAGGGCTCGTCGCCGCGCCAGGTCCGGGTCGCTGCGAGTCGCTCGAACTGGCCCTCCACCCGCTCCACACGCGCGTCCGCCAGGCCGTGCAGTCTGTGATGGATGACACGCGCCACGACTAAAGCCTACCCCCTGCCGAGGCGGACCAATCTGACGCCTTGGGCCGGGACCAGAAGAGACGTTTCGCCTGAGAATCCGCTCAATTCGGAGCGCGCCCAGAGGTCTCGCGCAGACGTCACACCGGCGTCCCCGACCGACATCTCGACATCGTCGCCGGTCCAGTTGAACAGGGCGAGAACGTCCCCCCGGCGCCAACGCGCCGGCGGCAGGTCGTCGTCGTTCGGCTCCCAGTCCGGCACGGCCGAGCCCTCACCCACGAGCGCGAGCACCTCGGGGTTGGTCAGCAGTTCCAGGCGCTCCGGCGAGAGAGCGGCCAGGTCGTCGCCGGCCAGGAAAGGACCGCCACAGAGTGCCGCCATCGTCACCAGCTGCCGGCCCTGCTCCAGGCTCAGGTTGCCTCCGACCAGTGCCACGTCGGCGTCGAGCTGGAACCAGCCTTCCAGGAAGTAGCGGGCGGCCAGGTTGCGGCCCACGTCGACGACCTCTTCACCGAACACGGTCGGCTGCGATGTCCAGGCCTCGAAATCCATTAGCGGAGTGGCCGTGTCGGGGCCCACGCGGCAGCCGTGGGCGAGCCCGACCACGGGTAGCAGCGGAGCGCCACTCGCAAGCAGATAGGCATCGCGCACGCCTTCTTTGATCGCCGCCAGCCCGGCAGACAGCGCCTGTGCTCCGGCGTAGGCGCCCGCGTAGAGAAAGTCGATCTTGAAGTACCGGACGCCCGCCTCGTACATGCCGGCGTACAGGTCCCGCAGAAGTCGCTGGACCGGTGCACGGGAGGCATCCAGCACGTACATCGGGCCCAGCATCTGGTGACGCGCGTCGACCACCCTCTCGCCGCTGGCCGGGTCGATGAGGAACCAGTCGGGCGGGGCCTCCGCCGCCAGGTCGGCGGCGGCGCTGACCAGAAACGGTGCCGTCCAGACGCCGAGACACTGCCCACGCCTTGCGACTTCCTCGGAGAGCGCCTCCAGGCCGCCGGGGAATTTGGTGTTCGGGGCCCACTCGCCGTAGGCCTGCTGCCAGCCGTCGTCCAGCTGGATCAGCCGGTATCCCGGGCTACGGTAGGGGTCGTCTGCCAGCAGTCGCGAGTGCTCGATGACGTTGTTCCGCTCAACGAAAGGGCCGAAGTGATACCAGCTGAGCCAGCCGAGTATCCGGGGCGCGCTCACTCCACCTCCGGTCATTGAGGCCAGACAGCGACGGACGTCGGGGTCGGCGGCAATCGACAGCGGAGGGCTGGCCCAGACCGTCCCGGTTCCGCCGGAGAAGAGCGGGAGCGGGATGGGTCCGAGCGTCTCCGACCAGACGACACCGAAGCCGGTCTCCGCCGCGCGAAAGCGGGTGGAACCGCCCTCGGCACTTCCGGCTACGGCCGCCAACCCGGCCCCAGCCTGGTCGACGATCCCGGCCGTCCACCAAGATTCCCGGTGGACCGATCCAATTCGCTCGGGGGTGTCAGCAAGACGTACACATCCCGAGCGATCCCAGGACTGATAGCCGTTGTAGAGCAGCCAGCGCCCATTGGAATCCGGCAGCGTCAGCTCTCCGCTGAGCTCCACCTCGCGGACCGCGATGGCCTTTGAAGAACGGAGCCTCAGGCATGGCTCTGATGAGTCGGGCAGGCTGAGCTCGGCCCGCAGCGGCCCCA
>CATPBP010000202.1 GCA_955652675.1 Candidatus Dormiibacterota bacterium
GACGAGGACGTCTACTGCTACTTCAACAATGACGGGCGGGCCTGCGCCATCCGTGACGCCATAGTCTTCGCTCGCCTGGCAGCGGCCCAGGGCCTGAAGCCCACCCGCGTCCCCTCCCCAGAGAAGGTTCGGCTGGGATAGCCAGTAAGGGGGAGGAAATCCTTCCCTTTACGCGGTCTCTAGTCTCTTGAAGGACTCGGCGTATTCGTAGCCGGCTCGTTCGCCGGCCTGGTGCATCCGCTCCCGGATCCACTTCCCCACCTCTTCGGGGTTCATGCCGGGCTTGTCGAACTGGCTCTTGTGGCAACGGATGGCTTCGATCTTGCGGTCCAGGTAGGGGCCGGCGTCGACGAAATGGTCCGCGCCGTCGAAACCGGGCAGCCAGACCTCCTTCACCTTGTGGGCTTCCAGCCCTTCCTGCAGCAGCTCCGGGTAAGCCCTGGGGTTGCGCGCGTCCGGGTAGACGGCGGCCAGCGTCGCCTCGCCCACCGCCAGGTGGTCGGGGTGCGAAGCCCCGATCGGGATGTTGATCGCCCGCAGCGGCGAGTGGGTCAGCACCAGGTCGGGCTTGAACCGCCGGATCTCCCGGGAGATGGCACGCCTCAGCTCGACGTTTGCTTCCAGGTACCCGTCGCGAAAGCCGAGGAATTTGACCTCCTTAACGCCCAGCAGGGCAGCCGCGGCGCGCTGTTCCGTATACCGGGTCGAGGTCAGCTCCTGGTCCGGCACGGTCGGGTCCTCGCCGCCCTGCGAACCGTCGGTGCAGATGACGTAGACCACGGCCTTGCCCTGGTCGACCAGACTGGCCACCGTCGCGCCGAAGCCGAACTCCGGGTCGTCGGGGTGGGCGGACACCACCATGACGCGTTCCAGCCGTCGCTCCTCCGGCTTGGGTTCGCGGCTCTCCTCCGCCGCCACCGTGGCGGTCGCAACGTCGCTCGCCTCCGGGCGATCTTCCTGATCAGGCACGTCGATTGAGGGTAAACGAGAACAAGACGTCGCCGCCGGAGGCCGAGGCGACCGCCACCTCCCCGCCCATCGCGCGAGCCGCTCCCCGCGCCATGTAGAGCGCCAGACCCGGGTCGGGCCCGGCAGGCCTCAGGGCCTCGAAGCTTGCCTCGCCCCTTGCCTCGCCGCCCTTCCCCGCCGGCACCCGTACGACAAGCCGGACTGCACCGTCTTCCGGCTCGACCTGGAGTCCCAGGGCTGGCTCCCGGGCCCGCTGGAGGGCCGCCACGAGCAGGGCCCGCAGGGCTCTGGTGGCCAGCGCTCGGTCCGCCTCCACCTCCAGGCCGGGGGCGGCCACGGCGGCAACCTTTGCGCCCGAACTCACCCGTCGGGATGCCTCCACCGCGGCGCTCACGAGGTCGTCAACCGGCACGCTCTGGAGCGAGACCTCGAGCGTGCCGGCCGCCAGGCGGGAGACCACGGAGAGATCCTCGATCAGCTCCGACATGGCCTCCACGCTCTCGTCGATCAGCCCCAGGATCTGGCTGCGGCTCGCCGCCGGGAGCTGGTCCTGTGCTTCCAGCAAGAGCGTGGCGGCGCCCCGGATTACGGTGAGAGGGCGCCTCAGGTCGTGGCTCAGCAGCGAAAGCCCGTCCAGCCACGGAGGATGCTCACCGGCCATGCCGCGTCAGGGCTGCGAGGGGAACCACGACGCCGCTCAAGCAACCACCTCCACCTTGACCAGATTGGTCTGACCGGTGAGGGCGACAGGCACCCCGGCCACCAGCACGACCCGGTCGCCAGGCCGAACCAGCCCCGCAGCACGCGCCGATTGAGTGGCCTTGGCGGCCATGTCGTCGGTGTCGACCCCCTGCGGCACCTCCAGGGCGGCGACGCCGTGATAGAGAGCGGTCCGGCGGAGGACCTCCTGGTGCGGGCTCGCCGCGATCACCGGGACCGCGGGCCTGGCCTTGCTGACGCGGCGGGCGGTGGCGCCCGACTCGGTGAACGCGATGATGGCGCGCGCACCCACCTTGGACGCGATCTCCGCCGCAGCGGTGGCCATGGCTCCGCCGACCGAGCCGGGGTCGCGGCTGCCCACGCGCGAGGCCATCGGGCGCGTCCGCTGGTAGGAGGGATGGCTCTCGGCGGCCAGGCAGATCCGGGCCATCGCCCTGATCGCCTCCACCGGGTGGGCTCCGATCGACGTCTCCTGGGAGAGCATGGCGGCGTCGGTACCGTCCCAGATGGCGTTTGCCACGTCGGAGGCCTCCGCGCGGGTGGGACGGCTGCTGGTCACCATGGACTCCAGCATCTCCGTCGCGGTGATGACCGGCACGCCGATCCGGTTGGCGCGCTGGATGATGTCCTTCTGTGCCGCCGGCACCTCTCCCAGGGGCAGCTCGACGCCGAGATCGCCCCTCGCCACCATCACGCCGTCCACGCACTCGAGGATCTCCCGCAGGTTTCGGAGCGCGGCCGCCCTCTCCAGCTTGGCGATGACCGGCGCCTGCAGCCCACACGAGTGCATCGCGTTACGGCAGGCCTGGATGTCGGCGGCCGTCCTCACGAAGGAGAGCGCCACGTAGTCGAAACCGAGCTCGGCGCCCCGCCGGAGATCCTCCTCGTCCTTCTCCGTCAGCGGCGGCAGGTCCAGCGGCCTGCCGGGGGCCGAGACGCCCTTGCGCTCCCCCAGGATGCCGCCGCGCACGACCACGCACTCCGCTTCCACCGGGCTTACGCTCAGGACCCTCAGCTCGATCTCGCCGTCGGCCAGGAGCACGCGGTCGTGAGGCCGAAGCACGGCGATCAGTTCGCGGTGGCTGACAGGGATCTGCTCGGTGCTGCCGGTGACCGGCTCGGCGGTCAGCGTCACGCGCCGACCCCGGACCAGGCGAACCAGCGGTGGAGCGAGCGCGCCGGTCCGGATCTTGGGACCCTGCAGGTCCTGCAGGAGCGCCACATGACGGCCGGCCGCGGCCGCCGCTCCGCGGACCAGCTGGGCCCCGGCCCGATGGGTCTCGAAGGCACCATGCGAGAAGTTGAACCGCGCCACGTCCATGCCGGCGGCCACCATCCGGCGGATCACGCCAGGCCTGGAGCTCGACGGCCCCAGCGTGCAGACGATGCGGGTGCGCCTCACGGCCGGGAATGATTGCGCAGTTGACGGGCCAGCTCAGCCTCCGCGCCCTGGACCTGCCGCAGGAGCTCGTCGGCGCCGATCACGGCCGCGCCCATCCCCCGCAGCATGGACCGATGGAAGGAGTCCGAGGTCGCCACCATGAGCGGCTCTCCTCGCTCGCGGGCCAGGTAGGCCAGCCTCTCGATGGCGTGGTCCGCCGAGTGCCCACGCCGGGTGAAGAGCACTCGCACGCCGTCGCGCACTTCCTCGTTTCCTCTGTGCGCGCTCGTGCGGTGAGCGTCGAAGACCACCGTCACCTCGCTCCCCGTGATCTGCGCCAGCGTGGAGAGGCGGGCGACCAGACCTTCTCGCGCCAGCTCCAGCGACTCGGGCACCAGCGGCCGGAGATCCTTCCAGGCATGGATCACGTTGTAGCCGTCCACCACCAGCTGCTCGGGCACCTCGACGCCGAGTCTAGGCGCGGGAGGTGAGGCGCTGGCGGTTCACCTCGTAGAGAAGGGACGAGGCCGCGGCCGAGGCGTTCAGGCTGGCGACCTTTCCCGCCATGGGCAGGCGGAGACGGGCGTCACAGCGCTCCCGGACCAGGCGGTGGACGCCCGTGCCCTCCCCGCCCACGACCAGACATACCGGCTGGCGCAGATCGAACTCCCAGGGAAGCAGCTCTCCCTCGGGGTCGAGAGCCACGCACCATAGACCCGAACGCTTCAGCTCTGTGATCGCCGCGGCCAGGCCCGGCACGCGGCACAGAGGCAGGTGCTCGCTGGCTCCGGCGCTCGCTTTGATCGCGGCTGCGGAGAGCGGAGCGGACCGCCGTTCCGGGAAGATCGCCCCGCCGGCGCCGGCGACCTCGGCGCTCCGCAGGATGGCGCCCAGGTTTTGGGGGTCCTCCACGCCGTCGAGGGCGACCAGCAGGTCCGGACCGGTCTCGAGCAGCTCACGGAGGGACAGGAAGGACCGGGGCTTGAGCTCGGCGACGACTCCCTGGTGCACGCCGCTGGCCAGCGCCGCGAGCCGCGCCGCCGGCACTCGCTCCACGGGGGCCAACCGGGCCAGCTCGGCCACCCTAGGATCCGGGTCCAGGCCCTCGGCCACCAACGCGCGCTTCACCCTCCCCGCCCGAGCCGCCTCGAGCACGGCGTTGCGCCCGTAGACCAGGTCCCTCTCCACCCCCCGCGGCCCTCTGCTCATAAGCCGAGCTTAGGCAAATCCATCCCCCTTGCGTGGAGGGAGTGTCTTAGCCCGGCCTACCTCTTCACCAGCCGCGAGCGCGCTCCCGCGGGCGTGTCCTCGACCACCACTCCACGTTCCCGGAGCAGGTCTCGAATCCGGTCGGCGGCCGCGAAGTCCCTCGTCCGGCGCGCCTCCTCCCGCTCTTCGACAAGCCGCCGGGTCTCCACGTCGAGCACCGGCTCCTCCACGCCCAGGACGTCCAGGTGCGCGTCGACCTCCGCCAGCAGCTCGCCGAGCGCCTCCCGCCCAGCCGTCCCGACCCGGCCCGCGTCCAGGGCGGCGTTGGCGGTCCGGAGCAGCTCGAAGAAGCGGCCGAGGCCGGCCGGCAGGTTGAGGTCGTCGTCGAGGGCCGCGCGATACGACTCGCGGGTGTCCACCACGTCCTGGAAGAAGGCCGCGTCGTCGGCGCCCGGCGCGGGCTCAAGCAGCCGGACGCGCTCGGCGAGGTCTTTCAGGCGGCGCAGCTGCTCGGCGGCCGCGTGCAGCGCCTCCTCGCTGAGGCGGAGCGGCGTCCTGTAATGCGCCGTGCCGAGCAGGAAGAGCCGCACCGCCAGCGGATCGAAGCCGGCCGCCAGCAGGTCCCGCAAGGTCGCGAAGTTGCCTGTGCTCTTGGACATCTTGGCGCCGGTGCCGTCTGTGAGGTACCCCGAGTGCACCCAGTAGCGGACGAAGGGACGCCCGCTGGCCGCCTCCGCCTCCGCGATCTCGTTCTCGTGGTGGGGAAAGAGGAGGTCCAGACCCCCGGCGTGGATGTCCAGCGTCTCGCCCAGGTATCTCATCGCCATTGCCGAGCACTCGATGTGCCAGCCCGGCCGGCCCCTGCCGAAGGGTGCCTCCCAGACGGCGCCTGCCCTCTCGTCCTCCTCGGTCGCACGCTTCCAGAGGGCGAAGTCGCTGGCCGACTCCTTCTCGTACTTGTCGGTGGCCACCCGAGCCCCCTGCCGCACCTCTCGGCGGTCCAGGTGAGAGAGCCTGCCGTAGGCCGGGAATGACGCGACGCGGAAGTAGACGTCGCCCTCCGCCCGGTAGGCGTGGCCGGTCTCCAGGAGCCGCTCGATCAGGACGATCATCTCCTTGACATGCTCGGTGGCGCGGGGATAAAGCTCGACCGGCTCAGCCCGCAGCGACTTGAGGTCCTCGAAGAAGGCCTCCTCGAAGGGCCTGGTCAGCTCCTGGATAGTCAGGCCGGCCGCCGCCGCCTGCTCGATGATCCGGTCGTCCACGTCGGTGATGTTCATCACCTGCCGAACCTCGTAGCCGCTCACCAGAAGGTGGCGGCGAAGCAGGTCGTAGACCAGAAAGGCACGGTAGTTGCCGATGTGCGGGTAGTTCCAGACGGTGGGCCCGCAGGTGTACATGCGCACTCTGCCCGCTTCCAGCGGACTGAACTCCTCCTTGCCTTCCCTGAGTGTGTCGTGCAGCCTCAGGGTCACGGCTTCGGCTCCAGCAGCGCGACCGCCTGCGCCGAGATCCCCTCCCGCCGGCCGAGCGCACCGAGGCCTTCGGGCGAGGTCGCCTTGACTCCTACGCAAGTGGGGTCCACCCGCAGGGGACCGGCCAGGGCCTCGGCCATCGATCTCAGATGCGGCTGCAGGCGCGGCTCCTGGGCGGAGATCACCGCGTCGACGTTGACCACCCGCCAGCCCGCCTCCTCCAGCAGGCGCGTGCTCTCCGCCAGCAGCTCGAGGGACGAGATTCCGCGGAAGCGAGGGTCGGTGTCGGGAAAGTGCTCGCCGATGGTGCCCAGCGCCGCAGCGCCGAGGAGAGCGTCGACCAGGGCGTGAGTCAGCACGTCGGCGTCCGAGTGCCCCACCAGTCCTCGGTCATAGGGCACACGCACGCCGCCCAGGACGAGCGGCCTTCCGGCCTCGAGCACATGGACGTCGTATCCGATACCGACCCTCATCGCGGCTGCGAGGGCCGGCCGCCGCCCGCGCCGGCCGGATCGACCGCCTCCAGCTGCTGCAGGATGGCCTCCAGCACCTGCAGGTCCTCGGGCGTGGTGAGCTTGATGTTCGTCGGCTCGCCGGCTACGACGGCCACCGGGTGCCCGGCCGCCGCCACCAGCTGGCTGTCGTCGTCGCCGGTCAGCCCGGCGTCGGCGGCTTCGAAGTGAGCGCGCTCGAAGAGCTGGTAGCGGAAACCCTGAGGCGTCTGCGCCAGCACCAACCGGGAGCGGTCCATGCTCTCCACCAGGCGCCCTCCCTCGACCCGCTTCACGGCGTCCCGGGGCGGCAGACCGGGGATCGCCGCGCCACGCTCGATGGCCGCCGCAAGCACGCGGCGCACCAGGTCAGCCGTGGCCAAAGGCCTGGCCGCATCGTGGACCAGCACGTAGTCGCAGGCGCCCAGCTCCGCCAGCCCCGCCCGCACGGACTGCTGACGGGTCTCCCCGCCCGGACACACGAGTACCGGCTTGGGCGACGCCAGCGCCCCCACCTCTCGACGGGTCTGTTCGAGGCGCCCGGGAGGGGCGACGAGGACGACTCTGCCAATCTCCTCCAGACCGCTGAAGAGCTCGACCGCCCGGGCGATCAACGTCTTGCCGTTGACCTTAAGGAGCGCCTTGCTGCCCATCCCCAAGCGCGTCCCGGACCCCGCCGCCGCCACTATCGCGCAGACCTCCAAGGACTTGATCACCTCCACGTCTTGGACGGTTCCCCGGCGGGCGAAGGCAGACTGTGCCCGAGCCCGGCCTGGTCTGGAAAGACGAGACCGATCGCTTCCTTCAGATCTCGCACCTCGACAACCTCCATGCCTTCCTGCCGGACACCCGCGCCCGCGGGCACGATCGCCCGCCGCAGACCCCGGCGCACCGCCTCCTGCAGGCGGCGGTCGAGTCGAGCCACCCGCCTGACCTCTCCGGCCAGGCCCAGCTCGCCCACTACGACGGTATCCGCAGGCAGCGCCTGGTCGCGCAGATTACCCGCCAGCGACAGCGCCAGGCCGAGGTCGGCGGCCGGCTCGCTGACTCGCACCCCGCCTGCCACGTTGACGTAGATGTCGTAGCTGGCCAGCGGCAGCTGGGCGCGCTTGTCGAGCACCGCCGCCACCATCAGCAGCCGGTTCAGGTCGATCCCGTTGGCAACCCGGCGCGGAATGGCACCCGCCGCCCTGCTGACCAGGCTCTGCAGCTCCACGAGCAGCGGGCGGCTTCCCTCCATGGCGGCCAGGACGGCGGTCCCAGGCACCGCTCGCAGATCTCCGATCAGCGCGGCGCTGGGATCGCTTACCTCCTCCATGCCCTGGGCGGTCATGGTGAAGATGCCGATCTCCTCGGTCGAACCGAACCGGTTCTTCGTCGCCCGGAGAATCCTGAATTCCTGGCCTCTCTCGCCCTCCAGGTAGAGGACCGTGTCGACCATGTGCTCCAGCACCCGGGGCCCCGCGATCGCGCCCTCCTTGGTCACGTGGCCGACCAGGAAGATGGGCACGGCGGTCTGCTTGGCCAGCCGCATGAGCCGGGCTGCCCCCTCGCGCACCTGGCTCACGCTGCCGGGAGCGGACTCCACCGCCGCGTCCATCACCGTCTGGATGGAGTCCACGATGGTCAGGGCGGGAGCCTCTCGCTCCACCGCCGCCAGGATCTCGTCCAGGTCGGTCTCGGCGAGCATCAGCAGCCCGGACTCGGCGACGGCCAGCCGGCGCGCCCTGAGCCCAACCTGCTGGGGCGACTCCTCGCCTGACACGTAAAGGACCCGGCCCCCGGCCCTGGCGGCCTGGGCCGCGAGGTGCATGAGCAAGGTGGACTTCCCCACCCCGGGCTCGCCGCCCAGCAGGATCACGCTGCCGGGGACCACGCCGCCCCCCAGCACCCGGTTCAGCTCCATCCATTGGAGTGGCAGGCGGGGGGCGCCGTCCAGCTCCAGCTCGGTTATAGGCAGCACCCCGGGCCCAACCCGAGCGGTCTCCGCAGTACGCCGCCGCTCGCGACCGGCGGAGGGCGCATTGAACTCCTCCAGGGTGTTCCAGGCGCGGCAGTGAGGGCACTGGCCGGACCAGCGGATCGACTCTCCGCCGCACTCCCGGCAGACGAAGATGAGGCTGCTCTTCGGCATGGCGGACTAACTCTGAAGGGCGCCAACCGGCTTTTACAAGCGGTGTGAACCTTTTTGGCGACTCGCGCGTTATATCGGGTTGGAAAGAGGCCGGATGTGCGCCCGACCTCGTATCCGTTCCCTGGCAGCGCCGCCCTGACTACCCCCGGGGCGGCGCCTTTTTTTCACCGGCTGCCTCCACCGCTTGGAAAAGTCGATCGGGACTGTATGGCAGCCGGCTCAGCTCTGCCCCCAACGGCGCCAGGGCGTCCGCGACCGCGTTGGCGACCGCCCCGAAGGCGCCGATGGTGCC
>CATPBP010000203.1 GCA_955652675.1 Candidatus Dormiibacterota bacterium
AGAGTGGGCGGCTTCTGCGGCGGCCTGCGACCGGGGAAACGCTCCGGTGGGCCGGGCGGGGGGTTAGAGGACATGAAACGTTATTGCGGTCCAGTATGCACGGCGCTCGTGTAAGCCGTCTAAACGCCCCCCAGCGGCGCCTACCATGGCGCATTGCAAGACCTGGCCGATACTGAGCGGCTGTCCATGGAGCTCTCCACACCGGTTAGCGGCGCCTCCGACCCGGTCGATTTCCAGGCCTGGCCCAAGGCCGAGCTGCATTGCCACCTGGATGGCGCGCTCCGGCCGGCCACCGCCGAAGAGCTGGCGGACCAGCTGGGTCTGGATCTGCCCCGCCCGCTGCGGCTGGCTGCTCCGGCCTCCTGCGCCTCGCAGGCGGAGTACCTGGAATTCTTCGATCACCCCATCGCGGTTATGCAAACGGCGGAGGGTATCGCACGAACGGCACGGGAGCTGGGAGAGGATGCCGCCGCCGACGGCGTCGACTACCTGGAGGTGCGCTGGGCCCCTCGCTTCCACCTCCGGCGCGGGCTCAGCGTGGAGCGGGTGATCGAGGCCGTGCTGGAGGGCCTGGCGGCCGCACCGGTGCGCGCCGTGGCCATCGTCTGCGCCATTCGCCAGCACCCGGTGGAGGACAACGTGGCGCTGGGGCGCGCTGCCGGCCGCTATGTGGGACGCGGCGTCGTGGGCTTCGACCTGGCCGGCGACGAAGCGGGTTGGGCCGCCGCCCCCCACCGTCCCGCGTTCGAAGCCGCTCGGGCGGCGGGTCTCCGGCTCACCTGCCACGCCGGCGAGGCAGGGCCGCCCTCCAACGTCGGCGATGCGCTTGACCTGGGCGTCGAGCGCATCGGCCACGGAGTCCTCGGCGCCGGAGATCACCGCCTGATGGACCGCGTACGCTCGGAAGGCGTGACGCTCGACCTCTGCCCCACCGCGAACTGGAAGTGCAAGGCCGTGCCGCGGTTGGAGGACCACCCTCTTCCCCGCCTGCTCCGCAGCGGTGTTCGCTGCACCCTGAGCACCGACTCGCCGACCGTCGCCGGCGTCACGCTGAGCGGGGAGTTCCGTCTCGCTCACCAGACCCTGGGCATGACCCTGGAAGAGCTGCACCGCTGCAACGCGATCGCGTTTGAATCACGCTTCGGTGACTGACCTCGGCAAGCTCCGGGCGGCGATCGCCGCGCGCCCTCCCAGGGCCTCGCGCCTGTCCCTCCAGGGCCGCATCCAGGCGGCCGTCTGTGTCCCCATCCACGACGGTCCACGAGGCCTCGAGGTGTGGGCGATCAAACGGGTCGACAGGCTTCGTCACCACGCTCGGGAGATCGCCTTTCCGGGCGGCAAGCCGGATCCAGGCGATCGAGACCTGGCGGACACCGCCTTCAGAGAGACCGAGGAGGAGCTCGGCATCTCGCGAGAACGTTTGCACCTCCTGGGCTCGCTGGCCCCCGTGCCCACGGCAACCAGCCGCTTCACCCTGAATCCCTTCGTGGCGCTGATCGAAGCCGGGGCCGAAGCCAAGCCCTCTGCAAGCGAGGTGGCCGCGCTGATCCGAATGCCGCTCTCGGACTTCTTCGCCGGCCAGGTGCCGTATCGAGCCATCGAGCTCGGCAGCGGCTGGCGTTCCCCGATCTTCGACTTCGAGGTTGGTTCTATGTACGGCGCGAGCGCGCACGTGCTGGAGGAGCTCCTCCTGGTCTATGCCTCCATCAAAGAGCTGGCCTTCCCTGAACCCACGCTGACCGATGAGATCCCGTGGCAGTAGGCTGCGTGCTCGTTCAGTAGTCTTTCTTGCCTTGCTGGGTGCTCGCGCCCGGCGCTTCCCCAAGACTGAAGATTGAGGAGGTCACCATGAGCGGATTCCGGTCTTTTCTGCTGCGCGGCAACGTGGTCGACCTGGCGGTGGGAATCGTCATCGGCGCCGCCTTCGGAACGGTGGTGAACGAGCTCGTCAAGGACTTCATCACACCGCTGATCGCCGCCGTCGGCGGTCAGCCCAACTTCGACTCCCTCTACTTCACAGTCAACAACAGCCGGTTCATGTATGGCCGCTTCCTGGAAGCAGCCATCAGCTTCCTTCTCGTCGCGGCGGTCGTCTACTACCTGGTCGTGCTGCCCTACTCCCGGTTCCGCGCGCGCTTCGAGAAGGCGCCCGCTCCCGAGCCGACGACCAGGGACTGCCCCGAGTGCCTGAGCCAGATCCCAGCAAAGGCCAGGCGCTGCGCCTACTGCACAGCAGTACTCTCCGTAGCCGCGTAAATCCTTCCCTCCCCGACGGCGGGGAGGGAACTCAGTGTCCTAGCTGTTTGAGTTGGTCGATGTGGGCCTCGAGGTGGCCTATGAGCAGCATGTCCAGGACCTCGCGGAGCTGGACCTCGCGGTTGCCGCTCTGAGCAACGTAGAGCGCCGTTCGCTCGAGGTCTTCTTCTCGCATCTCGTCCAGCAGCGTCTCCAGGCCTCCCACACCCCGCTCGATATCGCGGCGCAGCTCCTCCTCCGGTTCGGCGGGGCCCGAGTCGATGCCTTCCCGCCTGCGGAGGCTGCCAGCCTCGTCACGCCCGATCTGGGTGGCGCCCCCCATCACCTCCCTGATCTGCACGGTCCAGTAGGGCAGCATCTCGGCCACGTGCCCGAAAACGTTGGACCGATCCCACCGCTCGCCCGTTTTCTCGTCCGGCGGTCCCAGATCGCCCCGGCCCACCAAGGGGAGGGCAGCAAGAGCAGCCCCTGCCTCCCGAGCGCGGCGGCGATACGACTCGAGGTCGCTCATCGTGTCCCGAACAGCCTATCGCCGAAGTCGCCGAGGCCGGGCACGATGAAGGCGCGGTCGTTCAGTCCCTCGTCCAGCGCGGCGGTGAAGACATCGACGTCGGGGTGTCGCCCCTCGATGTGTCGAACGCCCTCCGGAGCGGCCACCACACATACCATCCGCGTACCCACGCCGCCCACCTCCTTGATCATGTCGAGCGCCCGAGCGCCTGAGCCACCCGTCGCCAGCATTGGATCGAGCAGCAGCGGCACCTTGCCGGCCAGCGGCGGCAGTTTGTTGTAGTAGATCCGGGCCACCGCCGTCTCCTCGTCCCGTTCCAGCCCGATGTAGCCGACGCTGACCCGGGGCAGGAGTTCCAGCACCGGCCCGAGCAGACCGAGGCCGGCTCTCAGCACCGGTATGGCCACCACCTCGGCCTCCACCCGGTGAACCCCGGCGTCCTTGAGCGGTGTCCGAACCGTGTCCTCCCGGACCGGCAGGTCACGCGTCGCCTCGTAGAGGAGGAAGGTGATCACCCTGCGCGTGAGGACGCGGAACTCCTCCGGCTCGGTGGCCGAGTCACGCAGACCGGCCAGGCAGTCCTTGACGATCGGGTGGTCACTGACGTGCAGCGGCATGATCCCTCTCGATCAGCCGGCGGACGGCTTCCACGGCGACGTCGATCATCCTGTGCATCAAGGCGGGATCCACATGATGGATCTCGCCCGCGTCCAGTTCGTCCACGCAGACCAGCAGGACTCCGGCGCGCCACCGGCGCAGGGCGCTCACCACCATCAGCGTGGCCGACTCCATGTCGTTGGCGAGCACCCCAGCGCGAGCCCACATCTTCAGCTCCGCCCGCAGCTCTTCCTGGCGGGGCATGGTGCCTGGCAGTAGGTCGGAATAGAGCGCGTCAACGCTCCGGACGACTCCCAGGTGGTGGGTCACCCCGGCCGCGGCGGCGGCTTCGAGGCAGGCCGCAACCACGTCGTGAGAAGCGATCGCCGGGTACTCGCACGGCACGTAGCCATCGGGAGTTCCCTCGCTGCGAACGGCCCCGGTCACCACCACGAGGTCGCCGAGACGGATACCAGGCTGCGCAGCGCCGCAGGTACCGACCCTGATGAACGTGTGGGCTCCCAGCTCACCGAGCTCTTCGACCGCGATGGCCATCGAGGGGCCGCCGATGCCGCTCGAGCAGGTGGAGACAAGCTCGTCCCCGACCCTGCCGGTGAAGGTCCGGAACTCACGCGACCAGGCCTTCTCCTCGGCGCCCTCCAGGTGCTCGGCGATCAGCTTCGTGCGGAATGGGTCGCCGGGGACGAGCACATAGCCCCCGACCTCGCCCTCGGCCAGTCCGACGTGGTACTTGCGCTCGGCCACCGGCCGAGAATTCTATACACGCGGGGGGAACCGAGGTTCCCCCCGCGACCCCCCTTCTGTGGTAGTGCGGGGGTGGAAAAAAAGAGCTCTCAGCTAGACCGACGGTTTTCTGGCAGCTGGAGCTCGGAAGTTACGGCCGCGGCCTGGGCCTGGCCAATCTCGGCGCGGCGGGCGCGCTCGACGTAGACCTTCGACTTGTCGATCTCTCCAGACAGGGTCTGGATGGTGCGCTGCATGTTGTCGAGCGCGTTGATCTTGTACTTGTCGATCATGTCGATGGTCGCGTAGACGTTGTTGAAGGCGGTCTGGAGCTTCTGGATGTCGATCGTTGCGTTTGCCGCCTGGCTCTGGATCTGCCCCGTCTGCTGGCGCAGCAGCTGCGACGTCGACTCGATCAGGTTGCCCGTGGTCGTGTTGAGGGCCGTGATCTGGTCCAGTACCAGCTTCTGGTTGGTGAGCGCCTGGGCGACTATGACCGCCGTGCGCAATGCGGAAACGGTGGTGGTGGTGGCTCGCTCCACCCCCTTGATCAGCTCCTGGTTATTCTTGCGGACCAGATCCAGGGCCAGGTAGCCCTGCATGTTCACGGCGAGCTGGGTCAGCAGGTCCTGCCGCTTCTGGCGCACGTAGAAGAGGACGTTCTCCTGTAGCGACCGAGCCTTCTCCGGGTCGCTCAGCTCGAGCTGGCGGATCTTGGCTGTGAGCGCGTCGTCGAGCTTGGCGGCCATGAAGGCGTACTCCTCCAGACGCCCCTTCATCGACCAGATGTTCACCTTCTCCTGCTCGATCGCCACGTTGTCCTTTCGGAGCTCATCCTGCCCGTGGTAGAGCGACTGGATGATGGCGTTGAGGTTCGACTGCGAGGACTGGTAGCGGTGAAAGTAGTCGCGCAGGTTGTTCCCAAGCGGAATCACGCCCAGAAGCTTTCGCTCGATGCCGCCCTGCTTGGCGGGATCGAGGTCTTCCACCTGCCGGCGCAGCGCGATCAGCGACTTGGAGACGCCGGAGCCGGCCCCAAGACCGCGCTCCAGCGAGGTGGCGGGCCGCTCGAGAAACCGGTTGGAGACCTCCGCAGACCGGCGCACCTCCTGGTTGCCGAGCCGGCTCACGGAGTCGAGCTTCTGCTCGTACTCGGGGGAGTGGACGTCCAGCGCCACCAGCGAATCGACGAAGCTCTGGACGGCCGTCGAGATCTGTTTGGCCGTGTCTTGGTCGACCTTCATGGAGGCCGCGGCCTGGTCCTGGCTGACTGCGGGAACCGCAGCCGGGGGGTCTAGAACTAGGGCCTCTGTGCCGGCAGGCCTTTCCGCGGCCTGGCCACTTCCGCCCTCTTCGCTGGCGGTGTCGCCAGGTCTTCTGTCAGTCATATGGTGGATTCCTCCTTATCTCGGGACAACGCGCGAGGACCGGGTTGCGCTCGCCGCCCCGGGTTGGCTTTTCTGGAGGCCGCCACGGTCCACCCGGTAGAGCAGGTGGGGAGGCCGCTCGACCTCTTCCTCGGCGACCCGCCAGGCTGCCTCCAGGCGCGCCACGGCCCTGCCTGCGACCTCTTCCGAGGCCGCGTGGACCTGCACCAGCGGCGAGCCCTTGGTGACGCGGTCACCGACGGCTGCCTCGATGGTCAGGCCCGCACCGTGGTCGATCTCATCTTCCTTCCGACGCCGGCCACCGCCGATGTCGATCACCGCCAGCCCGCAGGCCAGCGCATCGACGCTCCTTATCCATCCCTCACGGTCCGCTCGAACCGTGAGGGTGGCGCCATGTGCGACAGGTGGATGCTCGCGGCTGCCACCCTGAGCCTCCAGCATCTCCCAGAGCTTTCTTTCGCCGTCACCGCTTTCGATGGCCGCCGCCGGATCCGCTTCCACCCCCGCCAGTGCGCACATCTCGCGTGCCACGGCCACACAAACGTCAGTTAGCTCGCGCTGGCCCCGCCCGGCCAGAACTTCCAGTGCTTCGAGCACTTCGAGCGCATTGCCGACGCACCGTCCCAGCGGGTTGTCCATCGCGGTCACCAGAGCCACCGTGCGCCGCCCGGCGCCTTCGCCGATGCCGACCATCGCTCTGGCCAGCTCGATTGCGGCGGGCGCGTCGCGGATGAAGGCACCGCGCCCGAACTTCACGTCAAGGACGATGGCGTCGGCGCCGGCGGCGATCTTCTTGGACATCACGCTCGAGGCGATCAGCGGCACCGACGGCACCGTGCCGCTGACATCCCGGAGCGCGTAGAGCGCCTTGTCCGCCGGCACCATCCGGGGTGACTGGGCCGCGACGGCGAGACCGACGCGCCGGACCTGGTCCACGAACTCTTGGGGGGAGAGCTCCACCCTCACGCCGGGGACGGATTCCAGCTTGTCGAGGGTCCCGCCAGTGTGGGCCAGCGCACGGCCGCTGAGCTTGGGCACCGGGACGCCACACGCCGCTGCGAGCGGCCCGGCCACCAAAGTGACCTTGTCCCCCACACCGCCGGTCGAATGCTTGTCCACCTTGACGCCCGGAATCCCGCTAAGGTCCAGCTTCTCTCCGCTCTCAACGATTTCGCGGGTCAGCTCGAGAGTCTCGGCATCGGTCATGCCACGGGTGCAGACGGCCATCAGCCAGGCTGCCATCTGGTAGTCCGGGATCGATCCGTCCAGGTAGCCACGCAGGAGAAAACGGATCTGCTCCGGATCGTGCTCGCCTCCATCGCGCTTCTGTCCGATGATCTCGAGCACGTCCACACCCCCGATGCTAGTGGACTACAAGAGTTATCCCTTTTAGGCGGCCGGTGTGACCCAGATCTTGGCTGCGGTCTCGTGGCTGAGAGTGACCTCCAGGCGGGCCACCCGCAGGCGGAGCGTACGGCCGACGGGATCCACCTCCAGCACCTCCAGGCGTGTGCTGGGGACAAGATGGCGCTCCAACAGATAGCGCAGCAACAGGGGCGCCTCGCGCTCGGCAACCTCAGAGATCCGGCTCACCACCGCCCCCTCGCCTGGCTGCAGCCCCGATAGCCGCCGCTCTTCCGGATTGGGATCGGCGTAGCCCGGTATGGGATTACCGTGCGGGCAGCTGGTGGGGCGGCCGAGCGTCTCCCAGAGCCGCGCCTCGACCACCTCGGAAACCGCATGCTCGAGCCGCGCGGCCTCCTCGTCCGCGACGACCCAGTCCAGGCCCAGCACATCGGTCAGCCAGCGCTCCATGATCCGGTGCCGGCGGACGATGGCGGCCGCCGCCTGGCTGCCCTGTTCGGTCAGCTCGATCTCCTTGCGACTGTTGAGCCGGATCATTCCGTCTCGGGTCATCCGGCGCAGAGCTACCGTCACCGTGGGCCGGCTGACACCCAGCCAGTCGGCGAGCCGGGCGCTGCGCACCGGCTCACCCTCGGCCTCCATGTAATGGATCGCTTCCAGGTAGCGCGCTATCACCTCGGTCGGCTCTCTGCCGACGGGATGCAGATCCACCCCGTGGCTCACGTCACAACCGAGGTGGCCACGCTGTTGGCCGGCCCTTGAACGGCCGGCCTAGCAGTCTGAACGGACGGTTCAGACCGCCAGCCGCTCGAACTCGTCTTCCTCTTCCGGAACTCGCTGGGGATCGCGCCACCGGAACAGTCGATCCTGCACCTCAAAGAGCGAGTCCAAGACCTCCTGCACGTGATCGGAGTCTCGAAACACCTCGATGCACGAGATCGGCAACTCGGCCAGAGTTTCGCGTATGCGCTCGCGCATATCGTCGGGAATCTCCTTGTCCCCGTCCCTGTTCATCTCTTCGAGCCGCCAGAGAACCCGATCCGTGGCATGCAACATCCGATAGAAGGCGTACCGGCGGTCGTTATCACGCCGGATCTGCTCCTCAAGTTCGCCAATCGCCACATTCGTCTCGTCGATCATCTACACCTACCTTACCCAGGTTGAGCTACAAACTCAGCAAACCTTCCCCTCGAGGCCCTCGACCTTTCCTGAGGCGCCTCTCCAGACAGTTACTACCCCTTGATGGCTGGGGTTCGTTCCGTTTCGGCGCCAAATCGGCCGCCGTAACACTCATCCTTCATCGTCGCCGGGGCATCTGGCAAGTCCCGTTCGTCGTCCGGCGCGCCGATCTTCCCAATCATCCGGGTCAGGTGGGACTACCAGGCGGCATGGTACGCCAAGGAGAGTCCGCGTGGGAAGCGGCATTGCGTGAGGTCGAAGAGGAGATCGGCGTTCCCGCCCGGCTGCTCTCTCCATTGGGAGCCGGTTTGCCCTTCTACGCCGCGGTAACCAACTTCTCGGTCGTGCCTTTCGTGGCGTGGCTTCCGGGGCGCAACTTCCCCTACCAGGCCGACCCCCGCGAGCTGAAGGCGGTGATCGACGTAGGCCTCGACCGCCTTCTCGACGCAGAAGCCTGGCTTGAGGGAGCCCATCCCGTCCCCGGGCGTCACCTGCCGGTCGAGGACACGATGATCTGGGGACTGACCGCACGCCTCCTGGCGGACCTCTTACCCCGGATCAGCTCGGCTTCGCCAACGCCTTGAGGTCCCGGCTCCTGTCGGCCAGGATCTCCCGGTCGACCTGGACGCCGGTGGCCAGGAGCCGGCGGGCGTGGCTCACCGTGCGGCCGTCATTTACCCCGGCCGCCGCCCGCAGCCGCCCCTGCTCCAGGTAGAAAGCCGTGAACGGCGGCGTCCCGAATCGCCCCCTGACCACCACCTCGTCCCAGGGCAACCCAGCCCCCACGTACTGAATGCTCAAGTCGTACTGGTCCGACCAGAACCAGGGGACTTCGAGAAAAGGAATGTCCACGCCCGCCATGGCGGCACCGACCGCTTCCCCGTGCCGGACCGCGGTCTGAAAGTGTTCGACGCGCACGGCCGCCCCCAGAGTCGGGCTCCAGAAGCGGGCGCAGTCGCCTGCCGCGTACACGTCCTCAACGCTGGTCCGGCCATTCGCGTCGACCGCGATCCCGCCGTCGCACTCCAGGCCGGCCGCCTGGGCCAGTTCCACATTGGGCAGGGAGCCGACGGCGACGAGCGTCGCCGGCCCCGGTGCGGGCGGCTCCACCACGCCGGTCCGCAGATCGACGCCGTGACCCCGGTGCACGCCGGCCAGCCAGTCGCCGACCTTCGGACCGAGAACACGGAGCATCGGCGCGGGCAGCGGGTCGTAGACCGTCACGGCGACCCCCATCTGCCGCGCGACGGCAGCCACCTCACAGCCTATGAAGCCCGCCCCCGCCACCTCCAGCCTGCCGGAGGTCAACACGGCCCGCAGCCGGTCGGCCTGGCTTATCTCGCGCAGGTAGAGGCCGCCCTCCTCCTCTAGCCGGCGAGGCCGTGCGCCAGTCGCGATGAGCAGACGGCTGTAGCCCAACCCCCCGCCGCCAGCCAGCCGGACCGCTCGGGCTTCCAGATCGATCTCCGCCACCTCGGTGTCCAAACGCAGCTCCGCCTCGAGCTGAGGCAGCATCAGGTCTTCTCGCCGGGCCTTCCCTGCCAGATAGCGCTTGGAGAGGGGTGGCCTTTCATAAGGGGGATCGGCCTCGCGTCCGAACATGACCACCCGACCGGCAAAGCCGGCGCGGCGCAGCCCGGTGACGGAGCCGTGCGCAGCCGCACCGGCACCCACGATCACCACGGGTGGAGCGGTCATGGCCACGCTGGCCGGCCGCAGCCGCCGGCCGTTATCTGTGCCGGCGAAGCTGAACGAGAGAGACGGCGAGAAAGCCGCCGAGCAGGAGCGCGGCCGCCGCGTAGCCGAGGACCAGGTAGGTCATCCCCAGTCCAGCGAGCTGGTTCGTTCACCAGGGCCGCCCGGCGATTGCGCCAGCTCCAGCGAGGCAGCGGCGGCCCTGGCGGCCTTCTCGTCCCGCTCCCATTCGATGCGATACCTGATCGCGACCAGCACGGCGGCGAAGAAGAGCACGGCGATCAGCGTGATGAAGACGGTGTACAGCATCGCCGGCGGCAGCGCCGGACCCCCCGCAGCGCCGAGCACCGTTCCGGGGTGAAGGGTGCGCCACCAGCGCACGCTGAAGTAGACCACCGGCACGTCGATGAAGCCGATGATGCCGACGACCGAGGCCAGCCTCATCGCCTGGGGGCCGGGGGGCGCGAACTTCCGCACCATCAGGTAGCCCGCGTAGACCATTCCCAGGACCACTGTCGAGGTGAAGCGGGCGTCCCAGGTCTGGCTGGGGTCCCAGTTCCAGATCGGCTTGGCCCAGATGATGCCCAGCACGATCGTATTGACGGTGAAGACCAGCCCCACCAGGGCCGCCGCACGGCCCAGGCGATCAGCCCTGAGACCGCCCCGCCAGAGATGCAGAAGGCTGGCACCGGCCACGATGCCGAAGCAGATGAACGCAGCCACGGCCGATGAGACGTGGATGTAGAAGATTCGCTGGACCTGGCCCTGCAGGTCGTCCTCGGGGGCGTAGAGAAAGATCATGGCGCCCGCGATCAGCAGGCCGGCCACCGCCAGCGCGGCCAGCGGCACCAGGCCTCGTCCTCTTAACGGCCAACGTTGACCGCCATCCGACCCCGCCGTACTCTCCGCCGCAACCCCCCTGGGTGGGGGGCCTGGGGTTGGAGGGGTTGGGACCGGAGGGGTTGAGGTCGGGGGGCGGTCACTCATCGAGGACGAAGCGGGCAGCCAGGGAAGCCACGACCACGAAGAGTACGTCGAAGTCGAGGAGTACGGCCAGCGGCTGCAGGTTCAGGGGCGCGCCAGTCATGGACGCCTGCACCGCCCGGCCGCCGACCACCACGAAGGGGATCCAGAGCGGCATCGCCAGCACGGGGAGCAGAAGCTCCCGAGCCCTGGTCTGCGCGGCCAGAGCCGCGAAGAGGCAGCCCAGCGCGGCCATCCCCACGGTGGCCAGCAGTACCGTCGCGAAGACCAGGGGCGACAGCGGCGAGCCCAGGAAGACGGCCATGGCGGGGAGCAGCACCAGCTCGCACACGGCCAGCAGCGCCGCCGCAGCCAGGGCCTTGCCGGCGAAGACCGCCGTCGGGCCGGCCGGCGTCAGGAGCATCGCCTCCAACGATGCCTGCTCTCGCTCGGCGGCGAATGTCCTGCCGAAGGCCACCAGCCCGGCGAAGACCAGCACCAACCAGAGGATCCCCGGACTGAGCCGGGGACCGGTGGTCAGGTCGAGATCGAAAGCGAAGTTGGCGATCACGACGGCGAGGATGATGAACTGCGCCAGCGCTGGCAGCAGCTCGCGGCCGCGCCACTCGGAGCGCAGGTCCTTACCGGCGACCGCCAGGGCCACGGAGATGAACCTCAAGGCCGGTCAGGCCTCCATCAGGCGCAGCGCCCAGGGGTCGCCGGCGTCGCGGCCGCCGTGGAGGAGCAGGCCGCGCCCGCACAATTCGCGGGCGAGGGCGCGATCGTGGGTGGCCATGACCAGGGTCCGGCCTCGCACCAGCTGGCCCAGCAGCCCGCGCCCTTCGGCGTCAAGGCTGGCGTCAGGCTCGTCCAGAACCAGCAGCTCAGGGTCGTGGAGCACCGCACGCGCCAGGGCCAGGCGCTGCTGCTGGCCCCGGGAGAGGCGGTCGACCCTCTGGCCGGCCAGCCGTCCCAGCCCCACCACCTCGAGCTGCTCCCCGACTCCCTCCTTTCCCATCCCGTGCAGCGTGGCGAAGAGCTCCAGCGTCTCGCGAACGGTAAGTGCCGGGTGCAGCCCCGGCTGGTGGCCGACGTATCCGAGCCGGGCCCGAAGGCGATCGCGCTGGCGGGCTGCATCCAGTCCGAAGAGCTCCAGTCTGCCCGCGGCAGGCCGGGCCGCGGTGGCGAGCAGGCGCAGCAGGCTCGTCTTGCCGGCACCGTTGCCGCCCAGGACCGCGATCCTCTCCCCCGAGTTCAAGACCAGGTCGAGGGGACCCAGGGCGATGCGTTCCCCGAACCGCTGCACCAATCCGTGAGCGCGGACAGCGGGGGTCACGGCGCCACCGCCGGGACCCTGGCAGTCAGGCGCGCCGGGTCCGGCGCCGGCTGAGATCGTCCCAGGTGGCCTATGAGCACGCCGACGACCAGCAGCGCTGCGCCGGCCCATATCCAGGTGACGAGCGGGTTGACGAAGACGTGCAGGGCCACTCCGTCCTGCGAAGTTCCGGCGACGACGACGTAGACGTCCTCCCGCGCAGTGCTCCGGATCGCCACGCGGC
>CATPBP010000204.1 GCA_955652675.1 Candidatus Dormiibacterota bacterium
ATGGCAAGCCCGTATTTGGCCCCACCGTTGCCGACCCATTGCAGGCGCTGAGCCTGGGTTGCCGGCTTGAGGAGAGTGCCCTTCGCCAGCGCGGGCGCCCAGCTGAGCAGATCGGAGGCCGTCGAGATGCCGGCACCGGCCGCCCAGCCCCACGACGGATTGGCGGAGGTGACGTCCTGCGGCGCCTCTGAGGGCGGGATCGGCGCTAGTGTGGGACTGAGCGATTCGACGTTGTTGCCGAACATGTAGCCATTAGGGTGCGGGTTCGGGATCGCCGAGGAGGCGCGACCTGGAAAAGTGGTGGCGCTCAGGTGCAGCGGCCGGAAGATCCGCTCCTGCATGAGCTGGCTAAGAGGCCGGCCCGTGACCTTCTCGGCGATCATGCCCAGCAAGACCGTATTGGTGTTGGAGTAGTGCCAGCCCCGCCCCGGTGAGAAGTCGGCCGGGTGCCGGCCGCTGATGGCGACAAGTTCGGGTGGCGACCAGACCTTGTCAGGCTGACGATCCAGCGTGGCGTTGAAGCCTGGGTCCTCGCTGTAGTTGTAGAGGCCGGTGGTCATGTTCAACAGCTCGCGGACCGTGATGGCGGCGGCTCCTCGCACCTCCGGCTCGAAGCTGGAGAGATGATCGTCCAGCGAGAGCTTGCCGTCGTCGACCAGGGCCAGGACGACCGTTCCGGTGAAGGTCTTGGTGATGCTTCCAATCCGCATGTGGTCGTCCTTTCCCATCCGGACGCCGGTCTTCAGGTCGGCCACCCCGAAGGCCTGCATCCAGCTGCCGCGCCCGGGAGCCACCACGGCGACGACAGCTCCAGGAATCCGAAGCTCCCTCATCGTCTGCTCGACCAGTGGGCTGAGGCTGGCCGCAAGAGGGCTGTTCGGAGTGACGTTGGGGCGCGACCCGGCAGAGCCGTAACCGCAGGCGCCGGCCAGGCCCCAAGCAAGCACCAGCACAAGCACGGAGCGACGGAATGAGCCCGCGTCGAAGAACCGCATCTCTACCGGTACGCCCGGCAGCGTCCCGCGGTCAATACGGTCACGCCTCCTGCTCCTTCGGCTCCAGCATCTGGAAGCTGTCGACCAGGACCTCGGTGGCGTGGCGTTTGCCCCCGTCGGCGGCCTCCCAGCTCCGGGTGCGAAGCCGGCCGTCGGCGTAGAGGAGGCGTCCCTTCCGCAGGTAGCTGCCGGCGACCTCCGCCGGGCGCCCGAAGAGCACCAGGGTGTGGAACTCGGTGTGCTCGCGGCGGGTGCCCGCCTCGTCCCGAGCCCCGTACTCGTTGGTCGCCAAGCGCAGGTTTGCCACGTGAGTTCCGTTCGGCGTCGCGCGAACGTCCGGGTCCGCCGTGAGCCGGCCGAGCAGTATGACTCTGTTCACCATGATCTCTCTCCTCAGTGCACGGCCGGCAGCCAGGGAGCGGGGTCCTCGGGCCGGCCGTTCCGACGGACCTCGAAGTGCAGGTGCGGCCCGGTCGAGAGGCCGCTGGAGCCGAGCAGCCCGACCAGGTCGCCGGCGGCGACCCTCTGGCCGCTCTGGAGGCCGGTGGCGTGCAGATGGCCGTAGAGGGTCGAAATGCCCCCGCCGTGGGCGACGATCACGTACAGCCCGTAGCCATTGGGCCGGTTCGCCACCAGCGCCACACCCTCCGCCGCCGCCTGGACCGGTCGGTCCAGGGGAGCGGCCAGGTCAATCCCGCTGTGGAAGTGGCCGGTGGAGCAGAAGGAGGCCGCCGGCTCGAAGACGAGGCTGGTACAGCCGTAGCCCTGCGTCAAAACCGCGCCCGCTACTGGCAGCAGCAGCCGGCTGGGAGGGGCGCCCAGGGGCCCCGGCTGCTGCGCCGGCGGCCCGGCTGGCCGCGCTCCGCCAATCAGGATCGCGCCGATGGCGAACAGGGGCAGCAGCAGTGGTCCCGATTTCATGCCTTGGCCAGCCCGTGCATCACGTGGGTCACCTCGCGCCTGGCCAGGGTCGCGGCGCGGCCGCCAAGCATGGATGCCGTGTGCAGCGCTCCCGGCACCTTGAAGACGATGTAGACCGAGGCCAGCGCAAAGACGTGCCGCACCGGCAGGTGACCGTAGCGGTCGAGGCCGAGGCCGATGGCGAGGATCAGCAGCTGCAATGGCTGCATCAACAGCGTGCTGACAAAGAGCGACGCCCACAGACGTGAGTAGTGGTGCGTCTCGGGCAGAACGAAGAGCAGCGCCGCCGCCGGCGCCAGGATGGTCAGTATCACGAGCATGGCGAAGCGCACGACGTACGCGAAACCAAGCAGCAGATAGGCCGTGAACATGGCGACCATCGTCACGGCGTACAGACCTGGCGCCGCCAGGTCCCACATGAAGTCGCCCTTCAGCGCCAGCAGCTCCTCGTGACGGGTGGCCAGGGCGATGCTGTCGCAGAGCGCGTTGCTGGCGTCCACTGCGCCCTGGACAAAGGTCAGCGAGAAGTTGATGAGAAGCGCGGCCAGTCCGGCGCGCGGCAGCAGCGCGCGCACCGTGTACCGGTTTTTGAAGCCGTGAGCCCACATCATCCGGAGGAAGGCCCAGGTAAGTACCGCGAGCAGCGCCGCGTTCGCCGCTGCCTGGACCAGCGGTGTGAACTCGTGGATGGGTCCGACGCCGATGAACTGCCGCTTTGGCTGGAACGGATCGATGGTGGCGAACAGGAACAGGTGTAGGGCGCTGAGGACGGTGTCGACGTTCTGGCTCACGAACGAGGCTGCGCGGCCGGCCAGGTCGAGCCCTCTTGCGATCGCCTGTATGGCGTCGAGCAGTTGTTGGAGGCCGGGCATGTCAGTGGGGAATTGAGCCGGTCAGGACGTGCACCAGCGTGCCCGCGAGCTCGACGCCGATGGTGCCCACGACGATTCGCTGGATCCACTGCTTGGCCTGGAGGACAGAGCGGGACTCGACCGCGGTCATCTTCCACAGGA
>CATPBP010000205.1 GCA_955652675.1 Candidatus Dormiibacterota bacterium
CTCCTGATATTCGCCCACGCGGTGGCGCGCCGGGAGGACGTCGAGACGTTCGTCTTCTCCACTCGGCTGACCCGGATCACCCGGCTTTTGCGCAGGCGGGAGATCGACCGCGCCCTGGCGGAGGTGGGAAAGCGCGTGCACGATTTCAGCGGCGGGACCCGTATCGGGGAGGCGCTCGCCGAGTTCAACCGGCGCTGGGCGCGGCGGGTGCTTGGCCACGGCGCCGTGACGATAATCGTGAGCGACGGCTGGGATCGCGGCGATCCCGAGCAGCTCGGAGTCGAGCTGGAGCGCCTGCGGCGAATGTCCCACCGGTTGATCTGGCTCAACCCGCTGCTGGGGTCGGAGGGTTACGAGCCGGTAACCAGGGGCATGGCGGCCGCCCTTCCGCACACTGACGACTTCCTGGCCGCACACAATGTCCAGGCCTTGAACGAATTGGGCGAGCTGCTGGCCGGTTTGGACAAGAGAAGACCGGTGAGGAGATGACGTCATGCGCGAAATAGCAGACGAGTTCAGGCAGTGGCGGGCGGCCGGCGATCCGGTCGCGATCGCCACCGTGGTGGAGACCTGGGGCTCGAGCCCGCGACCGCTGGGCTCCAAGATGCTGGTCAGCGGTTCGGGAAAGATGGCCGGGTCCGTCTCTAACGGCTGCGTCGAAGGCGCCGTCTTCGAGGCCGCCCAGGAAGTCCTGGCCTCAGGCCGGCCCCGGCTGGTCGAGTACGGCGTGGCGGACGACATCGCCTTCGAGGTCGGTCTCGCCTGCGGCGGCCACATCGAGGTTCTGATCCAGCCCGCCGGTGAGATGTACGACCGGGCATTGAATCTTCTCGCGGCCGAACAGCCCTTCCTGCTCCGGACCAGGCTCGGGGAGGGGGAGACTCAGCTGATCGAGAGAGGGCCGGACTTCGAGCTGGCTCGGCGGGATGGTCAGACCTTCGAGGAGCCCTTCGGACGTCCTGCGCAGATGGTCATCGTGGGCGCCATCCACATCGCCATCCCGCTCCACCGGATGGCGAAGCTGATGGGCTACCGGGTGACCATCGTGGACGCCCGCGGCCAGTTCGCCACTGCGGAGCGCTTTCCAGACGCCGACCAGCTCCTGGTCCAGTGGCCTGACGAAGCACTCGCCGGTCTGACCATCGACCGCTCCACGGCGGTGGTGATCCTGACCCACGATCCCAAGTTCGACATGCCAGCGCTGCGCAGCGTCCTGCGGACGGAGGCCGGCTACGTCGGCGCGATCGGCTCCCGTAAGACGAACCAGAACCGGTTCGACGCGCTGCGAGAAGAAGGCTTCGGCGACGACCAGCTGGCTCGGGTGCATGGGCCCATCGGCCTGGACCTGGGCGCTCGGGGGGCGGAGGAGACCGCGCTCGGCATCATGGCGGAGGTCACTGCCGTGCGCTACGGCGGTTCCGTGCTGCCCATGCGGGAGAAGAAGAAACAGGCGGTCAGCCCAGGGTCCTGACCAGGGTCTCGGCCAGAGCCCGGAAGGCCCCGGCCGGCCCACCCTCACCTCCATCCATCAGGGAGCGACCGCTGTCGCCGGCCACGCCCAACGCCGGGTCGAATGGAATGCTGCCGAGCGGCTCGATGCCGAGGGAGCGAATGCTGCGGGCGGCCGGCACCTCGGGAAAGATGGCCACCGGCTGGCCGCAGTGGGGGCAGGGCATCGGGGCCATGTTCTCGATCCAGCCCAGGACCGGGACGTGATGGTGCTGGTACATGCGCACGGCCTTTCTGGCGTCGAGGTGAGCGACGTACTGAGGGGTGGCGACGATCAGCGCGCCGGTGAGGGGTATCGCCTTGAGGAGGACCTGCTGGATGTCGGCGGTCCCCGGCGGCAGATCCACGATGAGGTAGTCGGGATCGCCCCATTCGACGTCGTGCAGCAGCTGCTTCATGATCGTCGTGGCGGTCAGCGCCTCGACCCCCAGCGGCTGGTCCTCGCCCAGGATGAAGCCGGCCGAGGCGATCTTCAGCCCGTGGCGGACGACGGGCGCGTAGCGGTTGGTACGCCGACCCGGCTCGGCCAGCGTCCAGTACTCGGTCCAGCGGTGCTTGGTGAGGCCGACCATGACCGGGATGTTGGGCCCGTACAGGTCGGCGTCGAGGAGGCCGACGTCGAGCCCGCGCTGGGCGAGGGCGAGGGCCAGGTTGAGGCTCACCGTCGACTTGCCGACTCCGCCCTTGCCGCTGCCGACCGCGATGACGTGCCTCAAGGCTGCGAGACCAGGAAATCGAACCGAGCCCGGTGGAAGACCAGCTGGCCGGGGTTCGCAGGTGCCTCCTGGCCGGCGGGGAGGGCGACGATCCTGAGATCCTGGGGCCTGGGGCGGCGTTCCGCCCACTGTCGGTGGGCAGCGGTCAGCCGGGCTGTGGCGGCCTCGGCCTCACCGTAGGCGTAGATCCACAAGCCATCGCGCTCCGGCACCGCCAGCGCCACTCCGCCTCCCTCGGCCAGCCCGAACACCGGCGGATCCTCGGGACGCAAGCGGAGCCGGATGTAGCCGCGCTCGGCCAGTCCCAGCCAGACCTCGAAGCCGCCGCGCACGTCCGCAGGTGGAATCGATTGCCAGGTGGGGCGCCCGGGCAGCGCGAGCGAATCCCGGGCTGATTCAGCCGGGTCCGAGGAGCTCTGGAACGCCATCTCACCCCGGAGCGGCAGGAAGCCGCATCCGGAGAGGCTTTCGCTGATGAGGGCCCTGCCGTCTTTGACGAAGGCTGTGCAGAGCTGCATCGGCCCGGCCAGGGCCAGCGGGGCCACCAGGTGGCCACCATCGGGAAGCTGGTCAAGCCAGGCCATCGCCAGGTCATCGACGCTGGCGGTGACGATGATCCGGTCGAAGGGAGCCTCCGCCGGCCAGCCGGCGGCGCCATCGGCGTGCATCACCTGGACGCCCTGGACGCCTGCCGCGGCCAGGTTGGCACGCGCCTGGCGGCTGACCTCCTCGTCGATCTCGAGAGTGCAGACAAGCCCCTCCGACCCCACCACGTTGGCGATCAGCGCAGCGTTGTAGCCCGTACCGGCGCCGATCTCCAGCACGCGCTGGCCCGGCTGAAGGGCCAGCTGCTGGAGCATGAGCGCCATGATGGCGGGCTGCGAGGAGGAGCTGGTGGCGGTGCCCTGGTCGTCCCTCTTGGTCGGGATCGCGGTGTCTTCGTAGACGTAGGAGAGGCGCCTTCCAGGGAGGAAGTGATGGCGGTGCACGGCTCGGAAGGCGGCTGCGACAGCCGGGTCGGTGAGCACTCCGGACTCCTCGAGGTGGGAGATCAACTCCTTGTTCCGGCGGCGCGCGGCCTCCTCTCGCATCGGGGCCTGGACTCCAGAGCTAGCCGGCCAGCCGGCGAAGGATCTCCAAGTTGGCGGCGTCCGGGCCCTTTCCCTCGAAGCCGGGGACTTCGAGGATGAACGGCTTGGCCGCCAGCCTGCGTTCGTGGAGCAGGGCTCGGAATCCCTCCTCGCCGATCTCGCCTTGCCCGATGTTGGCGTGCCGATCCCGATTCGAGCCCAACGCCATCTGGGAATCGTTGCAGTGGACGGCGACCAGGTTGTCCAGCCCCACCACCCGGTCCCACTCGTCGACCGTGGCCCGCGCGGTCTCCTCGGTGCGCTCGTCATACCCGGAGGCGAAGGCGTGGCAGGTGTCGAAGCAGGCGCGTACGCGCGGGTCCCCGACCGCATCGAGCATCGCCCGGATCTCCTCGAACCTGGCGCCGACGCAGCCTCCCATGCCGGCGTTGTTCTCGATCAGGAGGAGGGCCAGCTGGGGATCGGCCCTCTCGATGACCCGCTTCAGATGCTCGACTATGGTCGGCAGGCAGGCTTCGAAGCCCGCGCCCTTGTGGCTTCCGGTGTGGAAGATGACGCCGTCGATGCCGAGCTCGTCTGCCGCCCGCAGGTAGCCGGTCAGGGTGCTCTCGGAGCGCTGGCGGAGGGTGGCGTCGTCGCCCGCCAGGTTGATCAGGTAGACCGCGTGAAAGAAGAACGGCGGCCGTCCGGCCTCGTCGGCGGCGGCTTTGAAGCGCGCGATCCGGTCCTCGTCAAGCTTCGGCGACCCCCAGTAGTTGGGGGGAGTCGGATGAACCTGGATGGCCGTGGCACCCATGGCCTTCGCCCGCGGAAAGGCAAGGTGCAACCCGTGCGAGGAATCGACGTGCGCCCCAAGAATCGGCACCTCCAAAGACTATCCGGACAGGGGAGGCAGAGCTGCCCCCAGGGCTTTGAGCCGCCACCATCGCGGGGGGAACCCAGGTTCCCCCCACGGACCCTCCCTCCTCGCGCGAGTGACACCGGGCTTTCGGAGGAGGGACTCATTCGGCCGGAATGAATCCGGCCTTTCATGGCGAGGCCTCTTTCCGTCCCCCCACGCTCGGGGTCGCTCTGCATCTTTGCCGTTCGGGTATGGTGCCGCTAAGCCGAGCTGTGGTCTTTCTCCTCTCCGATCTGGATCTGCCACTGAGGGACCGGACCTACCGTGAGCCGGACGGACCTCACGTAGTGCTCGTTCGCGGGCGCGACCTGGACGCTGCACTCGATCATCTCGACGCCCGGCCGGACTGCCGGGCCCTGGCCGTCGTGGGGCTGCCCAAGGAGGTGCCGGACCTGGACCTCATGATCGGCCGGCGCCTGCTGGTCTGCGACCCCGACCGAGGTCTCATGCGCGAGTTCGCCGAAGCCGGGATGGCGGCGGGCGCCGACGTCGAGTGGCTCAACACCGACGGCCCCGACCTGAACCGGCTGGCGACCTGGGCGCTCCCCGTCGGCGCCGTGGTGCTGGCGGCGGGGAACGGCAGCCGGACAGAGGACGAGAAGCTTCTCCTCGACATGGGCGGCGAGCCGCTGGTACGACACGTGATCGAGGCGGCCTCCGAGGGCGGCTGCCACGTGGTGCACGTCGTCTACAGCGACGAAGAGGTCCGCGAAGCCATCGGGGGCGCCGCTTACTGCGTCTACAACCCGGATGCCGCCTCCCGCCGGTCCTCCTCCCTGCAGACGGGGTTGAGCTCGATGCCCGAGGACATGGCGGGAGCGCTGGTCATGCGTGGCGACCAGGCGCTCGTGGGCTCGCGCACCGTCGACCTGCTGCTGAGGGCGTGGCGCCGGGAAGGCGCCAGGCCGGCTGTCGCGGCGGCCTACGGTGAGCGATCCTCCTGGGGACCTCCAGTGCTGCTCGACCGCTCCCTGTGGTCTGAGGTCATGGCCTTCGAGGGCGAGCCAGGCGCTCGCCAGCTGTTCGACCAGCGACCCGAGTTGCTCGATACTGTTCTGGCCGCCGGGCGCCCCGATGACGCGGACACGCCTGAGGACTATGCCAAGATCGTCCAGCTCTTCCCTCGACCAAGTCAGGGCTGAACAGTTGGCTCGCAACGGGCCAGGATGGAGGAGGAGAGGCAACTGATGGCCGTCACGGAAAAGCAGACCCTGGTTTACAGAGAGGAGCTGACGCCGGTCTCCTTCCTGGAGCGGTCGGGGACCGCGCACGCCGAGCGCACGGCGGTGATCGACGGCGACCGCCGGCACACGTACTCGGAGTGGCGGGCCCGATCACGCCGGATGGCTTCGGCACTGCGCAACGCGGGCCTCCAGAAGGACGATCGGATCGCCTTCCTTGCCTTCAACTCGGAGCCGCTGCTGCTCGGCCACTTCGGGGTGCCCCAGGCCGGCGGGATCATCGTCGCCATAAACACCCGCCTTTCCGCTGACGAGATCGGCTACATCCTCGAGCATTCCGGCTCCAGCCAGGTCTTCTTCTCGCCCGAGCTGGAGCCGCTGCTGGAAAAGGCGCCCGCCGGTATCCGGCGCATCAACCTGGCCACTGAGTTCGAACCATTCCTCGCCACGGGCTCCGAGGACCCGGTCGAGTCGTGGCTGGAGGACGAGTACGAGGTCTGCGCCATCGACTACACCTCAGGGACGACAGGGCGCCCAAAGGGCGTGATGTACCACCACCGCGGTGCTTACCTGAACGCTCTGGCAATGGCGCTCGACCTGCGGCTGGATTCGCACTCGAACTACCTCTGGACGCTTCCGATGTTCCATTGCAACGGCTGGACCTTCACCTGGGGCTTCGCCGCGGTTGGGGCCACGAGCGTCTGCATCCCCAAGATCGATCCGCCCCAGATCTGGCAGCTGTTCAGGTCGGGTGAGGCGAACGCCTTCTGCGCGGCCCCGACGGTCCTCATCATGCTGGTGAACGATCCCAACGCGGCACCCCTGGAGGCTCCGGTGCGCCTGTTCACCGCTGGTGCGCCCCCCTCGCCGACGATCATCGGGCAGATGGCAGAGCTCAACTTCGACCTCACGCACGTCTATGGACTCACCGAGACGTACGGCCCCTTCACGATCAACGTCAGGCCCCCAGGATTCGAGAAGCTGCCGCCTCAGGAGCGAGCCCGGCTGCAGTCACGGCAGGGAGTCCCAAACCTCGTGGCGGGTGACGTCGCGGTCATGGACGACCAGATGGCAGAGGTGCCGCGCGACGGCGAGACGCTGGGCGAGGTCGTCATGCGCGGAAACGTGGTGATGAAGGGCTATTACCGGAACGAAGAGGCCACCGAAGAGGCCTTCAAGGGAGGCTGGTTCCATTCCGGCGACGTCGCGGTCATGCATCCAGACGGGCAGATCGAGCTGCGCGACCGCAAGAAGGACGTGATCATCTCCGGTGGCGAGAACATCTCCACCATCGAGATCGAACAAGCCCTGGTGAGCCACCCGGCGGTGATGGAGGCCGCGGTGATCGCCGTCCCGGACGAGAGGTGGGGAGAGGTGGCCAAGGCCTTCGTAACCCTCAAGCCGGGCCAGCAGGCCACCGAGGAAGAGGTGATCGCCCACTGCCGGACCAAGCTGGCCAAGTTCAAGGTCCCCAAGTCGATCGAGTTCGGCGACCTGCCCAAGACCTCCACCGGCAAGATCCAGAAGTTCGTGCTCCGAGACAGGGAGTGGGGTGGCCGCGACCGGCGGATCAACTAAATCTGGAATTCCCTCCCCGCCAGGAGGAGGGACCTCAAGAGCGATCTGGTGAGTCAGGCTTGGCGAGGAGGCGGCGGGACAGCTTGCCGCTCTCGCCTCGTGGCAGGGAGGTCACGAAGTGCCAGCGTCTGGGCACCTTGAAGCCGGACAGCCGCTCGCCACACCAGGCTTCGAGCTGCTCCGCGGATGTGCCGTCCGCCACCACCCAGGCCTCGACGATCTGCCCCCAGGTCGGATCGGCGCGGCCTGCCACGGCCACGTCCCGAACCGAACGGTGCGCGCTGAGGACGCGCTCCACCTCCTCCGGCTGGACCTTCTCCCCGCCTGTCGAGATTGTGTCGTCGCGCCGGCCGAGCACGGTCAACACCCCATCTTCCAGCCGGCCGAGATCGCCGGTCGCAAAGCGGCCGCCTAGTGGAGCGGGCTGCAGGGCCGGGTTGACATAGCCTGGAAAGACCGTCGGGCCCGCGACCACGATCTCGCCCTCCACTATCTCGATGGAGGCGTGAGGGCCGACCAGCCCCGCGGTCCCGGCCAGCTCCAGCGCCCGGCCGGGTGGAACGGTGGCCACCTGGGAGCAGGTCTCGGTCAGGCCGTAGCTCGGGCAGACGTTGAGGCCCAGCTCGGCCCACTCCATCACCTGCTCGGCGGTGGCGGCAGCGCCGCCGACCAGGATTGCCCGGGGCCGCTGCAGGGCCTGGAGACCGCCCGCGGCGAGCAGCCGGGCGACCATTGTCGGCACCAGCGAGACCAGCGTGGGCTGCTCCACCTCCAGCGCTTCTAGCACTGCCGCCTCCTCAAACCGGGCCAAAGTGACCAGGGGCTGAGCACAGATGACGCTGCGCATGAAGATGGACAGCCCTGCGACGTGGTGGGGCGAGAGGACGAGGAGCCAGCGATCCCGTTCGGTGGCGTCCAGGCTGGCGGCGCATCCGCGTGCCGACGCGACCTGGTTGGCGAGCGTCAGCCGGACTCCCTTGGCCTCACCCGTGGTTCCCGAGGTGTAGATGACGCAGGCATCTCCTTCGGCTCCCCGAACAGCTCCTGCCAGGGCTTCCACCTCGCCGTCCCTCACCAGCAGCCTGGGAGTTGAGTCCCGCAGAATCCGCTCCACCTCGGCGTCAGGCGCCCGGGGCGAGATGGGGACCAGGGCGGCCCCCAGCCGCAGACATCCATGGAGGAGGGCGGAGAAGCGAACTCCGGCCGGCTCAGCGGCGGCCACCCGATCGCCCGGGCCCACGCCCGCGGCCTCCAGACGGCGCGCCCAAGCGTGGGAGAGGCCGTCCAGGTCGAACCAGCTCACCCAGAACCCGGCCGAGCGGTCGACGAGCGCCCGGCGTGCCGCCTGGCGGCGGGCTAGCTCGCGGAGAGGATCGGATACCATGAAACCATATTAGTGAACGCTCTAGGAGTGGAGACTTGAACGGTTGGAAGCGTAGCGGTCAGTACGAGGACATCTGGTACGACACCACGGAGGGCGTCGCCAAGATCACCATCAACCGCCCGGAAGTGCGAAACGCCTTCCGGCCGACCACGCTGTTCGAGCTGAGCCACGCCTTCAACGTCGCCCGAGACGACCCGGAGATCGGGGTCATCATCCTGACCGGCGCCGGAAAGGAGGCGTTCTGTTCCGGTGGCGACCAGCGAATACGGGGGGACGACGGCTACCGCGACGCCAGCGGGGTGGGGCGGCTCAACGTGCTCGACCTGCAGGTGCAGATAAGGCGCACGCCGAAGCCCGTCATCGCCATGGTCGCCGGCTATGCGATCGGCGGCGGACACGTCCTTCACCTGGTCTGCGACCTCACGGTGGCTGCGGACAACGCCCGCTTCGGGCAGACCGGCCCCAGGGTGGGCAGCTTCGACGGCGGCTACGGGTCTGGCCTGCTGGCCCGGATCGTGGGCCAGAAGAAGGCCCGGGAGATCTGGTTCCTCTGCGAGCAGTACGACGCCAGGGCGGCGCTGGAGATGGGGCTCGTCAACAAGGTCGTACCGCTGGACAGCCTGGAAGAGGAGACGCTGGCCTGGGCACGCAAGATGCTGCAGCACAGCCCCCTGGCGCTGCGCATGATCAAGGCCAGCATGAACGCCGCGGACGACGGCCTCGCCGGCATCCAGCAGCTGGCCGGTGACGCGACGCTTCTCTACTACCTGAGCGAGGAGGCGCAGGAGGGTCGGGACGCCTATGTCGAGAGGCGCAGACCGGACTTCTCGCGCTTCCCCAAGCGCCCTTAGGCGCAGGATGGCGTGGTCGAGCAGCAGAAGGCGTCCCTGAGCCCAGGCCGGGTCTGGCTGCTCGCCGCCCGCCCGGCCACGCTGGCCGCCTCCGTCTCGCCGGTGGTGGCGGGGGCGGCGGTTGCGCTCCACGACCACGCCTTCAGAGCCCCGCTCACACTGGGGGCGCTGCTGGTGGCGGTGGCGATGCAGGTCGGGGTGAACTATGCCAACGACTACTCCGACCACGTCCGTGGCGCCGACCGGCGCCGGGTCGGACCTATCCGCGCGGCGTCATCCGGACTGGTCCCGCCCGACCAGGTCAGGCTGGCTGCCATCGGGGCTTTCACAATCGCCGCCGGGGCCGGGTTGGCGGTCAGCCTCGCCACGGACTGGCGGCTTCTGATCCTGGGTGCGTTGGCTGTTGCGGCCGGTTGGCTCTACACGGGCGGACCGCGCCCCTATGGCTACCTGGGACTGGGCGAGCTCTTCGTATTCGTCTTCTTCGGGCTATTCGCGGCGGCGGGGACCACCTATGTCAACGAGCTTCGGGTGCCGCCGGCGGCCTGGACGGCCGGCGTAGCCACCGGCTGCCTCGCCTGCGCCATCCTGGCCATCAACAACCTCCGCGACATCGCCACCGACGCCGCGGCCGGCAAGCGGACGCTGGCTGTCCGCATAGGGCGGAGCTGGACCCGGCGCCTGATGGCCGTCCTTTTCGCCGTCGCCCTGCTGGCACCGCTTGCCGCGGCCCTCGGCGGCTGGGTGCCGCGGCTGGCCGCCCTGCCGGTGATCCTGGTCACCATGGTGGTGCCGGTCGCCCGCTCGACCGCCTCCACCGAGCCGCCTGAGCTTGTTGGCGCTCTCAAGCGAGCCGCTCTCATCGAGGTCTGGTGGGCGTTGCTCTGGACGCTAGGGCTGCTGGTGCCATGGTGAAAGTGGACGGCCTCGAGGTGGTGCCGGTCTGCATCCCGATGGAGGGTGGCGACCACGAGGCCGTGATCGTGATCCAGCACGGAGAGGGGCTCGCCGGGCTGGGCGAGGCGCCGGTCATCCCGGAGAGAGGCGATTCGCTGGCGCAGCTGGTGTCGGAGCTGCGTGGCGAGAGGCCGGTTCGCTCCGCCGCCACCCGCCACGCCCTGGAGACGGCTCGGCTCGACCTGCTGGCGCGACAGCAAGGGAGGCCGCTTGCTGCGCTCCTGGGAGCCGTGCGGCGGCAGGAGGTCGAGTGTTCGGCCCTCGTCACCGCCACCCGGCCCGACCTTGTGGCGCGGGCCGTGGAGCGGAGCGCAGCGGCCGGCTTCAGGGCCTTCAAGCTCAAGGCGGCCGGCGGTGGCGGGGTGATCGATCAGGAGAGGCTGGGCGCGGCCCGCTGGGCCGCCGGACAGGGCGCCCGGCTGCGCCTGGACTTCAACGGCCAGCTCGGCGCCGGCGAGGCGGCGGTGAAGCTGTCCGGGCTGGCGCCGTTCCGCCTGGAGCTCGTGGAGCAGCCTCTGCCGCCGGACGCACCGGTAGCGGCGTGGAAGCTGATTGAACCGGGCGCGGGCGCTCTGCTGGCGGCCGACGAGTCCTTGGGGTCGGCCCGGCTGGCCAGGGAGCTGGCTGAAGCCGGCGTGGCGCTGGCGATGAAGCTTGCAACCATCGGCGGCCCGGTCGCCGCCTACGACCTGGCGGCCCGGGCAAAGGGTCCCGTCACGGTCGGCTCGACCTTCGAGACCACCATCGGTCTGGCCGCTGCCCTGCACCTCGCCTGCGCACTGGCAGAAGAGCCACTGGCCTGTGGCCTGGCCACGGGGCGGCTTCTGAACGACGACCTTGCGACCGGCTTGAGCTGGCGAGGGCCGCTCCTGCGGCTCCCCGATAAGCCCGGCCTGGGGGTGACCCTTGACCCGCGTGCCCTCGACATCTACCGGCTGGACAGGTGATCGGCGAGCAGGCGTGCGGTCGCCTCAGGCTGCTCCAGGTGAACAGCATGGCCGGCTCCCGGCACGATGACGGCACGGGCTCGCGGGATGGCCTGGGCAAGACGCGCGGCGAAGTCAACGTAGGGCGGATCCTCGGCTCCCGCGAGCAGGAGAGTGGGCGCCTGGATGCGGTCCAGCCGATCCCAAAACGGCGCCGTGGCGCCGGGCCCCATGCCGCGCAGCGTCGCCGCCAGTCGAGCCGGGTCGTTCCTACGTCGCCCGGCGTCCAGGCGGCCCAGGAACGCGGTTCCTCGCCGCTGCAGACTGTTGAAGATCGGCCGCGCCGCCCAGTAGCCGGCAAACCAGTCCACGCCTTCCCGCTCGATCTGCTCGGCGAGGGCGTGGTCCTGCTCCAGCCGCTTCCGCCGTGCGGCTCCTTCAAGCCCCGCATGGGCGCTTATCACCGTGAGCGTTCGCAGCCTCTCCGGATGTCCCGCCGCCAGGTAGAGGGCCAGGCGGCCGCCCTGCGAGTATCCGACCAGGTGGGATCGGCTCACGCCTTCTCGGTCCCACAGCCTGAGGACCTCGGCAACCGCGTACTCCAGGTTGGTGGCGGCGAGGTCCGGGGCCAGCCAGCGGAACCTGGGGCCCACCAGCCCGAGCAGCTCCTCCCAGCTGTCGCCGTGCTGGCTGAAGCCGTGGAGGCAGGTGACAACGTCCATGTCTGAGGGCAAGGTAAACCAGGCCTTCGCCGGCAGCTTCGTCGACGAGCTGGCGCGCTGCGGGCTCCGCGACGTCTGCATCGCTCCAGGCTCGCGCTCGGCGCCGCTAGCCATGGCTTTCGCACGCAACCCCGCCGTGCGAGTGTGGATGCACCTCGACGAGCGCTGCGCAGGCTTCTTCGCCCTTGGCATGGCCAAGTCGGCGGGCCGAGCGGTGGCGGTGCTCTGCACCTCGGGCACGGCGGCGGCCGAGCTGCACCCGGCCGTGATCGAAGCGCACCACTCGTTCACGCCACTGCTGGTGCTCACCGCGGACCGGCCTCCCGAGCTGCGCGAGGTGGGTGCCAACCAGGCCATCGACCAGGCCCGCCTCTACGGAACTGCAGTGCGCTGGTTCTTCGATCCGGGGCCGCCCGAGGAGCTGCCCGGTGCAAGCCGGATCTGGCGGCGGCTGGCGGCGCGCGCCATCTCCGAGGCGGAGGGCCCGCCGGCCGGCCCGGTTCACCTCAACCTTCCCTTCAGGGAGCCTTTGACGGTTCCGCCTGGGGAGGCGGCGGGGGCGGAACCGCCGCAGCGTGCGCCGACCAGGGTCCGCCGCGGTCACTCTCTGCCGACCGAGGACACGGTGGCAGGCCTGACGAGGGCGTTGAGCGCGGCCCAGCGACCCATCGTGGTGGCCGGCGAGCTGCGAGCAGGCGACCGGTTGCGGCCCGCTCTCGATGCTCTTCTGAGGCGCTTCGACGCGCCGCTGCTGGCCGAACCGAGCTCGCAGCTGCGTCGCCGTTCCGGTGTGGGGCTGGTCGAGGCGTACGACGCCCTGCTGCGGGATCCCCGGTGGGCGGACGCCCACGCGCCGGATCTGGTCCTCCGCCTTGGCGCTCCGCCGACGTCGAAGCCTCTGAACCAGCTCCTGGCCCGCTCTGGAGCGACGACGCTGGTGCTGGAGGCGGAGGACGGCTGGCGAGACCCCGAGCAGCTGGCCGAGGAGCTGGTGCGATGCGATCCCGAACCGCTTCTCCGCCAGCTGGCGGCCCGCCTCCCCGGTTCCAGCCGAGGTTGGCAGCAGGAATGGCGGGACGCCGGATTGATCGCTGCCGCCGCCATCCATCGCCGGCTGGCGGCTACACCCCTGCACGAGGGACACGTGGTGAGAGCCCTCGCGCGCGAGCTTCCGGAGCGGGCCGCGGTCTTCGTCGGGTCGTCCATGCCGATCCGGGATGTGGACACGTTCTGGCCACCGGCCGCACCCGGCCAGCGCTTCCTCGGCAACCGAGGCGCCAGTGGCATCGACGGACTGGTATCGACCGGGCTCGGTGTCACGGCCGCCCTCGAGGATGCGGAGACGGCGGTCCTTCTGCTCGGGGATCTGAGCCTCTACCACGACATGAACGGCCTCTGGGCGATCCGCCGGCACGGGCTGCGAGCGGTGCTGGTGGCGCTCGACAACGACGGCGGCGGCATCTTCAGCTTCCTGCCCCATGCCCAGCACACAGACGTCTTCGAGGAGCTTTTCGGTACGCCGCTCGGCCTTCGACTCGAGGACGTGGCGAGGCTCTACGGCCTCGACTTCCTGGAGGTCCGGGACTCTTCTGAGCTGCAGCCGGCCCTGCGGCAGGCTTTCGCCGCGGATGGCAGCACCCTGGTCGCTGCGCGCTTCGACCGGGCCGAGAGCGTACGGGGCCACAGGGCCTGCTGGGCTGCGGTGGCGGAGGAGCTGCTGCCGGTCAGCTCACGAGGGCCCCGAGGAGGGCCCTGAGCTTGAGCTCGGTCTCCAGGAGCTCGGCGGCGGGATCGGAGTCGGGCATCACGCCGACCCCGGCGTAGAGCCGCGCCCCGTCTGCCCAGAGCAGGCCGCAGCGGATTGCGACTGCCAGCTCCCCGTCACCGCGGCCGTCGATCCAGCCCACCGCGCCGGCGTACCAGCCGCGCTCCATGCCTTCGAGGTCGGCGATCATGCGGCAGGCGGCGGGGGCCGGAGCCCCGTTCACGGCCGGCGTGGGGTGGAGAAGGGCGGCCAGCTCCAGCAGGTTGACAGGCGGCTCCCGAAGCTGGGCGCGAACCGTGGTGGCCAGGTGCTGGATGTTGGTGAAGCGGACCACCTCCGGTTCCGGGTGCTCGACGGACTCGCTGACCGCTGCCAGCCGCTCCGCCACAGCCCTGGCCGTGACCCGGTGCTCGACCGCGTCCTTGGCGCTCTTCAGCAGCCGAGCGGCGAGCGCGATGTCCTCGGCCTCGTCCTCGCCGCGGGCGATGCTGCCCGCCATCGGCTGGCAGGTCGCGCTGCGTCCGAGGCGGCGCACCAGCAGCTCGGGTGAGGCGCCGACGAATGCGGTGCCGTCGTCGCCGCTCAGGAGGTAGGTGAAGCAGGCGGGATAGGCGCCGCGCAGCGCCCGGGTGACCGGACCGGCCGCGACGACGCCGTCGCCGTGGGCGATCACCTCCCGGGCGAGCACCACCTTCTCCGCTTCCCCTGCCCGCAGGCGCCCTACGGCCTGGGTCACCGCTGCCAGCCAGCTCTCCTCAGGTCGGGCAGGCTCCACCTCCAGATGGCGAGCCGGGCGGGCGCTGAAGGAGCGGGCGAGATCGAGCAGACGCAGGTCGCCGCTCGCGAAGGACCGGCCCCGGACCCTGGTCACCACGAGTGCCGGGACCCTGAAGAGCAGCGCCGGAAAGCCCTGCCAGGGTCCGTCCGGTTCGCGCGAGGGATCGAAGGCGAAGCCGCCCAGAGCCACCAGCCCGGTACCCGGGAGCTGAGGGCCATCTGTTCCGACGCTTGCCGCCAGCCGCCGCCAGAGCCTTCCCGCCGCGGCCAGCCGCTCAGCACCGAGCTCCTCGTCGATCCTGGTGCCGCGCTCGTCTTCGACGGCGACCCCGCCGGCGACCGAGACGAGGTCGTAACGCCGGCCGATCCCGGCCACCGAGACCGCCTCGGGCATCGGTCGCTCGATCAGCGCCGCCTCGTAGCCGGCGTCGGCGGCCGAGCTGACGAGGTCCACCAGGTCCGGCGTCCCTTCCAGCTCGACGGGCTTCACGTCCTCGAACGCTCGATGTGCTCTCTGGCGGCGCGCAGCAAGGTGCGCTGGAAGTGATGCCGGACCAGAGTCCCGCTGGCGTCGAGCAGTTCCTCGAACAGCCTCAGGAGCTCCTGCTCGGCGGCCTCCGGGTCTCCACCTCTCGCCTGGATCCTTTCGCGTACGTGGAGGTCGAAGAGCTCGACGGCCCGCCGCGCGGTTTCCTCCACCGCGCTGGCGTGCCGCGATCCGAGCTCCATCAGCGCCGGCAGCGGCACGCCGGCTTCGACCAGCTTCAGGCCGGCCGCCAGCACCTCCAGGTCCTCCACCGGATAGCGCGGCTCTTCGCCGTCACCGCTGGGAAAGAGCAGTCCCGCCTGTTCCAGGGCGACGAGTAGAGCGCCGGCCACCCCGCTGCGGCGGGCCAGCTCCTCCATGGTCAGGGTCCCCGGCGGTGCCGGCGCCGTCACCGCCTCGACCAGGGCCTCGTCCGAGGGTTCCAGCTCGCCCTCGAGAAAGCGCCGGATGACCGTGAGCGTGAAACCACGCTGCTGAAGGTCCCGGATCCTGCTCAGGCGATCGAGGTGCGCCTCCGAGTACCACGTGACCCGACCCTCCCGCCTGGGCGGCTCCAGCAAGCCCTTTCCCTGATAGAAGCGGATGGTGTCCACCGCCACCGCACCCGCCTGCGCCAACTGTTCGATCCGATACTCCACGAGTATCCACTCTAAGGGATTCTCTATGGGGTCGAGTTGCAGGTGGCGGCGTTGGCGGGGCGGTCGCCGAGGGTGCCGGTCAGGTCGACGGCGTCATTGCCCCTGAGGACCGAGAGCTTGACGCTGTCGCCAGGATTGTGCAGCTGGAGGATGCCGCCCAGCGTCTGGCCGTTGTTCAGCTCGATCCCGTCCACCTTTTCCAGAACGTCGCCGTTCTTGATCCCGGCGTGGTCCGCCGGCGTGCCGGCCGCAACACCCATCACCAGCACGCCGTAGCCCTTGACGGTCCGGTTCTCGGCGAGCGCGTCCTCGATGGTCAGGAAGCAGACCCCAAGGTAGGGGTGGCCCGGGCTCTTGCCCGTGATCAGGTTCTGGCTGACCCGCTGCACGATGCGGCTGGGAATCGCATAGCCGATCCCGGTCGCGTTGCTGCTGCCAGCCGTATTCATACCGACGACACGACCGTTCCCGTCGCCCAGGGGGCCGCCCGAATTGCCCGGGTTGATCGGCGCGTCCGTCTGCAGCACGTCCGCCAGCGCCTCTGAGTTGCGGTTGCCGCTGCTCGCGACGTCGGGCAGCTGCCTGTGCAGCGCCGAGATCACGCCCACCGTCACCGTTCCGAAGCCCTGGCTGCCCAGCGGGCTGCCTATGGCCACGACCGGTTCACCGACCGCTGCCCGGGCGGAGTCCGCGAACTGAGCCACCGGGAGGTCATCGCTGACCTTGACGACCGCCACGTCCTCGACCACGTCCGTGCCCTGGACCGAGGCCGTGTAGTGGCGTCCGTCCGGCATCAGCACCTGGACCTTGCTGCCTCCCTGGACGACGTGGTTGTTGGTGGCCAGGTAGCTGGTGCCGCGCTGCGACTGGATGACGAAGCCGCTTCCTTCCGAGGTACCGGCGCTGGAGCTGACGATGATCAGCGCCACCGTGGGGCTCAGGACCTGGGCGGCGTGGACGGAGTCGAAGTTGCCCTGAGAGGCGGGTCCCGGCGCCGGAGGCAAGGTCGGTGGCGGAGTGGGGGAGGGCTGCTGAGCGGATCCCGAGCTGGGGGTTGGGCTTGGCGGCGGGGTGGACCTGCTGCTGGGCGAAGAGGCCGAGCAGGCGATGGAGAGCAACGTCACTGCGCTCAACAGCCACGAGCCGGCTGTTCGGCCGCGGCCGTTTGACGTGCTTCCCACCCCTGACATCTCCTGCAGGGCCCTCCTAGCCGAAGGTGCTCCAGCAATAGAGACGGTTCAACCAGGAGGCGTCGCTGCGAATCGCCGCGGCGAAGCTCTGGACGACCGCCACGTAGTCCTGGTCGCGGTTGTAGTGGAGGAGGGCACGCCCGTAGTCGGCGGGCGCACCGTTCCGCTTCAGGAACGTCGCGGCGGCCTCGATCGAGTCATGGGGGCTCATGATGTCACCGCTGCCTCCGTACTCCTGCCAGGTGGTGGGAAGGAACTGCATGGGGCCGAGCGCGCCGGCACTGGAGGCCCCTGGTGTCCGCCCGAAGCCGGACTCGATGTAGTTGATGGCGGCCAGGTAGGTCCAGTCGATCCCCGTGCTCCTGGCGGCCGCGCGGTAGTAGCCGAGCAATACGGCAGCGGGCTCCGCGTCGGCAAAGCGCCTTGTGCGCTTGACTCGCGCGCGGCTGAAGTCGGTGATCCCCGCGAGCCGCCAGACGGCCCGTACGGCGCCCGCCGCGTCCGAGAGCCCGTTGCGGCGGCTGGCTGGAAGGCGGTGCAGGACGTCCTGCTCCAGGGCCGGGTCGGCTGCCAGCGCGTACACGGCGGTCTGCTCCGAGCGGGCAGCGTCCCGGTAGGCGAACTCGCCGTTCCCGATCTGCAGGTCGAGGCGGAGCTGGTCGATGGCGGTGGCCGGCTGCGGCGTCCGGCGGAGCCGGTCCGTCTGCGCGGTCGCGGAGACCATGCCGTCCTGGGCGGCGATGATTCGCGCCGCCTGGTCTCCACCGGCATCCTGCGCCAGGGCAGGCATCGAGGCTGAGATGCCGGCGAGGGCGAACGCGATCGAGACGCCGCGCAGCAACCGGCGCGGCTTCAGGCTAGGCGCTGTCGAGCATCCTGACCCGCTCTCTCTCCTCGTCCTCGTCGCGAGGCGGCGGTATCAGCAGAGCATCCTCTGGGTAGGGGGTGCTGGAGTCCGGGGGTCGCAGCCCGACGGACTCCAACACGCCGTCCACCTCGTCTCCGACCAGCTCGCCCTGCGCCATCAGCGCTTCGGCCGCCAGGTCGATCGCCTCACGGTTTGCGTACATCAGCCGCCAGTCGTCTATGAAGGCGGCGCCCATCACCTGCGCGACCACCCGCCGCGAGCTTCCGTGGAGGACGGCGCCGTTGACGCTGCCCGGTCCCAGCGGTGAGCTGCCGATCTCCTCCACGCGGGAGATCAGGTATTCGCCGATGTTGGCCGCCTTACGGGAGAGCCCCGGGTCCATCGGGTCGGGCCCCATGCCCCAGACCCCCACCATGTGGCAGGCCAGGCTGGTGCACTGGATCAGGTCCATCGAGACCCCAGAGGAGTTCTCGCCGTAGAAGACCCGCTCCGCTGCAAGGGCCCCGAGGCCGCCCCGGAGGCGGCCCGCCGTCTGGGAGCGGAAGTGCACGAACTGCTCTTCCTTCTCGATGTTGTAGTGGTGGCCGAGCGACCCCGACCGCATCCTGATCGAGAGCCGGACGGAGCTCTTCTCGGGCTCGAAGAAGCGCGACGCGACGGCGTGTCCGAGCTCGTGCCGGGCCACCGCCACCTTGTCGCGCTCGCTGTACTCCACAGGTTCGGCGAGACCGGACTCGATGTTGCCCATCGCCTCTCGGAGGTCGTGCCAGGCGAAGTAGGACCTGCCGTCTTCGAAGGCGTACATCAGGGCCAGCGAAAGGGCCTGCTCGATCATGGCCGGCGAGTAACCGTCGGTGATGCGAGCGAACTCGTCGCGGCGTGAGGGTGTGTCGAGGTCGGGGTCGTGCGCCTTCTTGTTGAAGTAGAGGTCCGCGATGTCCTTGCGGGCGTCCCGCGTGGGCATCCTGAAGACGATCGTCCGGCCGAAGCGGCCGGGACGGGTGACAGCCTCGTCCAGCACCTGCGGCCGGTTGGTGGCGCCGACGAAGAAGAGGTTGTACCGAGGCGGCCGCAGCTGCGGCACCCGCAGCGACCACCGGGTGCCATTGAAGGCGATCTTGCGAGGGATGAAGAGACCGTCCAAAGTCACGTTCACGAAGCGCCGGAAAGCCTTCTTTATGAAGCTCGGCTTGTCCACACCCGTCCATCTGCACGAGCAGCATGTTCAGGCCCATCTGGAAGCCGCCACCGAACATGCCACCAAGGCCGCCGGCGCCGCCCCCGGCACCACCCCCGCCGCCGCGGCGCTGGCCCAATGCGTCGAACTCGTCGATGAAGATCGTGCAGCCGCCCCAGCGCTTCGCCTTCTTCTTGGCGGCCCGGACGGCCATGAAGACGGCGACCATGTCCATGCCCATGAACATCCCGGAGAAGGCGGCGCCCGAAGTGATGAGGATCGGGGTGTGCAGGCTCGACGCAATGGCCTTGGCCAGCATCGTCTTGCCGGTGCCCGGCGGGCCGACCATGAGGACGCCCCGCTCTCGCTTGCCTCCCGCCCTGACGTAGTTCCGGCCGTGTTCGATGAGGCGCAGGATGCGGCTCATCTCGGCCACTGCCGACTTCTGACCGCGAACGTCCTCGATCTTCACGTCGTAGTTGGCGTCGCCAGGCTCGAGCGTCTCCCGCCCCATCCGCGAGAAGAGGATGAACGGGCCGAAGAAGAGGGCGAAGTTTGCCAGGAACAGCGCGCCCAGCTGCACCACCAGGAGCAGCCCCTGGCCGATCAGGGCGGGGAGGGCCAGCAGAGCTTCGCCAGGGGCCAGACCAAGGAACATGCCGGCGCCGCCCGTGTAGAGGACGAGCAGGATCGCGATGAAGGTGAATCGGCGCCAGAAGATGAAGCGGTTGGTCTCGATCGTCCGCTTGTTGATGTCGTCGTCGTCGGCGATCCGCTCGCGCAGGATCAGGGAGCGGCGTGCCCAGCTGAGCAGGCCACGGGAGAGCAAGAGGGCGGCGAGCGCGAAGAGCAGGGAGCCCAGCACGCCCCACTGCATGAGGACCAGTCCGTATCCGAAGGCGGACAGGGAAACCAGGGCGGCGAAGATCCAGAAGATAACCATGGCAGTAGGGGCACTATACCTCCGCAGGTGCCCTACGCCTGTTGCAGAGTTGTAATCAGTGTTGCGCCGTCCACGAGGCTCGAAGCCTGGGTGACAGAGAAGAGTATCAGGCCAGCGCCGGCATCCCGGTGGAAGTCCTGGGCGGCCGCCGGGTAGGGCTCTAGAGGGACAGGCGGGCGGCGGCGCTGGTCATCATTCGGACGCCGGTGGCGAAGGAGGCCTCGTCTATGCGGAAGCCGGGCGAGTGGTGGGCGGGAGGCGTCTCGCTGTCTGGTGGGCGGGCGCCCACCATGAAGTAGCAACCGGGGATTCGGGTCAGGAACTCGGACATGTCGTCGCTGACCGTCAGCGGCTGGCCAAGCAGGCTGGCACGCTCTCCGATCAGCCGGCGCCCGACGTCCAGGACCGTGCCGGTCACGTTCGGATCGTTCATACAGGGGATGGTTCCGTGTGTGAGCTCGAGGCTGGACTTGACCTGGAACTCGGTGTCCGTCTCCAGGAGGAGGTCGCGCAGCCGCTGAAGGGCTTCCTGGCGCAGATCGGGGGTGAAGGTGCGCACGCTCCCCCGGGCCAGCACGGCCCGGGGGACGATGTTCCAGGCTCCGTCAGTGCGCACATCGCCGACGCTGCAGTGGCAGCCCGCGCCGTCGTGCTCCAGGCCCTCCACGATGCTGAAGATCCGCTCGATGAAGAAGGCCTGCGCGGAGATGACGTTGCCGGCTCGTTTGATCATGCCGCCGTGGCCGCCCGGGCCCCGGATCGCCACCTCGAAGAAGTCGGAGCCGGACCAGTACAGCCCGGGTCGAGTCATCACGGTGCCGCTGGGCAGCCAGGAGGCCATGTGGAGGCCGATCGTCACGTCGGGGTGGTGGCGCTCGAAGAGCCCACGGGCGATCATCTCCCGGGCCCCGGACACGATCTCCTCGGCCGGCTGGAAGCAGAAGAGGTAGGAGCCGGTCAGCCGGTCGACGTTTTCGGCCAGGGTTCGCGCGGCGCCCAGCAGGATCGCCGCGTGGGCGTCGTGGCCGCAGGCGTGCATTCGGCCCTCGAGGGTCGAGGAGAACTCCACCCCCGACTCCTCGAGGATGGGGAGGGCGTCGATGTCCGCCCGGAGCATGACCGTCCGCCCTGGCCGTCCCGTCTCCAGGACAGCCAGCGCCCCCGTGGGCGTGGGGCACTCCCGGACATCCAGGCCCAGGTCTGCCAACCGCTCCCTGAGAAACCGAGAGGTCTCGTGCTCCTCGAAAGAGACCTCCGGCCGCCGGTGCAGAGACCGCCGATTGTCAACAACCTCCGCCAGCACGTCAGCAGAAGGCTCCACCACCATCTCCATCCCCGCAGCCTAATCCAAACCAGAGAGGTCACATGCCCTCCCCCGCGCAATATCTGGCGTCACTCGAAAGGCCGGATTCACTCCGGCCGTATGAGTCCCGCCCCAGAAACCCAATAGTCACTCCGGCGGGAGGGGGCTCGTGGGGGAGGCCTGCCTCCCTCACGCTTTTAGACGATCGGGCCTATCGAATAGCCCTTGGCTGTTGAGTGGAGGAGCTTGCTGCCGAGGTCGGGTTCCAGCTCGTCGAGCTTTCGCCGCAGCGTCAGCAGGGCGGAGTGGACTGTCGAGCGGGCCGCGTTGGGCCGGAAGAGCCCGGCCGCGATCAGGTCGCCCGCCGTCGCTGCCTTGGAGCCCTGTGCCAGGTGGACGACCAGGGCCGTCTGCTGAGAGGTGAGACGGATCTCTTGCTGGCCGAGCGACATCGTCCTGTGCGTCGGGTCGAAGTCGAGGCGCCCGAACCGATAGTGGCCGGAACGCCCGGTGCCGCCCTCCGTCAGGCGCGCGGCCAGGTCCGAGTAGATGTGCGCCATGGGGACGTTGCCTTTGACGAAGTAGCTGCTCGCCCCGAGCTCGTAAGCCCGCCGAATCGCGACCGGGCTCACCTGCTGGGCGGAGAGCACGATGACCGGCAGGCCAGGGTGGTTCTGTCGAATCCAGCGCAGCAACTCGAACCCGCCCTCCTCACCCTCGTCGAGGACGAGATCGAGCAGCACGCCGGCGACCCTTTCGCGGGTCAGGAGCTGCTGGGCTTCATTCGCCGAGCCGGCGACCTTGGCCTGGTAGCCCAGGTCGGTCAGGTCCAATCGGAGCTGCGACTGCATCGGGATCTCGTCCTCGACGATGAGCACGGAGGAACCGATGACCTCTGGTGGACGGTATACCTCCAGCCCAGGCGGCAGGGGAGGCGGGGAGAGACGGGGCCGCGTCCTCAGCATCCCGGACTCCACCAAACGATCGCATGCGTGTGGCTGATTGGCGAACTATGGCGTGAGGACGCTCGCTTTTCAAGATTACGATCGCGATCGGCTTGGCTTTGCCAAGCTGCCCACTCGTTCACCGGGCCGCGGGTGGCGGACCCTCACTTGCACCGCGTCTCTTTCTGATCGCCGGCGGAAGCAGCGCGTAGAGATCTGCCCGATCGACCGCCTTGCTCATGTAGCCCAGGATGTCCGGGTCATTGGGCGGCTCCCCGAAGACCGGATAAGCGGTGTAGAAGACCACTGGTACGCCCATGCCCCGGGCACGCAGCTCAGAGAACAAGGCCCGGCCATCCATCGGCTCGGGGAGCATGAGGTCGATAATGGCCACGTCGGGCGGATCCGTCTCGGCCCTCTCAAGGGCCTCGACGGCGTCCTCGGCCATGGCGACCCGGTATCCGAGCATGTGAAGGTCGGTCTCCAGGATCACGCGCCACGCTCGTTCGTCGTCCACGACGAGCACGGTGGACCCTTTCAGGTCCTCCGGGGGTGGTTCCAGAGGTTTGGGCGGCGTAAACGGCACGGTTTTCGCGCAGTATACGGAGGGCTTTGAGTCAGACGGACGTAGCCGTGCATGGCGAGCGGCGCAACCTGATCGACACTTTGCGCCGCACTTTGGCTACCTGCACCACTGAGACCGAGATAGTGCAAATGCTCTATTCAGAGCTCGGCGTCCCGGTCAGCCACGCGCACCTCAACGAAGTGACTCGCAACCAGGCGCTTCGGCTCTCAGCGCTGAACGCAGTTGCTCGAGCGCTGTCTGGCGTCCATGACCTGGAGGGGGTGGTCAGGGCGCTTAACTCCACCCTGGCTCCCCTGATCCCGGTCGAGACGCTGGAGCTTGTGGTGCGCGAGGACGGCGCGGGCGGCCATTTCCGCCTGCTGACGCTGAACCGGGACGGGGTCTTTCAGAGCGTCAAGCTTTCGCGGCAATCGGTGAGATCGGGACCCGTGCGCGGGGTGCTTCGCAGCGGCAGGTCAGAGCTCAAGCTGGGGAACGGACCGGAGTCCGGGCGTCGTTCCCAGGCCTGGCTGCCGATCCTCGAGCAGGCAAAGGTCCTCGGAGTGCTCTCGGTTCAGTCGCCCGAGGCCGGCTCCTACGAGGCATCCACGGTCGCCTTCCTGGAGCAGGTGGCCGACGAGGTCTCGCTTGCCCTGCGCAACGCCTGGTCCTATGCCGCTCTCGAAGCTCAGCGCAGGAGGCTCGAGGTGGCGAACGTGGTGGGGCGCAAGCTCGCCTCGAGCCGGGACAGCTGGTCGATCGTGCGCACGCTGCGGGAGGAGCTGTCCCGCCACCTGGAGTTCGACCTCTTCTCACTGGCCACTGTCGAGCACGGCTCTCAGGGCCCGACCGCCCTCGCCCACGTTTACGCCTCTGGTGAGGACCGGCAGCTTGCTCCCGTCTCGCTTACCGCCGCGGGCCTCGCCACAGAGGCGTACGAGCAGGGCCGCCCCGTCCTCACCCGCCGCTCTCGCCGGGCCGGCTCCTTCGAGCGCGCCGCTCCCGCCGCTGACGGGTCATCCATCGCCGGTGGCGCTCTGATTTACGTCGCAGGCTCTGGCCAGGGGCGCCGCCCCGCCTCTGGGTCTGTCGTCTGGGTGCCGGTTCTGCAGGGTGACCAGGTAACCGCGCTGCTCTCTCTGCAGTCCTCCCGCGTGGATGCCTTTGACGACTGGCACGTCAGCCTCCTCGAAGACGTCGCGGCACAGGTGAGCCTGGCGCTCGCCACAGCCGATCACTTCAACGCCGCCCAAAACGAGCGGCGGCGGCTGGAGGCCCTCCACGTCCTGGAGACCGGGGCTGCCGGGGCCGCCGACGAGCGGCAGGTCGCCGAAGCGCTCTTCGCGGCGATGGTGGGGCCGATGGACGCCTCCTACGTGGCGCTGACCTACCTGGGCGCGGAGGGTCACCTGACGGGCTATGCTCGAGCCCCCAGCGGCCAGGCCAGGCCTCTGGCACCACGCCCCGTTGAACGCACGAACTACTTCAAGCGTCTGATCGACGAGCGCCTGACCATAAGCGAAGCGACGCCCCCTGACCTTCAGCTGCTCCGACCAGTTGCCGGCTGGCAGGTGGGGGGGACGCGCGTCCCCAAACAGGTGCTGTGGGTTCCCCTCTTCCAGGGTGAACGGGTCATCGGGGCGATCTCCGCGCAGCGCCACGACGATCGGCCCTTTGTCGCGCCCGAGGTGGAGCTGCTGGAGAGCGCCGCGCCGGTGGTCGCGATAATGCTGCGAACGGTGCGGCTGCACCGCGCCAACGAGATGGCTCTCATGCACTCGGTCAGGGTGCAGGAGGTGGCGGCTCTGGCCGGCCACGACCTCGACCAGGTGGTGGCCAGCGTGGCTGATCAGGCTCGGAACATGCTGGAGTCGGCCGGCGCCGCCTGCTGGGCCTTCGACGACGACGGCCGCGTCACATCCCACGCCGCTACCGGCCGTTCCGCTGCGCGCAGCGTGCTCACCTGGTCGGGCCGCTCGGCCGCAAGGTCGTGGAGAGAGCCGCCGTCGGGGGTGTTGAATGGCGTCCGGTCTGGCCTGGAGTGGACCTTGATTCCGCTCTGGTACGGCGATCGCCTGGTGGGCGCGCTCGGCTCGGTTCGCCTCCCCGGCGGCATTGATCCGCTGCTCGAGCGCCCGGCCGACTTCGAGCGGCATGCCGCCATTGCGATCGAGAACTCCCGCCTGGTGGCGGAGACCCGTGGCCGGATCCGAACGCTGGAGGCGGTGGCTCGATTTGCCAGCCTGGACATCGCCCGGCCCGAGCGGGCCCGCAGCCAGATGAGCCGGCTGGTCGAGCGGGCCCTGAGCGGATCCAGGGGGATGCTCTGGCTTCTCGAGGGCGACGAGATGGTGTGCCAGGCGGCCGGGCGAGCCGGACGGCGGCTGCCGGCAGACAGGCTTCGGGGCCTGGTCGGTGGCGGCTCGCGGCCGCCGGTACGCAGCGTGCGGCGGGTGCTGCGTCCGATCTCGGCGGACGGCATCGGAGTCTTCGCCACACCGATCGTCGTCGCCGACCAGATGGTCGGAATGCTGACCGCGGATGCCGGGACCTCGGCGGGGGAGACCCACCGGCTGATGACCGTGCTCGCCGGTCAGGCGGCGCTGGTTCTCGGGCGGCTCCAGCTGGTGGGAGAGCTGAATCAGCAGGCTCGGATGATGGGCACCATCCTCGCCCACTCGCCCCTGGGGGTGGTTCTGGAGGACGCCGCCGGCAACGCCCTCTACGCCAACCCGGAGGTCGAGCGAGTCTACGGAGTTGAAGCGACCGCTATCACGGGCAGGCCGGCTCAGCACCTTCTCGAGCAGGCGGGCGCGGTGGTGCTGGCCGACTCAGAGAGCACCGGCAGCGGACCTCTTGAGCTGCGGTTGCCCCAGCGGGGCACGGTGGTGCAGGTGCGCCGGGTTCCCATCCCGGGCTCCGAGGAGCAACCGGCCCGCGTGCTGACCCTGCATGAGGACATCACCCAGGAGCACCTGGTGTTGGAGGCGAAGGATCTGATGCTGAGAGCGATCGGCCACGAGGTGCGAAGTCCCGCAGCGGCAATGCGGGGGATGATGGCCGGCCTTCTGACCTGGGGTGAGCTGATCGATCTCCAGCGCCGCCGAGTCCTCGTCGAGGAGGCCTACGAGCAGTCGGAGAGGCTCGTCAACCTGGTCGAGAGCCAGCTCGTCATCTCAAAGCTCGAAACCCAGAGCTTCGAGCCGAACCCCGCCCCCGTCTCGCTCCGCACCCTCCTCCACTCGGTCCTGCGCAGCCTTCGGCAGCGGTACGGCTCGAGGGTGGAATCGGTGACCGTCGACCTGGAAGAAGGGCTCGCGGACGCGCGATGCGAGCAGACGCACCTGGACCAGGTCCTCACCAACCTGATCGGTAACGCCCTCGAGTACACCCAGGGCGGCGGTGTCCGCGTCAGCGGCATCCTGCGGGGTGACTTTCTCGAAGTTGGCGTGGCAGACCAGGGCGGTGGCCTGCCCGCCGAGCTCCGGCAGACGCTGTTCCACAAGACCGGTCCGGCCGGACGGAACCGGTCACGCGGCGGTCTTGGCCTCGGTCTCTATCTCTGCCGGCTGGTGGTCGAGCGCTCGTTCGGGGGTCGCATCTGGCTGGCGGAGACCGGGCCCGCGGGGACCGTATTCATGTTCACGGTGCCCGCCGAGCCGGGGACCCAAAGCAGGCGCGCCCTTCCCGCCCTGCGGGCGGCACGCTGAATTGGCGATGCAGGCCGAGGACCCCTTCTGGGTGCGCGTTGGAGGAGGACTGGAAGAGGTTCGCAGCGGGCGCCGACACGGTCCCGCCGACTCCCTGTTCCCACCTGCGGGGGGCCCCTGGGAGGAGCTTCGCCACAACGGCCGGCTGGTGGGGTGGGCACCGCCCGGGGCTCCCGCCCGAGGCGCCGCACGGCGGGCCGTCGACGAGGGTCTCCGCCTCACCCATGAGCGCCGCGCCTACCTGGTCCGGCGCCTGGCGCACAAGGTGCGGTCCTCGGCACTGGCCCTCCAGGAGTCGGCTCGCCAGGCCTCCTTCGGCCGCCAGCAGTTCGAGGAGATCCACGACCAGGCGCAGGACCTGGCTCGGAAGGCGCTCGCCCTGGAGGCGGTAGCCCTCGACCCCGTCGACCCCGCCCGCGCATTCGTGATCGGCGCCGTGCTGAACCTCGCCGCGCCGGGGGCTGAGCGGACGCTGCCGCAGGACGCGATCGTGCGCGCGCCCGAGTCGGTGCTGGTTGAAGGGCTGGCGCGAGCCTATGACTGGATGGGAGGGCCGGGCTCGGTGATCCAGTGCGAGCTGATCGGAAAGTGGTGGCGGCTCCAGATCGATGCATCGCCAGAGCGCCGGCCCCTGGCCATCCCTGAGCTGGGGGAGCCGCTGGTCCGCTACGTGGTCGACACCCACCTGGAGGGCTGGCTGGATGCCGGCCGGCCGGACCGCGCCGACGTCTACCTTCCCGCGGTCTGAAAAGAGAGACTGAGGTGGCGACTGTCCGCCGCGTTCGGGCCAAGAACGGGGGGCCGTTCACCGGCCCGGGCACCAACACCTGGCTGCTGGGTGACCCACCTGCCGGCATCGTCATCGACCCCGGGCCGGACGATGACGAGCACCTGTCGGCCATCCAGAGGGCGCTGGGCGGAATGGCCGTGGGGGCGGTCCTGGTCACCCATTCCCATGCCGATCACCTGGGGCTGGCCGACCGGCTCGCGGCGCTGCACCTGGCGCGGGTCACCAGGTACCCGGAGCTGTCCGACGGCGACGTGGTCAGGCTGGGCGGTCTGAATCTAACCGCGCTTCACACACCGGGTCACGCCGCCGACCACCTGGCCTTCTGGATGCCTGACGATCGCGTCCTGTTCACCGGCGACCTCATCCTCGGCCGGGGCAGCTCGATGGTGACCTACCCGGAAGGGGACGTGGCGGCCTACCTACGTTCGCTGGAGCGGGTGGCGGCGCTGCAGCCGCGGATGCTCTTTCCTGGGCACTGGGACCCGGTTTTGGAGGCCGGCGCCAAGATCCGCGAGTACCAGGAGCACCGGCTGGGCCGGGAGCGCCAGGTCATCGACGAGCTGGGCGAGGGTCCCGGAACGGCCAAAGAGCTGACCAGGCGCATCTACGGCGCCGAGGTGGGGCAGCAGGAGGCGCTGCTGGGCGCGGCCGAGATGACCCTTCGTGCCCACCTGCGCAAGCTGATCGAGGAGGGCATGGTCGCCGACCGGGAGGGGGTCTACGCCCTCACCTGACCACACGCACGCGCTGCTAGCGGATTCCCCGCCAGTCGTCGCGGGCTGCGCCAGGCCACCCCTCCGGCACGGGGTAGGGATCGGTGGGGGCGCCCTGGAGGTAGGGGACTGGGTTCAGTGGAGTGCCGCCGAAGCGGACCTCGAAGTGAAGATGGGGACCTGTGGAGTTGCCGGTGGTTCCCACGTAACCGAGGACGTCGCCCGCCTGGACCGGCTGGCCCCAGGCGACGTTGGTCCGCACCATGTGCCCGTACACGGTCGCGTAGCCGGCTCGCTCCTGCTCCAGGACGTAGTTCCCGTAGCGCGCAGGATCGGCGAGGGGATAGGCGAGGCCCGGCTCCGCCGCCCGGATGGGCGTGCCCTCAGGTTGGGCCAGGTCGATGCCGGTGTGGAAGGCCGGGCACCCCTGCTGCGGGTGTTCGAGGGCGAAGCCGGTGCAGCCAAAGGGCTGGGTCAGCGTTCCCTGCAGGGGCCATGCCATACGCGGGCCCGGTCCCGGCGACCAGCCATCAGCCGGGGAGGGGGCGGGAAGGACGCGGATCCAATCGTCCACCGTCATCTGCGCGGGCTGCGCGCCACCCGGCGCCAGCCCCCGAGCGTCGCGGCCGCTCGGCGGCGCGCCGTCGCTGGGCGTGGCGGCCGCCACCAGACTGAGCGGCGCCAGCAGCAGCAGCAGCGTGGCCAGCGGCCGGAGCGCGCGCACCGAGCCGTATCGTAGCCGTGTGACGGTCGACGCTCCACCCCGCCCCTCGATCACCGAGCTCTCCCCCGAAGAGCTCTCGGCGTGGCTCCGGGATCGCGAGGAGCCGGGCTACCGGACTCGGCAGATCCGGCGCTGGCTGGCCCGAGGGTCCGCTTTCGAGGCCATGGCCGACCTGCCGGCCGAGCTGCGCGCCGGGCTCGCCGCGGCGTTTCGCTCCAGCTCGCTCCAGGAGGTCCGTCGCAGCCAGGCGGACGACGAGCTGACGACCAAGGTGCTGTACCAGCTCGACGGCGGGTACACGGTGGAGGCCGTCGTCATGCGCTACCCGAGCCGTTCCACGCTGTGTATCTCCTCCCAGGTGGGCTGTCCGATCGGCTGTCCCTTCTGTGCCACGGGCCAGGGCCCCTTCGGGCGCAACCTGAAGGCGAACGAGATCGTGGACCAGGCGGCCGACGCCGCCCGCGGGCTGGAGGCGGAGGGCCGCCGGCTCTCCCACGTCGTCTTCATGGGCATGGGTGAGCCGCTGGCCAACTATGCGGCCGTCGTCGACGCGGTGCGGCGGATTGCCGACCCCGACGGACTCGGGATAAGCCCCCGGCGCATCACCGTCTCCACGGCGGGCCTGGTGCCGCGGATCGGTCGTCTGGCCGAAGAGGACCTCCCGGTGACGCTGGCGATCTCCCTCCACGCCGCCCGCGACGAGCTGCGCGACGTCCTGGTGCCGATCAACAGCCGGTATCCGCTGCGGGAGCTGCTGGCCGCCGCGGACGATTTTGCCAGGAGTTCCGGGCGACGCGTGAGCTACGAGTGGGTCCTTCTGGCGGGGGTCAATGACACCGAGCGGGACGCTCGGGAACTGTCTGCGCTGCTGCGTGGCCGCCTCGCGCACGTCAACCTCATCCCCTTCAACCCGGTTCCCGACACGCCCTTTCGGGAGCCCGACCGCCAAAGCATCCGCCTCTTCGCGGGTCAGCTGCGCGCCCGCGGCCTCAACGTCACCGTTCGTGACACCCGGGGCCGTGAGAGCGAGGCGGCCTGCGGCCAGCTTCGCGCGCGCGCCCTCGCCGAGGGCGTCGTCTCCCGATAGGCGTCCTCTATGCCGGGACCTCCGGCTTCAGCTACCCCGCCTGGCGAGGCGGCTTCTACCCGGCCCGATTGGCCGCCTCGGCCATGCTCGGCTTCTACGCCGAGCAGCTGAACGGCGTCGAGCTGAACGGAAGCTTCTACCGGACCCCACCGCCGGCCACGCTGGCCAGCTGGACCGCGACGGTGCCAGAGCGCTTCCGCTTCTGCTTCAAAGCGCACCGGGGTCTCACCTACTCGGGAGACGCGTTCGATCGAGAGGGACTGGCCCGCGAGATCGGCCGGCGCCTCGGGGAGCTGGACTCGCGGCTCGGTCCCGTTCTGGTGCAGTTCCCGCCCACTCGGCTCGCGGACCCCGGCCTGCTCGAACGAATCCTGGCCGCTCTGGGCGTCAGGGCGGCCGTCGAGTTCCGCCACGACTCCTGGTTCAGCCAGGACGTATACGGCGTCCTGCGGCGGCACCAGGCTGCGCTGGTGGTGACGGACCAGGAGAAATGGCCCCAGGCGCCGCGGCTCGAGCTCTCCGGCTTCGCCTACTACCGGCTGCGCCGCGACTACGATTCGGCCGCCCTGGAACGCTGGCGGCGGGAGCTGCGCGCCGAATGCGAGAGCAGAGAGGAGGTGCATGTGTATTTTCGCCACGACCCGGAATCGCCGGCCCGGGCGGTCCGGTTGTTGGAGGGGTGAGCGCCCTTCGAAACCGGCCTGGATTGGATCAGAAGGGCTCTCTCCGACCGCGCAGGATTGAGGGAGTGCCATCGACCCACCCGGGCGGCGACTTCGGTCTCTTCGGGCCGGGCTCCATGGCCTGGCGGCTACATCGAGAGCCGGCCATGCTGGTGGGCGGCCTACGCGCCCTCATTGTGCAGGCTCTGCATCCGCTCGCCATCGCGGCGGTGGTCGACCACAGCGACTATAAGAAGGACGTCTGGGGCCGCTACGCGCGGACCAGCAACTACGTGGTGACCACCATCTTCGGCTCCTCCCGTCAGGCCCAGGCCTTGGGAAGCAGGGTGCAGGCCATTCACCGCCCGATACGCGGAGTGGACCGGGTGACCGGCCGGCCCTACGCCGCTGACGATCCCGTGCTGCTGCTCTGGATTCACACCACCCTGGTCGAGTCGTTCCTGGCCGCCTACCGGCGGTTCGTCGGCCCGCTGATGGCGGACGAGGCTGACCGTTACGTGGGCGAGATGGTGCGCCAGGCGGAGCTTGTGGGCCTCAGTCCGCCGCAAGTGCCGGCAACAGAGGCGGGCAACCAGGCTTTCATCGAGTCACTCCGGTGGGAGCTGGTCGCGACCAAGCACTCCTTCGAGGCTCTCGACACGGTGCTGCATCCGCCGCTGCCGCCCTGGCGCCGGCCGGTCTGGTGGGTGGCGGGGCAGGCCACGGTCTCGGTGCTTCCCGATCATGCGGTGGAGCTCTACGGGATCAAGCGAAACCCGGCCGCTGAGGCCGCGGTGCGGCCGCTGGTCAGCTCGGGCTCAACATTCGCGCGCCGCTTCCTCCGCCCACCCCACGTACTCCGGGAAGCCCGCCGCCGCGCCGCCGCCGCCGGCCACACCATCTAGGAACGGACCTCCCTTCCCGCAAGCGGGAGGGGTGTTTCTTTTTCCTAGCGGGCGGGCGCGGTTTCGGTTTCGGTCTCGGTCTCGTTCTCGCGTGGTGTGGGGCGGCGGTGGCGCATCCAGATGGCTATCCCTACCACGGAGACGAGGACCATGGCCACGGATGCCCACTGCGCCTGGCGCAGTCCGAAAACCAAGGGGTCGGTGCGCAGGAAGCTGAGGAAGAACCGTCCGATCGCGTAGACGGAGAGCCAGATCAGCCCTGTGACGCCGGGGGGGAATCGGGCCTTGAACGCTTTCCAGGTCAGCAGCGAGGTGGCGAAGACCAGGAGGTTGAAGATCAGCTCATAGCCAACCTCCGGGTGAACGGTCTTGCCGGGCTCGCCGAGGGTGTTCTCGTTCACGTACTGGACCGCCCAGGGCAGATTGGAGGCGATGGCGTGGTGCTCCCCGTTGATCACATCGCCGATCCGGCCGATGGCGAAGCCGAGCGCGTTGGCGGGACCGGCCGCGTCCAGCACCTGCCGGTAGTCGACGGCGTTGCGCCGGCACCACAGGTACCCGCCCAGGAGAGCCCCGAAGATGCCGCCCCACTGGCTGATGCCCCCCTCGTTCAGGAAGAAGACACGCTGCCAGGCTCCCTCGAAGAGCTTGTAATTCTCCCAGACGAAGAGCAGCCGGGCCCCGATCAGGCCGGCGATCACCATCCAGACCGCCATGTCGTAGATGCGATCCCCTCCCACGCCCTCCTGCCGGAGCAGGAACTGGCCCACCCGGGCCGCGGCCAGGATGCCGAGGAGACTGAACAGCCCGTGCCAGGTCACCACGAGCGGACCGATGCGCACCAGGTTGGGGTCGAGGTCGATGACGATGGTGGCGAACATCAGGGCTGCGACGTTCGGGAAAGGTTCGGCGTGCGGGCCGCCAGCTGCAAGCGGCGCCGGGCGGCGCCGTCCGGCGCACTCGGCGCCGGGGCGTGGGGGGCTGGCACCGCCATATCCTACGGCCATGCCAGGCCTGCTGGTCCTCAACGGCGGCGACGAGTTTCGTCCCGGCAACGAGCCTCAGGACCAGGAGCTGGTCAGAGCGGCGGCCCGGGGGCGATCCTACATAGTGCCCACCGCGGCGGCTCGCCAGCGGCCGGACCTGGCGGTGGCCACCGCCAGTCGCTGGTTCTCCGGGCTCGGCCTCGAGGTCGAGGAGCTGCCCGTCTACAACCGGAGGGACGCCGGCTCAAAAGAGCTGGCGGAGCGGGCCTCGGAGGCCGGCTTGCTGTACCTGACCGGGGGTGACCCCGGACTGGTGGCGCGCGTTCTGGCCGGCTCGCTCGTCTGGCGGGCGATGCTTGACGCCTGGGAGGCGGGTGCGGCGCTGGCGGGTTCCTCGGCCGGGGCGATGGCGCTCTGCGACCGCACGCTCGTCATGGCCCGCTGGCCGGACCACAGCGAGCGGCGTGCGGTGGCGGCTCTGGGGCTCGTCCCGGCCACCGTGCTGATACCGCACTACGAGCGCTTCGGTCCCCGCTGGCAGTTCGGCGATCTCCCGGCGATGACGCTGCTCGGCGTCGACGAACGGACGGCCACCGTCTGGCGGGACTCCGATTGGCGCGCTATGGGGGCCGGAGGCATCACTGTGGCGAGCGGCTCCGAGGAGTTGCGGTTCGAGGCCGGCGAGATCTGCCGCGGGATACCGCCTCCGGACCCGGCCGGAGCCCGGGCCCGGGCCCGGGCCCAGGCTGCCTCCGGAAAAGGCGGGACCCGGGCGACTCAATAAGCTCTCTTCATGGCGCTCGGGGATGCGGAGGGTACGAGGCACCGTCCTCGGGAGCTGCGCTCGGGCTTCGTAGAGGCGGGATCGCTGCGCCTCCATCACACCTTCGGCGGCCGAGGCGGTCCACCCGTGGTCTTCGTCCATGGATTGGGCTCCTCGGGCTACATCGAGTGGCGATTCAATCTCCAGAGCGTGGCCGGCTTCCGACGGGTGCTCGCGCCCGACCTCCCCGGCTTTGGCCGGAGCGAGAAACGGTCAGTGAGATATGGGATCCCGCTCTTCGCCCGAACGCTGGAGGGCTACCTCCGGGCCCTACGCCTCCGACCGCCGGTGCTGGTGGGCGCCTCCCTTGGTGGACGTGTGGTGATGGAGCTCGCCATCCGGCGCCCGGAGCTGGTGGAGAAGGTGGTGCTCGTCAACTCGTTGGGCCTGGGCCGGCCGAACCTGCGCATCGCCTACCCGCTGTTGACGCTTCCGCGCGTCGGTGAAGCCATGATGGGATTGCTCCGCAGCGGTCTCCAGAGGTCGCCCGGGAGCTCCATAAGGCGCCTGGCTCGGCGCTACATGGGCGGAGACCTCGAGCGGACGATGGACGACGCCTACCTTGCCGACCTCCGGGAGCTCCACGAAGCGGAGGGCTATCACCAGGCCTACCTGGCCACTGTGCGCTCCCTGACCCGCCCTGGCTCGCTGCTCCAGGGGCCCCCGCTGGTGGCCAGGCTTCGCAAGACGGGGCTGCCTGTCCTTCTGATCTGGGGAGCTGACGACCAGCTGTTTCCGCTGGAGCACGCCGAAAGAGCGCACCGCGATCTTCCCGGGTCTCGCCTTGCCGTGATCGAGGGCGCCGGTCACACTCCGCAGGCTGAGAGGCCAGATGAGTTCAACCGCATCCTCCGGTCCTTCCTCACCGGCTGATGCCGTCTACACCGGACCCGAGTACCGGGAGGCAGCGGCACGCCCGGTCGACCCTCTGCTCCATGGCGCCCCCTACCGGCCTCCCCGGGCTTACCGGGTGGTCTTCTTTCTCACGCGGTACCTCGTGCGGCTCCTCTTCAGGTTCCACGTCGAGGGCCTGGAGAACATTCCCCCGCCACCCTTCCTGATAGCCAGCAACCACCAGGCCTGGTACGACACGATCTTCATCGTCGCCGCTTTTCCCAAGCTGCCGATGATCTACACGATGGCTCGGCGGGACACCGTCTTCAACCGGCGCTGGAAGCGCTGGCTGATTCCCCTGTTCGGCGTCTTTCCCATCCAACCCCACCAGGGCGAGCTCGACGAGCGAGGAGTCGCCGGCGTCTACCAGGTCCTCCAGCGAGGCGGCATCGTGCTCATCTTCCCCGAGGGCCGCTATTCGCGCGGTCGCGAGCTGCTCCCGCTGAAGCGCGGCGTGGCGCACTTTGCTCTCCAGGCCGGGGTCCCGATCGTCCCGGTCGCGATCTCCGGGCTGGACCGGCTGCGTCTCTTCGGCCGGGTCGAGGTCTCCATCGGCCCGCCCATTCGCCCAGACCCGCCCCGCTTGTGGGCTCTGAACCGGCAGGTTCAGCGGATGGTGGAGAGCGTGCGCGGGGCGATCCTCAGCGCGCTCGACGGCGCACCCGATCTCACTCGGCCCGGCCGGATGAAGCGTCTGGCCGCTCGCCTGCCCTGGCGCGGGCGGCGGCGCCGTCCGGCCCCGATCTCGCCGGCCCCGGAGGCGGCGGCTGCCGAAGCCGAACCGGATGGAGGATCGACTTCGATCTCGAACTGACTAGACTTCGGCGCACATTCAAATGCACCTGGTGATCGGCGCCGCCGAATACGCGGGCCGGTATGCGATCGCCGAGCTGAGCAATCACTTCCCGGTGCGGGGGGTGGAGCTGAGTGAGGACCTCGAGACCGCGATGGCGGGTGTCGAGACGGTGTACATGGCTGCCGAGCTGCATTCGCCCCTGCTGCGGCTGAGTGCCGCTCCGGGTCCGGACCCGCGCCTGGTCAAGCTGGTGCGCCTGGCCGAGGCGGCGGGCGTGCGCCGGCTGGTCCACCTCTCCACCGCCCAGGTGCTGGGGCCGGCGCCTCGATCGCCGCTGTTCGAGGAGAGTCCCATCAAGCCCTACCACGCCTACGAGAAGCTGCATGCGCGGGACGAGCAGTGGCTGCTCGGTCAGCGTGGGATCGAGACCGTCACTCTGCGGCCCGCGCAGGGGTTCGGGCCGGGCGAGGCGCTGGCGGAGCGCCTCCTCTCAGAGCTGTCCGCCGGCCGGACTCTCTTGTTGGGCGGCGGTCGGGCGCAGCGGTCCTTCCTGGCCGGCCCGGACCTGGGCCGCGCCTTCCTGGCGGCCGGTCAGCGGGGCAGGTCGGGCCACGCCTACCTGCTCGGCGGCTTCACGGCTTGCTGGCGGGACCTCTTCAAGATCGTCGTCGACGCCATTCGGCTCCCGGTCCGGTTCGTGGACGTGCCCTACGACATTGCCTATCTGCGTGCGGCGTTTGGGGAATGGCGAACGCCGGTGGGTCGTGAACGCTGGCCAAACAGGTACGCGATGGACGTCCTCGGCCGTTCGCACCTCTTCGAAGACGGTCTCAGCCGGCGCGAGCTGACCTGGTCGCCGACGATCGGCAGTCTGGACGAGGCCCGCGGCGAGCTGGTGGAATGGGCGCAGGGCGCCCGTTCGAGCCGTCCGGAGAAGCCATCGGAGCCGGTTCCGGAGACTGAGAGTCTCCGCGGACCGGAGGCGACGTCAGCGCCGCCAGCCCCTTAGGTCACGACCAAGCAGGTGATGGTTTTGAAGACCCCTTCGATCTTCTGGATCTTCTCGACGATAAGCTGACCGATCGCGTTGACGTCCGCCGCCTCGCACACCGCGATGACGTCGTACTCGCCGGTGATCGCGTCAGCTGCCGTGATGCCGGCTTGCCCCTGCATCTTCTGAGCGACCTCGATCGCTCGGCCTGGGGAAGCGTTGATCAATACATACGCCTTCATTCGGTCACCCCAACCTGGTTTCGAACAGTTGACGTGCGCAACAGGTTAACGCGACTTCAAGGCGCGCATCATCACGTCGTCTGTCACGTTGCCTCCCGACAGCAGCACCACGACGCGTTCGTTCGGCTCCGGCGAATAGTGGTAGAGGAGCGCCGCCAGCGCGGCGGCTCCCGCCGGCTCGGCGAGCAGGTGCTCCCACTCGAAGAAGAGGCGGATTGCCCGCAGCATCTCGGACTCCTCGACCAGGATCATGCGGTCGACGCAGCGCCGTGCGATCTCCAGGGTGAGACGTCCCGGCGCGCTCGCCGCCAGGCCGTCCGCCATGGTGCCGACGCGGTCGAGCGTGACAAGCTCACCCGCCGCCAGGGAGCGCGTCATGGCTGCCGCACCAGCTGGCTCGATCCCCAGCACCTGGACCGAGGGGCGGCGCGTCTTCAGATAAAGGGCGATGCCCGAGATCAGCCCCCCGCCGCCCACGGGCACGAGCAGTGTGTCGAACTGCGGCAGCTGTTCGAGCAGCTCCACTGCGATTGAGCCCTGCCCCGCGATCACGTCCGGGTCGTCGAAGGCGTGTACGAAGGTCGCCCCGCTGGCCGCCTGCGCGCGGGCGGCCTCGAGAGCTGCGTCATGGTAGCTGCGGCCACTGGGCATCACCCTGGCCCCGAGCCGCTTGATCGCCTCCACCTTGAGCGGGTTGGCGTTCTCGGGGACGTACACGGTGGCCGGCACGTGGAAAGCTTGGGCGGCGTAGGCGACGCCCTGTCCATGGTTGCCAGCCGAGGCCGTGATCACGCCCGCGGCCCGCTCCTCGCGCCCCATCCGGAGCAGCTTGGTGAGGGCGCCTCGAACCTTGAATGCCCTGGTCGGCTGGATGCTCTCCACCTTCAGGTAGACGTGGCAGCCGGCCTTACTGGTGAAGGCTTGCGAATGCTGGAGCGGCGTCGGCTCCAGATAGGGCCTCAGGTCGGCGGCGGCCCGTTCAACGGAGTCGGCGTCGACAGAGGCCGTCGGGGTCCTGGCACGCGTACTGATCGTCTGGCCCAAGCCAGCTACATCTTAGGCGGCCGGGTACGATCGCTCCTGATGGACGATCTCGACCGCCTTTCGAGCCGTGAACGGGCACGGGTCGAAGCGCGCGAGCGCAAGACCAGGCCGGCCAGGATGGTCGTGGACAACGCGGGCCTCAAGAAGCTGGCGATCCACCTCGGCGAGAAGCGGAAGGCGGCCTCGGAGCGCCGGCCACGGACCTAGCCCGGATCCACCGATCCACGACGGCGCCTTGGCGCCCATGCACACCATCTCGCGGGTCAGCTTCTGCGCTCCTCGTTCACGCAGCTAAGGCTGCGCTCACTCCGGTGCTCGGCGCCGACCACGATCTGGCGCACCTGGACACCAACTTGCTCGCCGCGAATCGGTTGATCCGGACCTAGCTGAGCGCCGGCACGATGGCCCGGCGGTGGGTGCCGCTGCCGACCAGTACGTCTTGCTTGCGGCACTCGACGTCGAAGAGCAGGCGGTTCCGGTCGACCTCCTGCAGGCGGCTGGTCACGACCACCGTCTCACCCTCGGCCGCCGGGGCCAGGTGGCGAACGCAGACCTCGTAACCGACTGTGGTGTAGCCCCCGGGGAGCCTCTCCTCCACCGAGCCATGCGACGTCTGCTCCATGAGCAGGATCATGGAGGGGGTTGCGAAGAGCCCCTTGCCCCCCACGTGCGTGGTCATCAGAGAGCCGTCGATGACCCGCTCGACCCTCCCCTCCAGACCTGGGGTCACGCTCTCGAAGGTTGCCACCCCTTACATTGTCGGCCATGACTCGAAGCACGGTTCGCAAGGCGATAATCACCGCGGCCGGCCTCGGGACGCGGTTCCTGCCGGTGACCAAGGCTCAGCCCAAGGAGATGCTTCCGCTCCTCGACAAGCCGACCATCCAGTACGGCGTCGAGGAGGCCCGTGACTCCGGGATCGAGGAGGTCGTCATGGTCATCGGCGGCGGCAAGCGCGCCATCGTCGACCATTTCGATCGCTCCCGGGAGCTCGAGTTCTACCTCGCCGAGCGGGACAAGAAGGACTTGCTGGACATCCTCGCCGACGTGGACGCCCTCACCGACCGCGTCCAGCTGGTCTACGTGCAGCAGAAGGAGCCCCTGGGCCTCGGCCACGCCGTGGGCTGCGCCCACCGGCTGGTCGAGGACGAGCCCTGCGCGCTGCTGCTGCCCGACGACGTGATCCTCGGTGCGGAGCCGGCGTTGAGCCAGCTGATCCGGGCCTATTCCGAGACGGGAGCCACAGTGATCGCCACACGGCGAGTACCGAGGGACCAGATCAGCCGCTACGGGATCATTGCCACAGGGGCATCTGAGGGCCGCCTCCACGAGGTGGTGGACCTGGTCGAGAAGCCGGACCTCGATGACGCCCCCAGCGACCTGGCCATCTTCGGCCGTTACGTGCTCCGGCCGGAGGTGCTGACGGCGATCTCCGAGACGCCGCCGGGAACCGGGAAGGAGATCCAGCTCACCGACGCGATCCGCCAGACCCTCGGAAAGGGCCGCGTCGTGGCATGGGAGTTCGAGGGCGACTACTACGACACGGGGACGGTCCAGGGCTATCTGCGGTCCAATCTGGCGCTGGCGCTCCAGCGCGACGACCTCCGGGAGCAGATGCTGGCGGTCGTCCGGGAGCTGGTGGACGCCTCAGAGGTGGGCGGCTGACCGGCTGGGCGCCCTCAGCGGCCGTCGGTATAATCGGTGGACCGCTCAAATGCGATTGCGTATCCCCAGCCCGGATTTCTTGCTATGGCAGTGTCAGGAAAACGACGGTTCGACGACGACAAGGTCGTTCGCTACGAGACCGCGGACAAGGAGTTCGAGGTCGAGGTGGCGCGCACCCTCAACAAGTGGTGCGTCACCGTCTATCAGCTGCACGACCGGACCATCCTGGCTCAGGATTTCTTCCCCGAGCGGTGGAAGGCACTGGCCCGTGGCCAGGACTTCCTGCGCCTGCTGAACCAGCGCCGCAAGGAAGGCGAGGGCGCCGAGCAGGAAGACTTCTAGTCTACCGCGAGCGGCCGCCGTGGCAGCCTGTCTAGAATCGCCCTCTTAGTGAATCGTTCCTTCCTGGTCAGGGAGTGGGGCGCCGTCAGCTTCGTCCTGACCGTGCTGGTCGGCATGGTGGCCGTTCCCCTGGCGCTCTACTTTGGCCATGCCGGCTCCGCGGCGGGCGCCTCGGGCCCCGTTCCGGCCGCCACCGCATCAGCCACACCAAGCGCCAGCGCCTCCCCAAGCGCCTCCCCCACAGCCAGTCCCAGCCCGACGCGATAAACGGCGCGGGGGGAACCCAGGTTCCACCCACGGACCCACCCTCCTCGCGGGAGTCACTTTTGGGCTTCGGGGGGCGGGACTCATTCGGCCGGAGTGAATCCGGCCTATCAAGTGACGACGTGAGATGGGCGTGGGGGCTTCGTCGGGCCTAGGCGCTTAGCAGGTCCTCGCCGTTGGCGTGGACTACCTGGTCCCAGCGTAGGGTGAGGTCGGCGACCGCCCGGTCAGCCTGGTGGACGACCAGGTCGATGCGCTCTGTGAGTCGCAGGTGGGCGACCTCCGCGCAGTCGTGAAGGAAGGGGAAGACCACCGGGCGAACCAGGTTGAGGACATAGTCGAGGGCCCCCACCGGTGCCGCCACGGTAGTCGGGCCGGCCGCCGAGCGATCCTGGAAGGCCATCACCGCAACCTCGTCCGTGAGCATCACTGGGTCGGTCCAACCGTGAGGCGCCTGGACCTGCGAGGCGAGCATCTGCAGCCTCGTCGCCAGCCGGCGCATGGGCCCCGCCGGGCCCTCGATCCAGAGCGGGACGTCTCGCATCGGCTCGAGGAAAGGCTGCCGAGGGTATCGCGCGCTGAAACCCAGGTCCGACACCCCCGCAAAGGGGCCGGGCACCTTGATCGTGATGTCGGCCAGGTGTGGGGAAGGTTCCATCCCGGAGATTCCGCCGGTTGCGGGTACTTTACCCCGACCAGGGAGAGCTTTCTACGTAATCGCCAGAATTGCCGTTGATGGCGCTCGACGGCGTGCGCGTGCTCGATCTCACCCGATTGCTGCCGGGAGCTTTTTGCTCGCTCCTGCTGGCGGACATGGGGGCCGACGTCATCAAGGTCGAACCCCCGGGCTCGGGCGACTACATGCGCTGGTATCCGCCCCTTATCGATGGTCAGAGCGCCCTCTTCAACGCGCTCAACCGGAACAAGCGGAGCCTGGTCCTCAACCTGAAGTCCGAGGCGGGCCGGGAGCTCTTCAAGGAGATGGCCCGCGATGCTGACGTGGTGGTGGAGGGGAACCGGCCTGGCGTGATGGACCGGTTGGGGTTGGGCTGGTCGGTTCTCCGAGAGCTCAATCCCCGGCTGGTCATGTGCGCGATCACGGGGTACGGACAGTCCGGGCCCTGGGCCCAACGGGCGGGGCACGACCTCAACTACATGGCGCTCGCAGGCGCGCTGTCGCTCAACGCTCGCGCCGGGGAGGGACCGCACCCGCTGGCGGTTCAGGTCGCAGACATCGGAGGCGGTGGCCAGGGCGCTGCGCTCGCAATCCTTGGGGCTCTCCTCGAGGTCTCCCGGGGTGGCTCCGGCCGGTTTCTGGATGTCTCCATGACCGATGGCGCCTTCAGCTGGATGGCCGTGCCCCTCTCGCAGGTGCAGACCGAGGGGCGCCGGATCCCTCCTTCAGAGCATCGGCTTACCGGTAAGTACGCCTGCTACGGCGTCTACGAGTGCGCCGATGGCCGCTTCATGTCCGTGGCTGCCCTCGAGCCCAAGTTCTGGGGCGCCCTCTGCGAAGCACTGGAAAGGCCGGACATGGTCGAGCAGCAGTACGGGGAGGGGGCTGTCCAGGAGCGCTTGCGGGAGGAGCTGGCCACGATCTTCGCGGGGCGCACAAGGGATGAGTGGGAGCAGCGGCTGGCCGGCCTCGAGGTCTGCTGCGAGCCGGTGCTGGAGCTGAACGAGGTGGCCGCACACCCGCAGATCGCCGCCCGCGGGTTGGTCCGGGAGTTCCCCAGCGGCGTGGAGATCGCCCCGCACGTTCCCTTCGAGGACGACTGGCGGCGACGACCCCCGCCCAGGTTGGGCGAGCACACCGCGGAAGTGCTCGGGGAGCTTGGCGTGGACGAGCGCCGGCTGCAAGAGCTGCGCTCTGCGGGGGTCGTCTAGGCGCGCACAGCGGCCAGCACCTCGGCCCAGGTCCGCTCGGCCTCCGCTCGCAGTTCGTCCAACGTCCCGGTGTTGAGAATCACGTGGCTGGCGAGACGGCGCTTTTCATCGATCGGCATCTGGGCTGCGATGCGTTCCCGTGCCGCTCGCTCGTCCATTCCTCGCAGCTCGGTGAGCCGCTTCAGCTGGAGCTCTTCGGGCGCGTAGACCAGGATGACGGCGTCCAGGCCGTCGGTCCCGCGGGTTTCGAAGAGGAGCGGCACGTCGAGCACCACCAGCGGATCGCCGCGGGCGGCTGCCTCCCGCTGCCGTTCTGCCATCCACCGCCTGACCAGGGGATGGACGATCCCATTGAGCCGCTGCCGGGCTTTGGGGTCGGCGAAGGCGATGGCCGCCAGGCGTGGTCTGTCCAACGCTCCCTCCGGCGTCAGGATCTCCTCTCCAAAGGCATCCGCGAGAAGTCGGAGGCCCTCGGTGCCAGGTGCCTGTACGGCCCGCGTGGCCTCGTCGGCGTCGATCACGGTGACGCCCAGCTCGCGCAGGAAGCCGGCCACTCTGCTCTTGCCCGTGCCGATGCCTCCGGTGAGGCCGATCAGGCGCATGGAGGTCGATTCATCTGGAGATTTCGTCACCCATTAGCATGGTGCCGGAGTGGCGGAAGAGGAGAAGCTGGACGCCATTGTGGTGGGTGCCGGGCCGGCCGGAACCGCGGCAGCCATCACGATGGCTCGGGCTGGACTGCAGGTCGCCCTGATAGAGAAAGGCGCACAGCCGGGCTCGAAGAACGTCATGGGCGGGATCCTCTACACCCATTACCTGGAGCAGGTGGTGGGGGACGACTGGAAGACCGCCGCGCTGGAGCGGCCGATCATCGAAGAACAGCGCTGGATGATGACCGACCAGGCGGCCATCCGTCTCCTCGGCTACAAGAACCTCCGTAACCGCGAGCGCCCGCACTCGTACTCCGTGCTCCGGGCGAGGTTCGACGCATGGTTCGCCCAGAAGGCCGAGGAGGCGGGTGCCTTCGTCATCCCGGAGACCGTGGTCGAGGAGTTGATCCTCAAGGACGGGCGGGTGGTCGGGGTCCGGACCGGACGGGAGGGAGACCTGCTCGCAGACGTGGTGGTGGTCTGCGAAGGCATCGGGCTCGGAAGCCATCTGCTGGAGAAAGCAGGCCTGAAAAAGCCGCTTCGCGCCAACCAGGTGGCCATGGCGGTCAAGGAGATCATCGCTCTCGATCCGGGGCTGATCGAGGCCCGCTTCAACTGCGAGCCGGGCGAGGGTGCCTCCATCGAATGCTTCGGCTCGGCGACCCGGGGCTTGAGCGGTTTCATGTTCATCTACACCAACAAGGAGACCCTCAGTGTCGGCGGAGGCGCCTTGCTCAGCGAGATGTCGGACGTCCGGCTTTCGAGAGACGAGCTGGCCCGGCGGACGCCCAACGCCCTCATGAACCACTTCAAGTCGCATCCAGCCATAAAGCCGCTGATCCAGGGTGGCGAGACTGTCGAGTACCTGGCCAAGATGATCCCCGAGGGCGGGTACAAGGCCATCCCAAAGGTCTACGGCCCTGGCTACCTGGTCTGCGGCGATGCTGCGATGCTCTCCAACCCGGTCCACAGAGAAGGGTCGAACCTGGCCATGGAGAGCGGGCGGATCGCGGGCGAGACCGTGATCCACGCCAAGGAGAAGGGCGACTTCGGCGAGGCCTCGCTGCGCGAGTACAGGATGCGGCTGGACCGCACCTGGGTGATGGCCGACATGAAGAAGTACGACGGCGCCGTCCCCTTGCTCGAGCACAATCCCCAGTTGCTGGGCAAGTACCCGAGGCTTCTGGACCTTGCGCTCGACGAGTTTTTCCGCGTGGACGGCGTTTCCAAGTGGGAAAAGCAGCGCCGGATCGTGCGCATGTTCCGAAAGCATGGCGGCGTCCGGATGATCCTCGATACGGCCAAAGCCGGCTGGACCCTGGCTCGCCCGTTCGGCCGGTAGCAGATCTCCCTCCCCTTGCGGAGGAGGGTTGGGGAGAGGGACCCGCCGTGGATGACCGCTACCGGGAGACCGTGACTCGGACCTGGTGGAAGCCGCTGGCGCCGGCGGGGAAGCTGGGGGCTGCTTGGGAGCTCTGCCAGTTGCCCTGGCCGTCCCGGGCTCGAACCTGCAGCGTGTAGGCGCCCTCTCTAGCCGAGCTCCAGGTCGCCCGCCAGAGCACCCAGGTGAGCGGGGAGAGCGGGGGCTTGACATCGGCCGCGGTCCAGCTCTTGCCGCCGTCCGCGCTCCACTCCACCGCCTGCACCCCACGCACGCCGGCGAAGGCCACTCCTGCCAGCTCCACCGCTCCGGAGCGGAGGAAGGCGCCGTCACGGGGCGAATCGAAGCGTGCGGTGGTCTTAACGATCGCCTGGTGGTCCCAGCCCTGACCCTCCCAGTAGCCACCGCTGTCGGAATCGGTGACGTTGATCTCCTCGACCCACTTTGGTCCTCGCATGCCGTAGTGGCCCGGGATCAGGATCCGGGCCGGAAAGCCGTGCTTGTCCGGCAGACGCTTGCCGTCCAGGTTGTAGGCCACCAGGATCGTGGGGTCGTCCATAACCATCTTCAGGGCAGCGCTCTCGGCATAGCCGTCGCGCGACTTGAAGGCGACAGCTTTGCCGCTTGACTGCGGGCTGGCCATCACGATCAGGTCTCGAAGCGATACGCCGGTGAAGCTGCCTGTGCTCATGAGTGGTCCGCCCACGTCGTTGCTGACGCACTCGAGGGTCATCAGCTGCGTCGTCGAAGGCAGTGCCCGGAGTTGCGAGTAGTCCAGGCGTAGCGGGCGGTCGACCATCCCGCCGAGGCGGAGCGCCCAGTCCGTCTCCGCCACGACCGGGTCGCTGAAGTTCTTCGAGACGATGTAGAAGTTGCCCACCGGAGTGATCTCCGGCACGGGGCCGGAGAGGCCCGCCTCAGGCGGCGAGACCACGTCCCTCACCCAGCCGGGAAGCTTCAAGACGCCGAGTAGAACGAGGGAGCCCAGTCCCACGCCGACGGGCATTGCGGTGATCAGGCGTCGCCTGCCAAGATCCGGATCTGGGGCCGGCGCGGCCGAACACACCGCGTTCCAGACCAGGGCATAGACGACGAAGACCACCGCCCAGGCGACCGGAAGGGTGAGGCCGCAACCGAGACCCAGCAGGCCTTCGCCCGTGAGCGGCAGCAGAACCAACGTGACGACCAGCCAGGCGGCCGCCCCCGCCAGCAGTCCACTCCAGGGAAGGCCACGACGGTCGGCAAGGAACCCGGAGGCGACCCCCAGGGCGCTCAGCGCGAAGACCATTGTCGCCAGGAGGCCGGCCTCCTCGATCACCTTTCCCGCGTGCTGCAGGGTGTCGATCAGTAAGCCGAAGACCGGGCCGGGCATGTGGGTCAGCACCGGCTGCTGAAGCGCTTCCGGCAGCGTGCGCAGCCCGATCAGCGCCGCTGCCAGATACATGACCGCCGCGGCTGCCAGGCCGGCCACGAGTCCGGCCCAAGCACCTCGCCTCACCGCTTCGCCCGACACCCCCCGAGCCTACGTCCAAACCACGACAGTCAAACAACAGCAACGCGGGGGGAACCTGGGTTCCCACCGCGTTTGTCTGCAGGAGCCGACGGCTTGTAAGCGCCTGGCTGGCTCTTGAAAAGACCCCCTTCCGACTCCCCCCGAAAGGGGAGGGAACTGAAGCAGGAGGGGGGGTCGCGGTGGGAACCTGGGTTCCCACCGCGCGTGGTTAAATGGCCGCCGTGCCCGCTCCGATAACGGCCGAGGATCTCTCCAACTTTCGGTGGGTGGACCACGCCAGGTTGAGCCCGCGCGGGGACCGGGTCGTGTACCAAGTGAGCTGGGCCGACGTCGAGGCTCGGCAGAACCATGGACGCGTGGTCGTCCAGCAGCTGGAAGCGGGGGCTGAGGCGCGCGAGGTGCTCGGCATGGGCAGGCGCGACCACTCGCCGGAGTGGGCGCCTGACGGATCCCGGCTGGCCTTTCTCAGCCGCCAGGGACCGAGGGACCAGCTCTTCGTGGCCGACCCCGACGGCGCCGAGGCGCGGGAGCTCACCTCGATCCCGGACGGCGTGCTAGGCGCCCGCTGGTCTCCGCGCGGCGACAAGCTGGCCTTTCGGGCCGTCGTCCTCGCCGACACCGAGGCGGTGGTGGAGGACCCCAGGCCCCCGGCGGATGACGAGCAGGTACGGCGCCCGCCCGTCGCCCGAATCGTCCGCCGGCTGGACTACAAGCGAGACGGCACCGGCTACCTGGATGGCCGCCGTTCGCACCTCTTCGTGATCTCCGCCACCGGAGGCAAGCCCAGTCAGCTGACCACCGGGGACTGGGACGTCGAGGAGTTCGACTGGGCCCCCGACGGCAGCCGGCTGGCGGTGATCGGCGACGCCGGCCGGGGAGCGGACCTCCGGCGGGAGCGATGCCTCTACACGGTCGATCTGGCTGGAGAGCTGCGCACCGTCGCCAGCGGTCCACGGCTCTCGGCCCCGCGCTGGTCACCAAGAGGGGACCTGATCGCCTTTCTCGGCCCTCTGGCGGACGAGGGCGGCCGGCACGACCGGCTCTGGGTCGTCCAGGTGGAGGGCGGTCGTCCCCGCTGCCTGACGGCGGAGCTGGATATGAATCTCGGGGATTCGGTGATCACTGACATGCGGGCCGGACATGGCACGCGCCTCTGCTGGTCGCAGGCCGGCGACCGGGTCTACTTCCAGGCCAGCGGACCTGGAACCGCGGACATCCGGTCAGCCGGGCTGGACGGTGCCATTCGGACTGAGCTGGCCTGTGATCAACGTGTCGCGTACGACTTCGACGCCGTCGACGGAACGCTTGTGGCCTGCATCAGCGATCCCTCCGGCCCGGGCGAGGTCGTCCTGCTCGAGGACGGCCGGGAGCAGCAGCTCACCGACTCGAATCCCTGGCTGCGGCAGCGCGCGGTAGCGCTGCCTCGGGCGCACCGGTTCAGCGCCGAGGACGGGTGGGAGATCGACGGCTGGCTGCTCGAGCCTCCCGGCTTCGACCCCTCCAGGAAGCACCCGCTTGTGATGCAGATCCACGGCGGTCCGCACAGTCAGTACGGCTGGGCTTTCTTTCACGAGTTCCAGGTCCTGGCGGGGATGGGGTTCTGCGTCTTCTACGTCAACCCCCGTGGCTCGGACGGCTATGGCGAGCACTTCAAGCGGGCCGTGGTGCGCGACTGGGCGGGACGGGACTACCAGGACCTGATGACCGCGCTCGACCAGCTTGTGGAGCAGAACGGCTTCGTGGACCAGGCGCGGATGGGCGTGGCGGGGGGGTCCTACGGCGGCTACATGACCAACTGGGTCGTCGGACATACGGATCGCTTCGCGGCCGCTGTGGCCATGCGCTCCCTTTCGAACCTGGTCAGCGAGTACGCCCAGCACGACATCGTGCTCTGGGGAGAGCTGGAGCTGGGACCAGGGCCCTGGTCTGATCCCGACGAGCTCTGGCGCCGCTCCCCGATCCGCTACGTAGAGAGCATCAGCACCCCTCTGCTCTTGATCCACGGGGAGATGGACCTGCGCTGCGCCGTCTCCCAGGCGGAGGAGCTGTTCGGTGCTTTGCGACTGCACGGGCGGGAGGTCGAGCTCCTACGCTTCCCGGGCGAATCTCACGACCTCTCCCGTTCCGGCCGGCCGGACAGGCGCCTGGAGCGGCTGCGCCGAGTGACCGGCTGGTTCGCCAGCCACCTGCTCGAGCCCGTCCCCAGCACCGCACCCGTAGCCACCGCAGGAGACAGATAAAAACAGCTCTCCGTCCCCTTGCGGGGAGGGGTACCCACCGGCCACTCCCGCACCAGGCCTGCGCACCCAGAAGCATCACCACGAGGTTCGAGCTCACGGGCCGTACCCTAGGTGCCACTTCAGACTGGAGGTGGCGTGGTGGCCGTCGAAGCATTCTCGAGCGAGTGGGCTCAGCTGTTCAAAGACGAGGTCAACAAGAGTCCCGTGTACAGGCAAGCCGCCAAGGGCTGGAAGTGGAGGGTCGGGCTGGTGGTGGAGGCCGAGCCCGATCGGAACTTCCCCGAGTCCAGGGGGATAGTGATGGACCTCTTCGAGGGCGACGCAAGGGACATCGCCGTCGGTACGGCCGACGAGGCGCGAGCTTGCGACTTCGTTATCACGGCCCCTTACTCACGGTGGAAGCAGGTCGCGATGAAGGAGCTCGACGCCACCCGCGGGATGCTGCAGGGAAAGCTGAAGCTGAAGGGAGACCTGCCTACCATCGTTCGCTACACCAAGGCCTCCCAGGAGCTGACCGAGTGCACGACCAGGGTGCCGGTCGCCTGGCCCGACGAGTGAGCCCTGTCGAGTACGCAGACGGCGATGATGCCTCTGCCTTCAGCCAGATGCTGGGCGGCCTGATCGAGGCCAACGTGGAGAGCCGCCGCGAGAAGCGCGCGGACTTCGAGAGGCTTCGGGCGCGGGTCGGCGTCTTCGTGACGGACATCGACGAAGGGGTGACCCTCGATTTCCAGGACGGTCATCTGGTGGTTCATAACGGCCTTCAGCCTGGACGCGACCTGACCATCCGCGCCGACGCCGGCACCGTGATGCAGCTGAGCAGCGTCAACATCGGCTTTGCCGGGATGCCGAACTACCTGGACTCCACCGGCCGCGAGGTGGTCGCGAAGATGCTGCGTGGCAAGCTCAAGATCGAAGGCCTGCTGGGCAACCTGACCACCCTCAACCAGGTGACGCGCCTCTTCTCGGTACAGGGGAGCGCAGACCAGGAGCCGGCTCCGGACCGGAGCAGCCCTTGAACGCTCCCCACGAGGGCTCATGGGTCCTGGCGGTGATGGGCGCGGGCTCCATGGGGGCCCAGATCGCGCAGCAAGCCGCGCTGCACGGCGTGGAGACCAGGCTCCACGACATCAGGCCCGACCAGCTGGAGCGAGCGCTGGCGTCGAATCGCTCACACATGCGCCGGCGGGTGGAGCGCAAGCGGTTGGACGCGGCTGAGATGGAGGCGGCACTGTCTCGGGTTCGGCCGGCGCCGGACCTCGCCGATGCGGTGGACGGCTCCGACATCGTGATCGAGGCCATCGTCGAGCAATTGGAGCCCAAGCGGCGGCTCTTCGCAGAGCTCGACAAGCGGGCGCCCGCAGAAGCCCTGCTGGCGAGCAACTCCTCGACGATGGGCATCTCCCAGCTGGCGGAGGGCGTTCGGCTCCCGGAGCGCTGCTGCAATATGCACTTCTTCTACCCCCCGCTCGTCATGGACCTCGTCGAGATCGTGAGAGGGCCCTCCACCTCAGACGCGACAGTGGAGCGGGCCGCCGAGTTTGCGAAGGCCATCGGCAGGACGCCTGTGCTTCTCAACAGGGAGATCCCGGGCTTCATCGTGAATCGGATCCTTCACATGGCGACCCAGGAGGCGTACCGGCTGCTGGACGCCGGGGTGGCCAGCTTCGAGGACATCGACATCGCCGTCGAAAAGGGTCTTCGCTGGCCCCTCGGGCCATTCCGGCTGGGCGACCTCACCGGTCTCGACGTGACCTACGCCGCACGAAAGCACATATACGAGTCCACGGGCGACGAGCGCTACCGGCCCTCTCCAGCGCTGGAGGCGAAGGTCAGGGCCGGCGAGCTGGGTCGCAAGACCGGTCGGGGCTGGTACCAGTACCCTGCAGGGGAGGAGAAGGGCTGATGCTGCGGCAGATCTCTCACCTGGGGCTGGCGGTCAAAGACCTGGATGCGGCAATCCGGCTCTACGAGGGGGTCTTCGGACTCAAGGTGGAGCATCGCTGGGTGTCCGAGGCAGATCGCATGGAGGCGGCCTCGTTCCGGATCGGTGTCATCGAGATCGAGCTGATGCAGCCCCTGGAGGACGATTCGCCGGTCGGCCGGTTCATCGCCCGCCGCGGCGAGGGGATCCATCACATCGCCTACAAGGTCGACGATGTGGCGGAGGCTCTGACAAGGGCGCGCGAATCGGGGATCGAAACGATTGACGAGAAGCCTCGGACGGGGGGCGACGGCCGCACCAACATCGGCTTTCTGCATCCCCGAAGCACTTTTGGCGTCCTGACCGAGTTGGAGGAGGATGTCCGAAAAAGCTGACGGCGACGGAATCCGGAACGACAGCGGCCTGGAGCTGAAGCCGTTCTACCGAGCCGCCGACGCGGGCCCGGAGCAGCCGCCCCCCGGCGAGTACCCGTTCACGCGCGGCATCCGTGCGGACATGTACCGAGGCCGGCGCTGGACGATGCGACAGTACGCGGGGTTCGGAACCGCTGCGGAGTCCAACCGGCGTTACCGGTTCCTCCTGGACCACGGCCAGACCGGCCTTTCGGTCGCCTTCGACCTCCCCACCCAGATCGGCTACGACTCCGATCATCGGATGGCGCACGGGGAGGTCGGAAAGGTGGGGGTTGCCATCGACTCGCTGCGAGACATGGAGGTCCTGCTCGCGGACCTGCCCATCGAGCGGATCTCGACCTCGATGACCATCAACGCCACAGCCGCGCTGCTCCTCCTCCTCTACCAGTTGGTGGCTGAGCAGCAGGGCTGCCCACCAGAGAAGATCACCGGCACGGTCCAGAACGACATCCTCAAGGAGTACGCCGCCAGGGGCACCTACATCTACCCGCCCAAGGCTTCGATGCGGCTCACCACCGACCTCTTCGCGTACTGCCGCGACCACCTGCCCAGCTGGAACACGATCTCGATCAGCGGCTACCACATCCGGGAGGCAGGCGCTACCGCCGCCGAAGAGGTTGCCTTCACCCTGGCCGACGGCGTGGCCTACGTGGAGGCGGCGCTCGCCGCAGGCATGAAGGTCGACGAGTTCGGTCCTCGGCTCTCCTTCTTCTTCGCATGTCACATGGACTTCTTCGAGGAGGTCGCCAAGTTCCGGGCGGCTCGCCGGATGTGGGCTCGGATCATGCGAGACCGCTTCGGAGCGCGCGACCCTCGATCGTGGACGCTCCGTTTTCACACCCAGACCGGCGGCGTGACGCTCGCGGCGCAGCAGCCGCTCGTCAACGTGGTCAGAACATCGCTGGAGGCGCTCAGCGCGGTCCTCGGAGGCACCCAGTCACTACACACCAATGGCTACGACGAGGCCCTCGGCCTCCCCTCCGAGCAGGCGGCCGAGGTGGCCCTGCGGACCCAGCAGGTGATCGCCTACGAGACCGCAGTCCCTGAGGTCGCGGACCCACTCGGCGGCTCCTACTACGTCGAGGGGCTGACAGACCGCGTGGAAGAAGAGGCGCAGCGCATCCTGGCGGAGGTGGACGAGAAGGGAGGGTCTGTCTCCGCCATCGAGTCCGGCTGGATGCAGAAACGGATCGGCGATTCGGCCTATCGGTTCCAGCGGCGGGTCGAGACGGGGGAGAGGGTTGTGGTCGGTGTCAACCGTTTCCAGTCGGAGGCCTCCGATCAGCTGGAGATCATGAAGGTGGCGCCCAAGCATCAGGAGGACCAGATCGCGTCGCTCAGGCGGGTCCGGGCCGAGCGCGACGATCGGGCGGTGCAGGAGGCGCTGGGAAGCCTCGAGGAGGCTGCCAGGGGCACGGAAAACCTGATGTACCCGCTCAAGGACGCTCTCGCCGCCTACGCGACGATTGGTGAGTGCTGCGATCGTCTCCGCAATGTCTTTGGCGAATATCAGCCACCGGACATCAGCCAGTAGGCACGAGCGGTGTCAGAGCCAGACAAGCATAAGATCGATCCGCTCAATCTCTTCCGGCAGCGGAGGTACGAGGCCGCCCATGGGGATGCCGAGGCATTTCGCCGGCAGCATGAGAAGGGCAAGCTCACGGCTCGTGAGCGGATCCAGAGGCTGGTCGACCGCAACTCCTTCGAGGAGCTCGATGCGCTGACCAGGCACCGTTCGACCAGCCTGGGGCTGGACTCGCGCCGCCCCTATGGGGACGGCGTGGTGACCGGGATGGGAACGATCGGCGGCCGCAACGTGATGCTCTTCAGCCACGATGCCGGGGTCTTCGGCGGCTCGCTGGGAGAGGTGTTCGCCGAGAAGGTCTGCAAGGTGATGGACCTCGCCTACCAGAACCGGGTTCCCATCATCGGCATCAACGACTCGGGCGGCGCCCGAATCCAGGAAGGCGTGGTCTCGCTGGCCGGATACGCCGAGATCTTCTGGCGCAACGTGGAGTCGAGCGGCGTGATCCCTCAGCTGAGCCTGATCCTCGGTCCCTGCACCGGCGGTGCCGTCTACTCACCGGCGATGACCGACTTCACCTTCATGGTGCACGGCATCGCCTACATGTTCATAACCGGGCCAGAGGTGATCCGGGTGACGACCGGGGAGGAGGTCACTTTCGACAGCCTCGGAGGCGCCGAGGTGCACAACACCAAATCGGGAGTGGCGCACTTCCTTGCTCAGACTGAGGACGAGTGCTTCGAGCAGACCCGCCGGCTGCTCTCCTTCCTGCCTCTCAGCTCGGCCGAGCAGCCGCCCCGGATCGAGCCGGACGACCCGCCCGATCGCACCGACCAGGGACTCGCCGACCTGATCCCGGAGAGCGTGCGGGAGGCCTACGACATGAAGGAGGTGATCCGCCGCGTCGTGGATCGAGGCGAGTTCTTCGAGGTCCAGGCCTTCCACGCCATGAACATCGTGGTCGGCTTCGCCCGGCTGGACGGCTACCCCGTGGGCGTGGTGGCGAATCAACCCAAGGTCATGGCGGGGGCCCTGGACATCGACGCGTCGGTCAAGGCGGCGCGCTTCGTGCGGTTCTGCGACGCCTTCAACGTCCCTCTGGTCGTATTCGAGGACGTGCCCGGATTCCTGCCCGGAGCCCAGCAGGAGTACGGCGGCATCATCCGGCACGGCGCCAAGCTGCTCTATGCCTTCAGCGAGGCGACTGTCCCCAAGCTCACGGTGATCACGCGCAAGGCCTACGGCGGAGCCTATTGCGTGATGTGCTCCAAGCACATCCGGGCCGACTACAACGCGGCGTGGCCCGGCGCCGAGGTGGCCGTCATGGGTCCCGAGGGAGCGGTGAACATCATCTTCCGCCGCGACATCGACGGCGCGAAGGATCCGGCGGCGCGGCGGGCGGAGCTCGTGGCCGACTATGTCGACCGGTTTGCCAACCCGTACGTGAGCGCCGAGCGAGGCTACCTGGACGAGGTCATCGAACCCTCCCACACGCGGCCGGCGCTGATCCAGGCACTCCGGCTCGCGCGGCGCAAGGAGCGCAGGCGCCCGCCCCGCTGGCACGGCAACATGCCGCTATAGAAGTGCGACCGAAACGCCCGGTTGGATCTTCGGCGCCGGGCTGAGCCCACCAGCGGCCGCCGCCGGCGGCCCGTCTTCGCAACCCGCAAGTCGTTACCCTTTGGCTCCGGCATGAAGCTCCTCGAGTACCAGGCCAAGGAGGTCCTGTCGGCGCTCGGCGTCCCGATCCCGCCCGGCCGCGTGGCAAGGACACCTGAGGAGGCGGCTGCTGCCGCCTCCGATCTCGGCCCGGTCGCCGTGAAGGCCCAGGTCCCGGTCGGCGGCCGTGGCAAGGCGGGCGGCATCAAGCTCGCCCGTACTCCCGACGAGGCGCGGCTGGCTGCCGAGCAGATCATCGGGATGGACATCAAGGGCTTCCGGGTCCCGCTCGTCTACTGCGAAGGCGTCCTGGACATCGGCCAGGAGGTCTACCTCGGCTTCACGGTGGATCGGGACGCGCGGGCCAATGTCCTGATGCTTTCCGCCAAGGGCGGCATGGAGATCGAGCAGGTGGCGGAGGAGTCGCCCGAGGCGATCGCGCGGCTCTACCCGAACCCCTGGCGAGGCCCGCTCGACTTCGAGCTCAACCAGCTGGCCTGGGAAGCCGGCCTGGGTCAGCAGGCGAGGGCCCTGGTCCCTCTGGTCAAGAAGCTCTATCGAGCGATAACCGAGTACGACGCGATCACCGCCGAGATCAATCCGCTCGTGATCACCCGCCAGGGCGAGGTGGTCGCCGGCGACGCCAAGCTGGAGACTGACGAGAATGCCGCCTTCCGGCATCGGGATCTCGAGGAGCGCTATGGCGATGTGCTCGAGGGCGACCCATACGAGATGGAGGCCAAGAAGCGCAACCTGACCTACGTCTCGCTCGACGGGGAGATCGGGATCATCGGCAACGGGGCCGGCCTCTGCATGGGCACGCTGGACCTCGTCCAGCGCGCCGGCGGCCGCGCCGCCAACTTCTGCGACATCGGTGGAGGCGCCAAGGCGGAGGTCGTGGAGAACGCGCTCGCCGTGATCTTGATGAATCCCAAAGTGCGCGGCGTGCTCATGAACGTCTTCGGCGGGATCACACGCGGGGACGAGGTGGCTCGGGGGTTGGTCCAGGCCCGAGACAGCCTGGGCATGCGTCTTCCGCTGGTCGTCCGGCTCTCGGGAACAAACCAGGAGGAGGGCCGCGCCATCCTCGAGCAGAACGGTATCGCGCCCGCCGCCAGCGGCTGGGAGGCAGCCCGCAAGATCGTGGAGCTGACCAGATGACGGGGCAGCGCGGCTGATGGCAATTCTTCTCCACAGCGGCACCCAGGTCATCGTCCAGGGCATCACCGGCCGCGAAGGATCCTTCCACGCTCAGCAGATGCAGCTGGCCGGCACCAGTCTGGTGGGCGGGGTCAATCCCGGCAAGGGCGGGACCACTCACCTGGAGGTGCCGATCTTCAACACCGTGGCGGAAGCGGTCCGCGAGACGGGGGCCAACGCCACCGGCATCTTCGTGCCGCCGCCGTTCGCGGCCGACGCGATCATGGAGGCGGCGGCGGCCGGGATCGGGCTGATCGTGACAATCACCGAAGGCATCCCCATCCAGGACATGATCAAGGTGAAGGACTTCCTGAAGGGATTTCCTGAGGCCTGCCTGCTCGGGCCCAACTGCCCAGGCCTTCTGACACCGGGCGTGGGGAAGATCGGAATCATCCCCCAGCGTTTCGCCAGCCCCGGACCCGTGGGCATCGTCTCCCGCAGCGGCACCCTGACGTACGAGACGATGGCGGCGCTGACCGCCGCCGGGATGGGGCAGTCCACGATCGTGGGCATCGGCGGCGACCCCGTCCTGGGCCTCTCCTTCAGCGACGCTGTCCAGCTCTTCGAGAGCGACCCGGAGACGACTCACCTCGCCGTGATCGGAGAGATCGGCGGTTCCGACGAGGAACGGGCCGCCGAGCTCCTGGCCAGGGCGACCCGGCTCCGCGTCGTCGCCTTCATCTCCGGCCGGACGGCGCCGGAGGGAAAGCGAATGGGCCACGCCGGGGCCATCGTCTCCGGCAACCGGGGAACGGCGAAGAGCAAGGAGGAGGCGTTCCGGAGGACCGGGGTGGCTGTCGCGGAGACAACCGACGAGATCGTGGAGCTTCTTACAAAGAGCTGACAGAGCCCTGGCAATCCGCGCCGAGGGTTGGTGGGAAGCTGGTCGAGATGCTCGACGACGTCGCGGCGTTCCTGCTCATAGCCCCTCTGGCCGGCACGCTGCTCGCCGTCCTGGCGGTCTCCGCCTGGCTCCTCAAAGGCCGGAATGCCGGTCCCGAGCCCAGCCTCGAGGACCTGCCGGGCCAGTAGCCGCCGGCGACTGCGCTCCTCGGAGCACCTAAACTTCGCGGCGTGGTGACAGGGCTCGGCCTTTCCTTCGTCAGGGCCGGCTCCGAGGGCCGGCTGCGAAATGCAGCCCTGCTTGGCGGGCTCTTGCTCTGGATGCTATACACGCGGTTCTTCTGGGCCGCCCAGGCGGCCCATGCGGCGCTGCCTCCCTGCCCCTTCCTCACGATCACCGGCCACCCCTGCCCTTTCTGTGGAGGCACCCGGTCGTTCGCATACATGTGGCAGGGGGAGCCGGGGCGCGCGGCGGCGCTCTATCCGCTCGGACCCGCGCTGTTCTGGGCAACGCTGGCCGCGATCCCGGTGCTTGCCGCCGGGCTCATCCTGGACCGCGACCTCCGCGTCCGGATCCGGCTGGGCGGGCGCTGGAGGAGAGCTCTGGTCGCCGCCGCCTGCCTGCCTCTGGCGCTGAGCTGGGCGCTCAAGCTCACTGTGCTGCCGAACTGAGCGCCGGGGACCCGTGGACTTCGAGCTGAGCGAAGAACAGCGTGCGGTGCGCGAGCTCTGCCGAGACTTCGCCCGTGAGGTGGTGGCCCCGGCGGCGGAGGAGCTCGACCGTGAGCACCGCTTTCCCGTCGAGATCGTGCGTCAGATGGGCGAGATGGGCCTCTTCGGGCTTCCCTTTGCCGAGCAGTGGGGCGGAGCCGGCGCCGATTTCCTGAGTTACTGCCTGGCGATCGAGGAGATCTCCCGGGCGGACGCGGGCGTGGGCATCACCCTTGAAGCGGCCGTCTCCCTGGGCGCCGCGCCGATCCACGACTTCGGCACCCAGGAGCAGAAGGAGCTCTTGCTTCCAGACCTGCTGGCCGGCCGGAAGCTGTGGGCATTTGGGCTGACCGAGCCGGGCGCCGGGTCGGACGCGGGCGCTACACGGACCCGCGCCGAGCTCAACGACGGCGATTGGGTCATCAACGGCTCCAAGCAGTTCATCACCAACTCGGGCACCGACATCTCAGCCGGCGTGACCATCACCGCAGTGACCGCGAGGCGAGCCGGCGCCATGCGAGGCGAGATCAGCGCTGTCCTCGTGCCGGCCGGCACACCGGGCTACAGTGTGCAGCCCGCCTATCGCAAGCTCGGCTGGCACTCCTCCGACACCCACCCGCTCGCGTTCGACGACTGCCGGGTGCCAGAGGCGAGTCTGCTGGGCCGCCGCGGGGGCGGGTACCAGCAGTTCCTGAAGACGCTGACCGGGGGACGAATCGCCATCGCGGCCCTCAGTGTGGGATTGGCTCAGGCGTGCCTGGACGCGGCGCTCCAGTACGCGAAGGAGCGGAGCGCATTCGGAAGGCCGATCTCAGCCTTCCAGGCGATCCAGTTCAAGCTGGCCGACATGGCCATGGAGGTGGAGCTCGCCAGATGGGCGACCTACCGTGCCGCGGTGACCTACGAGAAGAGCCAGGCGACCACCGGCGAGGTGCAGCGCCTGGCCGCCATGGCAAAGCTCTACGCCTCCGAGACCTCGAAAAGGGCCGCGGACCAGGCGGTGCAGATCCACGGCGGCTACGGCTTCATCGAGGACTACCCGGTGGCCAGATACTGGCGCGACGCCAAGGTCAACGAGATCGGCGAGGGCACCTCAGAAGTCCAAAGGATGCTAATAGCCCGCGAACTTGGCTGCTAAGACTGGAAGAGGCCGGCAGTACCCTCTCCCAACCCTCCCCGCAAGGGGGAGACATCCCACCTGCGTAAGAAGTCAAGCCGCGGCTTGCAAGAGCGGCCAGGCTAGCTCCTCTCGGTAGAGCTGACGATGATCAAGGCAGCCGTGAAGGATGCCGACGAAGCGGTTGGCGAGGGCACGCAGCGC
>CATPBP010000206.1 GCA_955652675.1 Candidatus Dormiibacterota bacterium
GCTTCGCCTCGGTGCTGGCAGCCCGGATGCGGCTGGCTATGGACAAGCTCGACGAGGAGCTGGTGAGCCCCAACTACGGCCACTACTACACGCTTCACGGCTACCAGACCCCGGCCTGGTTCATCGCAGACGGGGCCGACGCCTCCTCGGAGGCGCTGCTCGGCCTCGCCGCCTTCGCCCGGGCCGGCGGTGATGCCGAGGCGCGCAAGCTGACCCAGCAGCTGGGGAGTGGGATCGCCAGCTTCCAGCTTGGCAGCGAACGCGACTGGCCCTGGCACGCCCTGATGCCCTGGGCACGCTCGGTCAGTGATTGGCATGCCTGGGCCGCGCACATGTCGATGGCGCTGGCCAGCTCCGCGGACGTCGCCGGCCGTCCTGAGTGGCTGGCTGCGGCGCGCCGCGATGCGAGCTCCTTCGAGGTGCACCAGCAGCTCAGCTTCGGCCCCATCAACGGTCTCGAACCGGCACCAGACGACCTCTCCCAGATCGCCTACGGGAACGAGACCACCGTGGACGGCCTTCTTGCGATCGGGCGGGCGACCGGTGACGACGTCTTTCGACGCTGGGCCGGGATCGCCGCCAGCTGGCTCTTCGGTGATAACCCCGCCGCTACCGCGATGTATCAGCCGGATAACGGGGTGGTCTTCGATGGAATCAACGGCGATGGGACCGTCAACCGCAATTCAGGTGCCGAATCGACGATCGAGGGCCTGCTCTCCCTTATGAACGCGGTCAATGACCCGGTCGCTTCGAGGTATGTCGGGTACACGAAGGTGGTCAGTCACCTCACATACCAGAAGGTGGAAGCGGAGTCTGGCAGTTTGAGCGGAGCAGCCACCGTGGTCACGCCGGCCTCTGCCTGGACCGGGGAAGCTCAGTGGAGCAACGGGCACTACATCGACCTTGGTCCTGGCGGCAGCGACTCCATCAAAGCGAATCTCACCGCCTCCGGTGGCTATTTGATTTACCTCGTTTTCGACAAACAACCGGGACCTGCTGACGCTGTCGGAGTGCAGGTGGGCATTGATGGCGCCATCATCGGAATCGACCGCGAGGGCGGTGCCGGCGTCCAGGGCGTATCGCCTAATCCGGACTACCTCTGGGTCGACAGCCTCGAGGTCCACCGTCCACTGACGGCGGGTCTACATACGGTCACGGTGACCTACCTGGGCAGCGGAGTCCTCCACGCCAAGATCGACGCTCTGCTCATTCAACCGGAGGTCGAGTCCAAGGTTCTCCAGCAGGCTTCCAACCGTCTCGCCCTCGCCAAGAGCCTGTCTGGCGAGACAGCTCAGTATCGGTTGCCGGAGAGCGGCCGTTGGCAGGTTTACATCTACGATCGCGACGGTGAGCTGCTTCAAGACGGCTATCACCGGGGTGGGGCCCAGTTGAGTCTCCCCGCTTACGGCTCTGTGATCGCGGCTAGTCAATAGCCTCACGTGCCAAGCGGCCAAGGGGGCAGTCCACCGCAAATGACCGACCTCGCCCACAGGTTTCCCAACAACCCCCTCCTGTCACCGGCAGACGTCATGCCTAGCCGTCCTGGTCTCGGAGTCCTTGGCGTGCTCAACCCGGCGGTGTTTCGTTTCGAGGACAAGATCTGGTTGCTCCTGCGCGTCGCCGAAGGCGTGCCCGCCGACAGCGACTCCGTCAGCGCGCCGGTGCTCGATCCTGATGCGCCAGACGGAATGCGGCTGGTAACGGTTTCCCGTGATGACGCAGATCTGGTCAGCACGGATCCTCGTTTCTTCGTGTGGCGAGGCGAGAGCTATCTGACCAGCATCTCGCACTTCCGGCTCGCAGCCAGCGATGACGGTGTTCACTTCGTGGTGGAACCAGGGCCAGCGCTCGAGGGACGGGGTGATTCAGAGAGATTTGGCATCGACGACTGTCGCGTGACCGCGATCGACGGCTGCTTCTACCTCGCCTACACCGCGGTCTCACCGGACGGGTTTGGCATCTGCCTCGCCAGCACGGACGACTGGCGAACCTACGAGCGACACGGCATGGTCTTGCCGCCGCCCAACAAGGACGGCGTGCTGTTTCCTGGGCAGGTCAGCGGATCCTATGTTGCACTGCATCGCCCCGTCAGCCAGGGTCTGGGTGGCAAATTCATCTGGCTCGCCTGGTCCCCGGACTTAAGGCACTGGGGTGAGCACCAGTGCATCCTGCGACCTCGGTCTGACCGTTGGGACTCCGCCTGGATCGGGGCGGGAGCGCCCCCGCTACGAATCCCTGAGGGATGGTTGGAGATCTACCACGGAGTCGACGCGAGCAGGCGGTACTGCCTCGGAGCCGTGCTACTCGATGCCGATGACCCGAGCAAGGTCCTGGGCCGCTCGCGCGACCCGATAGTGCAGCCGCTGACCAACGATGAGCGCCACGGCTTCTTCGACAACGTCGTGTTCGCCGACGGCGCGCTTGCCAACGGTGACGAGCTGATCATGTACTACGGCGCCGCAGATGAGCGTGTGTGTGGAGCTTTCTTATCGATCCGAGAAATACTGGCCGGCCTGGAATGATCGCCGGGACACGTGGGGCCCGAGGCCGGTTGGGCTCACGCTGCGGCGGCCTGCTCCCTGCCTGGGGTTGTCCAAACGGAGGCTTTGCACCCGGGGCTCAGCAATTGAGGCGACGGAGGGCGGCCAGCTCGGCGGCCTGGGTCCAGTTCGAGAGCGATCCGGACCAATCCCCACCTCCCCACCGCTCCAGCTCTCCGCGGTCAGCCTGCAGCGGTCAAGGCCGAAGGCCAGCAGCCGCTGCAGGGATTCGAGGTAGGCGCTGATGGTCCGGCTGCCGGCCGAAAACGAGAGGTGGCGGGGAGGTCGGCGAAGGCCAGCTCGTGGGGGCGACCAGGTGGCGCGGAACCCCAGCGGGCCTCGCTGATGGGGGTGCGGCGAGGCTACCCGGGTGGGACGACGGCTGGCTCCAGGCCACCGTCGCCTCCAGACCGCTCGCGGCTGAGGATCTCACGCCGTCCATGTGCATTGGCTCCCACACGCGCGTCCGCTTGGTAGACCATGTCTCGCACACATGGGACTCTGTGCGATCGCATGACCCTGCCTTTCCAGCCCGCTCGACTCATAAACAGCAGATTGTCGATCCTGAGGAGGCCTGGAGGGTGAGGCCGAAGCCTCCGGTCAGGGTCCTCGATCTGTTTTCGGACGAGCGCAGGCACCTGCTGACTCTTCTGTCCGAACTCTCGGCCGAGCAATGGACGGCTCCAACCGAATGCGCTGGCTGGTCGGTAAAGGATCTCGTAGCTCATCTCCTCGGCGACGACATGAATAGGCTCGCAGGCGGACGCGATGGCTATAGGTCCTCCACCCCGTCACAGTCGCCGACCTGGGAGGAACTCGTCGCCTTCGTCAACGGCCGCAACGAGGCATGGGTCATCGCCCTCCGGCGCCTAAGCCCGCAGCTCCTCATCGATCTGTTGAGCTGGACCGGCGATCGCGTGCTGGCCTACTTTCAGTCGCTCGACCCGATGGAGGTGGGCGACCCCGTGAGCTGGGCCGGCCCTACCGCTGCTCCGCGATGGCTCGACATGGCCCGTGAGTACACCGAGCGGTGGGTCCATCAGCAGCAGATTCGTGTTGCCGTAGGCGCGCCAGGGCTCCGCGAACGGCGGCTGTTCCACCCGGTCCTCGATACCTTCGTCCACGCGCTCCCACACACCTATCGAGAGGTTGCCGTCGCCGACGGTAGCCATGTCAGGCTGGTCATAACTGGAGAGGCCGGCGGTGCATGGTCGCTGCTCAGAGTTCAGGAGCTATGGGCCCTGTTCGTGGACGTGAAAACGCCACCAACGTGCGTCGTCACACTGGATGAGGAGGCGGCATGGCGCTTGTTCACAAGAGGTATCGATGCCGCCGCGGCCCGAAAGCGCGCAGCCATCGAAGGTGATGAGATCCTTGGAGCCGTGCTGCTGAGGTCGGTCGCGATCATCGCCTGAGCCGGCCGAGTCGGAAAACCTCGATCCCGGCGACCACTCCGGACCTTCACGTGACCGTCCTGGCAAGGGTCAAGCGTTGTCGGGCTGTTTCTCTGGGACCGAGAGCTGAATCCCATGTGGAACTGGTTCCGAGACACCTACGAGGTTCGCTTTGACGGCGTTGAGCTTTCCATTCCCGGCCTGACCAGCCGCGACGTGGAACTGGACAAGCCTGCCCACTCGGACTGACCCGGGTTTATCGGAAACGGAACAGAAGGTGCCTTCGAGCGTCCTCATAGCTGGTAGCGACTCAAGGTTCCACTTCCGTCAAACCACTTCGGTCGGCTCGGGAACCGCCGGACCTGTCGGCAAAGCGGCTCCCCGGCCACGCGGAAGCAAACCGTCTTTCTGGATTCGTCCGGCGGTTGGGGTCAAAAATGGGGTCAGGCCTTTGGTGAAGCATTGATTACTGACCGATCTAACCGCTTCAGTAAGCGGTGCTCCAATTCGGCCTAACTGGTGCCCCCGGAAGGACTCGAACCTCCGACACGCGGTTTAGGAATCGGCGAAGCC
>CATPBP010000207.1 GCA_955652675.1 Candidatus Dormiibacterota bacterium
CTCACCCCGAAGTTTTTTCTCGCGAGCTGAATACCAGGGCGGGTTACACCCGGCCTCGGGTGTTGCGGCCGCTGTTGCGATCGCGCGAGTATCAGTTGTTGTGGTGGCACTCTCGCCGGCCGGCACGGCGGTGGTCGTGTGAGGAACCCTGTCCGGCTCTGGCCGGCGCTCCGCCAGCTCACCGGGGCCGACCGGATGGGCTTGAGAGAATCCGCCCGCTCCCGCAACCACCTCGACGTGAAGCCGCGCACTGAGGAGGCCGACCGCGTCGTGTCCTCGATCTGCCCCTACTGCGCTGTCGGCTGCGCGCAGCGCGTGTTCGTCAAGGACGAGCAGGTGACCCAGATCGAGGGAGACCCGGCCAGCCCCATCTCAAGGGGCCGGCTCTGTCCCAAGGGTTCCGCCAGCCGCAACCTCGTCCAGTCGCCTCTGCGCCAGTATCAGGTCCGGTACCGGCGCCCCAATGGGACGGATTGGGAGGACCTGCCGCTGGATCGAGCGATGGACATGATCGCCGACCGCGTCATCGAGGCCCGAGCGGCGGACTGGCAGGAGCGCAACGAGCAGGGGCAGCCTCTGAACCGCACGCTCTCGATGGCCAGCCTGGGCGGCGCCACCCTCGACAACGAGGAGAACTACCTGATCAAGAAGCTGTTCGTCGGCCTAGGGATAGTCCAGATCGAGAACCAGGCCCGCATATGACACAGCGCCACTGTCCCCGGTCTGGGGGCCACGCTCGGTAGGGGAGGCGCCACCACCTTCCAGCAGGACCTGCAGCACTCGGACTGCATCCTGATCATGGGCTCGAACATGGCCGAGAACCACCCGGTGGGCTTCCAGTGGGTGATGGAAGCCAAGCTCAAGGGCGCGACGGTCATCCACGTCGACCCCCGATTCACCCGCACCAGCGCCAACGCCAGCTTCCACGTTCCGCTCCGGGCGGGGAGCGACATCGCGTTTCTGGGCGGGATCGTCCACTACATCCTGGAGAACGACCGCTGGTTCCGCGACTATGTGATCCCGTACACAAATGCGGCCAGCATCGTCAGCGAGGACTTCAGGGACACCGAGGACCTGGACGGCTTGTTCTCCGGCTGGGACCCCGAAGAGCGGACCTATGACCCCAGATCCTGGCAGTACGAGGAGCACCGCCAGACGCCGGACACGGGCCAGCACGCCGGGACCGCGGCCAGGACCGAGCCGACCGGAGCGCTGGGCGGCAGCCTCGAGCGTCCCGGCGCGCCCCGCGACGAGACCCTCCAGCACCCTCGCTGCGTCTTCCAGCTCCTGAGGAAGCACTACCGGCGCTACACGCCGGAGATGGTGGAGCGCGTCACCGGGGTCCCGCGGCAGACGTTCCTGCGGGTCGCCGAGCTGCTCTGCGAGAACTCGGGTCGGGAGCGGACCTCCGCTCTCGTCTACTCCCTGGGCTGGACGCAGCACAGCGTCGGTGTCCAGATCATCCGGACCGGGGCGATCATGCAGCTGCTGCTCGGCAACATCGGACGTCCCGGCGGCGGCGTGCTGGCGTTGCGCGGGCACGCCAGCATCCAGGGCTCCACGGACATCCCGACGCTCTACGACCTGCTGCCCGGCTACCTGCCCATGCCGCACGCCGGCGAGGACTCGCTCGACGCCTACGTGGAGCGCCACACCTCGGCGGGCGGCGGCTGGGGCAACCTGCGCGCCTACCTGGTCAGCCTGCTCAAGGCCTATTTCGGCGACGCCGCCACAGCCGACAACGACTTTTGCTTCGACTTCCTGCCGCACATCGACCTTGACCACTCGACCTACCAGACGGCGTTCCAGATGCTGGCCGGCCACGTCAAAGGCTATTTCCTGCCCGGCGAGAACCCGGCGGTGGGATCGGCAAACGGCAAGCTGCATCGCATGGCGATGGCCAACCTGGACTGGCTCGTGGTGCGCGACCTCTTCTTGATCGAGAGTGCAACCTTCTGGAAGGACTCGCCCGAGATCGCAACCGGCGAGCTGAAGACGGAGGAGATCAAGACTGAGGTGTTCTTCCTTCCGGCCGCGGCGCACACCGAGAAGAGCGGCTCCTTCACCAACACCCAGCGACTGCTGCAATGGCACCACGCGGCCGTCGAGCCGAGCGGCGACTGCCGTTCCGAGCTCTGGTTCTACTACCACCTTGGCCGCGTCATCCGGGAGAAGCTGGCCGGCTCCAAAGAGCCCCGGGACCAGGCCATCCTGGCGCTCGACTGGAGCTACCCGACCCAGGGTGAGAGCGCCGAGCCCAGCGCTGACCAGGTGCTGCGTGAGGTCAGCGGCTGGGGGCCGGATGGGAAGGCTCTCAACGGCTTCGCCGAGCTCAAAGCCGACGGGTCGACCGCCTCCGGCTGCTGGATCTACTGCGGCTCCTACGCCGGCGAGGTGAACCAGCCGGCGCGGAAGAAGCCGGCTTCGGAGCAGAGCTGGGTGGCGCCGGAGTGGGGGTGGGCCTGGCCGGCAAACCGCCGCCTGCTCTACAACCGGGCTTCTGCCGATCCCTCGGGCAGGCCTTGGTCTGAGCGCAAGAAGTACGTCTGGTGGGACCCCGGGCAGGGACGCTGGCTGGGCGAGGACGTTCCGGACTTCGCGCCGGGCAAGCCGCCCGACTACCAGCCGCCCGAGGGAGCGGCGGCGGACGCCGCCCTGCCCGGCGACGCGCCTTTCATCATGCAGGGCGACGGCAGGGGATGGCTGTACGCCCCCACCGGGGTGCTCGACGGCCCTCTTCCGCCGCACTACGAGCCTCACGAGTCCCCTGTCGAGAATCCCCTCTACGAGCAGCGCGCCAACCCGGCCCGCGAGATCTACGAGCACCCGCTGAATCCCTACAACGAGGACCGCGACCGCTACCCCTACGTTATGACGACGTATCGCCTGACGGAACACCACACGACGGGAGCCATGAGCCGCAACCTGCCGGTGCTTAGCGAGCTGCAGCCCGAGTTCTTCTGCGAGGTCGGCCCAGAGCTGGCGCAGGAGCGTGGTCTGCAGCCGGGCGGCTGGGCAGAGATCATCACCGCCCGCGGGATCCTCCACGCGCGGGTCCTGGTGACGGAGCGCCTCCAGCCCCTTCAGGTCGACGGGCGAACCATCCTTCAAGTGGGACTGCCCTACCACTGGGGCTACAGCGGCCTGGTGACCGGCGAATCGGCCAATGACGCTTTTCCCATCGTCCTCGATCCCAACGTTCACATCCAGGAGGTGAAGGCGGCCAGCTGCGACGTCCGCGCGGCGGCGGCACCGAGAGGGTCCGGGCCTACCCGGGAGCGATCGCTCTGATGGCCGTGATCTCCGGTCCCCCGCCCTATCCCGGCGAGCAGGTGGTGCAGCCCCGTCCCGGCGACGAGCTGGGCTTCTTCACCGACAGCAGCATCTGCATCGGGTGCAAGGCTTGCGAGGTGGCGTGCAAGCAGTGGAACAACGTCCCCGTCGACCTGACCGACATCCGCTTCTTGAACGCCTCCTACGACAACACCGGCGAGCTCGACGCCAACCACTGGCGCCACGTGGCCTTCGTCGAGCAGCGGCGCGCCGACGGGGAGTTTGTCTGGCTGATGAACTCGGATGTCTGCAAGCACTGCAAGGAGGCCGCCTGCCTCGACGTCTGCCCGACCGGGGCCATCTTCCACACCGAGTTCGACACGGTGGTGGTGCAGCAGGACGTCTGCAACGGCTGCGGCTACTGCATACCCGCCTGTCCCTTCGGCGTCATCTCCCGCCGCGAAGGCGTGGTGAGCCGGCCGGAGACGAACGGAATCGCGCAGAAGTGCACCCTCTGCTACGACCGGCTCAGCGGCGGTCTGGAACCGGCCTGCGCCCAGGCCTGCCCCACCAAGTCGATCCAGTTCGGCCCGCTCCCCGAGCTGCGCTCCCGGGCCGGGCGCAGGCTGGAGACCCTGCACGCGGAGGGCCGGAGGGAAGCCCGCCTCTACCTCGCCGACGAGTCGGACAACGGCCTCGGCGGCGCGGGATCGCTGTTCCTCCTGATGGATGAGCCGAAGACCTACGGCCTCCCCGAACACCCGGTGGTCCCCACCCGGCGGCTGAAGGAGATGTGGGGAGCGGCGGCTGCGGCCGCAGGTCTGGTGGTCGCCGGCGTGGGCCTCGCCCTGAGCGCGGGGCGGCGGTGAGTCAGCGAGGGTACTACGGCCGGCCGGTCCTCAAGCCCCCGGTGTGGACGCCGGAGGTGGCGATCTACTTCTGGCTGGGCGGCCTGGCCGGCACCTCCGCCCTCTTGAGCTTTGCCGCCCGGCTGGGCGGGAACCAGCGCCTGGCGCGCGCCTCCCTGTTCACCTCGTTCGCAGCTCTTCTGGGCTGTCCCCCGCTCCTGATCGCCGACCTGGGCCGGCCTGAAAGGTTCTACAACATGCTGCGGGTGCTCAAGCCGACCTCACCCATGAGCGTGGGGAGCTGGGTGCTGACGGGCTTCGGCGGAGCGCTGGGAGGGGCGGTGCTCGGCGAGGTGCTGGACCTTCTGCGCCCGCCGGGAGTCCTGCGCCCTCTGGGAC
>CATPBP010000208.1 GCA_955652675.1 Candidatus Dormiibacterota bacterium
GACCAGGGCCAGGGTCTGGCCGGCGGGGACCGAAAACGACAGCTCGCTGAGGACCGGGCTCTCCCGGTATCCGAAGGTGACCCCGGAGAACTCCAGAGCGCCGGCCGGGCTGGGCAGCGGGACCGGCCGGGCCGGCTCCGGCAGCTCGGGCCGCTCATCCAGCACCCCCGCCAGCTTCTCCAGTGCCGCCCGCGCCGCCTGCAGCAGGTTGTAGAACTGGGACAGGTCCTGCATAGGCTCGAAGAACTGGCGCACGTAGAGGACGAAGGCGGTCAGGAGCCCGAGGCTCAACGAACCCCTGAGGTAGAGAAGTCCGCCGCCCAGCAGCACCGCAAGCGTGGTCAGGCGGCCGAGCAGGGAGATGCCAGGCCCGTAGGTGGATGAGAGCCGGACCGACCAGGCGTTGGCCGCGCCGTAGCGGCCGTTCAGGTCCTCGAAGATCTGCTGGTTGCGGCCCTCTCGAGAGTAGGCCTGCACGGCCCGGACGCCGCTCAGGGACTCCGTGAAGTGGACGATCACGAGCGCGATCGCCTGCCTCACCGCCCGGTAGGCACGTGAGGAGTTGCTTCTGAACCAGTGGGTTAGGAGGAGTACCAGTGGAAAGGACAGCAGGGTGATCGCGCCGAGCCTCCAGTCCAGCGCGAGGAGGATGGCGGCGATGGCCACGATCGAGACGGTGGCGGTCGCTAGCGAGGTGAGGCCCGTGGCGAGCAGGTCGGTGAGCGTGTCGATGTCGTTCGTCAGCCGGGAGATGATGCGGCCGGAGGTGTAGCGCTCGTAGAAGGAGATGGACAGGCTCTGCACGTGGGTGTAGACGGCCATCCGGAGGTCGTAGAGGAAGTCCTGCCCCACCCGGCCGGCCACGCGAAGGAAGCCCCAGTTGCCAAGCGCCGCGACGAGCGCCGAGACCACGATCAGCGCCGTATAGAGCTCGATCTGAGCGGTGTTGCCGGTCCGGATCCCCTGGTCGATGGCGAGGCCGACCAGGTAGGGGATGACCAGGGTGCCGCCGCTCCGGACCAGGATCAGGGCCGCAGCCAGCAGCAGGCGCCTTCCCTGTGGCCGCAGCAGTGTGACCAGCAGCCGCCTGGAACGGCGCCGGAGCAAGGCCGAGAGCTCGGGCCGGAGCTCGTCGACGTCTTCCGCCGCGACGCCACGCCAGGCGTCAGCGGGCGCGGCCCCGGACGCCGAACGAGCCATTTAACCGGTCCTCGCCTGGCGCTCGTGACCCGGGACCGCCAGCTCGCCGCGGCCGTCATCGGGCCTCAGTTCCGGCTTTATCCCCGGCTCCCGGCCCGGCTCGCCCAGCAGCGACCGATATTCGGGGGACCGCGCCATCAGCTCCGAGTGAGTGCCGGTGTCGGCGATGCGGCCCCCGTCCAGCAATGCGACGCGGTCGGCCAGGGCCAGGGTCGAAGGCCGGTGCGCGACCAGCAGCGCGGTCACGCCTCCCAGCACCGAGGCGAGAGCCTCTTCGATCTCGCGCTCGGTGTGGACGTCGACGGAGGAGAGAGGGTCGTCGAGGACCAGCACCCGTGGTGCACCCAGCACGGCCCTGGCCAGCGCGAGGCGCTGCCTCTGGCCCCCCGAGAGCGAGTGGCCATGCTCGCCCACGCGCGTCTCGAGGCCCCAGGGGAGTTCCCAGACGAATTCTGCCCGGGCGATCTCCAGCGCTCGCCGCAGCTCTCGGTCCGAGGTCAGCGGCCGCCCCATCACGAGGTTCTCGTGCACTGACGCGGAGAACAGGACGGGATCCTCGAAAGCCATCCCTACCTGCGTCCTGAGCGAGCGCAAGGTCACCTCCCGGACGTCGACCCCGTCGAGCGTGAGCCGTCCCTCGCTCACCTCGTAGAGACGCGGCACCAGGGCGGCAACCGTGGTCTTGCCGCTCCCGGTGGCGCCCACCAGCGCCACGGTCTCTCCCGGCTCCAGGACCAGGTCCAGGCCCCGCACGATCCAATCGCGGGCCTCCGGATACCGAAAACCGACCGCCTGGAAGCCGACCGCCCCGCGCACCGTCCCCAGGGCGCGAGCTCCTGGACGCTCCCGGATCTCGGGGCGGGCGTCGAAGACCTCAGCCAGCCGCGTCGCGGCGGTGGTCGCCTCCTCTCCCATGGCCAGGATCCAGCCCAGCGCGTCGAGCGGCCAGACAAGCATGAACAGGTAGGTCATGAAGGCGACCAGCCCACCCAGCGAAAGCTCACCCCGAGCCACGGCGATGCCGCCGGCGACCAGGACGACCGCCAGGTTCAGGTTGGGGAGCAGGCTGAACAACGTCCACGCCCTCGTGCGTACCCGGACGCCTCGGAGGTTGATGCCGCGCAGGCGATCCGCCTCGACTTCGAAGCGGTCGCGCAGGAGCGGATCGCGGCCGAAGGCCTTGATGATGCGGACGCCCGTGGACATCTCCTCCACCACGGTGGCCAGGTCACCCTGCTTGTCCTGCACGCTTCGGGCGACGGCAGCGTAGCTGCGGAAGAAGGCACGGCTGGTGAAGAAGACGGGAAGCACCACCAGCGCGGTGAGCAGCGCAAGGCGCCAGTCGAGCCGCAGCAGCATGGCCAGGACTGCCAGCCAGAGGGCGCCGAAGAAGGTCGCGAAGACCAGTCCGAAGCCGACAAAGCGCCGCAGCGACTGGATGTCGGAGACCGCCCGCGACAGCAGCTGGCCCGACTGCCAGTTGTCGTGGAAGCCGACGTGCATTCCCTGGAGGTGTGAGTAGAACTCGTTGCGCAGTTCCGTCTCCATGCGCAGCGAGGCCAGCACCGAGAAGTTTCGACGCGTGAAGTTCGCCAGCCCCTCGATCGCCGCCAGCCCCAGGAGGGCGGCTGCGTACGGCAGCAGCTGCTCGGCCTGCCTGTGAGCCAGCGGACCGTCGATTATGGCCTCGAACAGGAGCGGGATGGCGGTGGCCGCCAGCAGGGAGACGAGAGCCGCTCCCAGCGTCAGTCCGACGAGGCGCGCCTGAGGCCGCAGGTAGGGGAGGAACCGGCGCAGAGCCGGCGAGAGCACAGCGAGACCTCCATAGGGGTACGAGTCAACTGGGGGTCGACGCGGAACTCTGAAGTCTACTCTGTGGAGCCTGGGCCGCTCAAGCAGGTCCGGTCCCTCAACCCGCCCCCTCCTCGTCGGCCAGCTGATCGAGCGCGGCCAGTGCGCCGCTCCGCTCCACCAGGTCGGGAAGGAGGGCCCGAAGGGCCGGCTCCAACCGTCCGGCCAGCTCGGCTCTTCTCGCTGGCGGCAGCTCATTCCGACGGCCCGAATAAGCGATGACGAAGCGGCGCATGGTGGGATCGAGGCGCCGGCGCCACCGAGGCTGCGCGGCGGGTCCCGGGACGGACGCGGCCAGCTCCTGCAGCCGGACGGCCTGCCGCTCACGGACCACCACCGTGCCCGCGGCGAGGTCGCCGAGGCGCTGGTTGCGCCTGGTCACGAAGATGGCGACCGCGCCGGCCAGGTAGTACGCCGGAAGGAAGTCCACGATCCGGACCAGGTTGCGGACGATTGCCTGGCCGACGCTGAGGGGACCGCCGCGGATGTCGACCGCTCGCAGCCGCATCGCCCGCTTGCCAAGCGTCTGTCCTGACCAGACTGCCTCGGAGACGATGAAGTATCCGGCCAGGACGACGAGACCGCCGACCAGGACCAGCAGGGCCGGCACTGTCGAGTTGCCGGTCAGCAGACCGATCAAAAGTGCAGCCGCGCCCAGGCCGAGCAGCAGTCCCAGGAGGACCAGGCTGTCGATGACCTGCGCGACGAACCGGCTCCCCACGTTCGCCGTCTCGTAGGTGAAGCTGACTCGCTCTGGAGTGGCGACGACGAGTTCCGGGTCCGTCGAACCGTCCCAGCTGGCATGCGGCCGCGGCTCGCCGCCCGTTCCATCTCGCACCTGTCCTGTCCTTACCGAGTCAGACGTTAGCGATCATAGGGGCCGATGAGGGCAGACGAGTTCGTTGGCCGCCGCCAGAAGGAGTGGGAGAGGCTGGAGGCACTCTTGCGGAGGGCAAGCCGCGGAAGCAGGCTCGAGCCGGAGGAGGCCATCGCGCTGGCAGCACTGTACCGCCGGGCCACGGCCGACCTGGCCCGGGCCCAGCGGGACTGGCCGGAGGAGGCCGTCGCCGGCTATCTGAACGGGCTGGTAGGGCGCGGCCATGGCGCCGTCTACCGGGGTGGCGGCCACGTCCTGCGCCGACTCTGGCGGTTCTATTCACAGACCGTCCCGCGGACCTTCAGGGCGTCCGCGCCCTACCTGGTGGCGGCTGCCAGCCTCGTCTTCGGAAGCGCGGCCGTCGCCTTCCTCGCGGTCCTCGCCCGTCCCGAGCTGGCAGACGCCTTCGTACCGCCCCAGATCGTGGACCTGGTCAGGCACCACCGGCTCTGGACGGACATCCCGCCCGAGGTCCGTCCGGTCGCCTCAGGGGAGATCTTCGACAACAACATCCAGGTCGCCGCCGTGGCCTTCACCACCGGGATCATCTTCTGCCTGCCCACGATCGCCATCCTGGTCCTGAACGGCGTGAACCTGGGCGGCGTCTTCGGCCTGGTCACGAGCTACGGCCTTGGTCTCGGACTGCTGGACTTCGTCATCGCCCACGGCCCCCTGGAGCTGTCAATCATCGTGGCCGCAGGAGGAAGCGGGCTCATGTTGGGCTGGTCCCTCCTTCAGCCCGGCGCCTACCGGCGAAGGGACGCGCTGATGCTCGCAGCGCGCCGCGCTTACGTGCTGGTGGTGGGCCTGGGCCCGCTCCTGGTGGTGGCCGGCGTCATCGAGGGCAACCTCAGCCCCTCAAGCGCTCCCTTTGCGTTGAAGCTGGCGGTCGGACTCGTCACGGTCTTTTTGCTCTATGGATGGCTTCTCCTGGGAGGCCGCCGCGAGCCTCGAAGTGAGACGGACCGCGATGAGGGTGGCGCTTTCGCTCACTCAGCCCGTCGAACGCGCTCCTGAGTTCAAGTACCCAATCGACCGGGCCAATTGGGCTATATTGCCGTGCTCGGACGCCCTCGAGGCGTTTGAAATGCGTGTCGTAAAAGCACAACGTCAGCCTAAAGCCCAGCAGAAAGCTCTGGAATCGCAGCTGTGGGACTCGTTTCCACTCGATAAAGCATCCAGCGGCGGGAGAAGGAGGCACTAGATGCCACGTCACTGTCTCTACCCACTCTTATCCGTGCAGCCGTGAAACCACGGCTGGCACTGCTCCACTACACTGCCCCGCCTGTAACGGGCGGCGTCGAGTTCGTCATGGCGGCCCAGGCGAGGAAGCTGAGCGAGGCAGGTTACGACGTCAAGGTGATCGCCGGCCGGGGTCAAGCCGACCTCCTTCCCGAACTCGACTCGCGCCATCCCGAAGTGGAAGACGTGACGCGGCGCTTGCAAGCGGGGAAGACCGCTCTGCGCCAGTTCAAGGCCCTGCGCGACAGCATCCGCAACAGGTTGCGCCCGCTCTTGGCCGATCGCGACATCGTCATCGCGCACAACGTGATGACGATGCCATTCAATTTGCCACTGGCAGCGGCGCTTGCCGAGTTGGGACTGCCGCTGATCGCCTGGACACACGACATCGCCTGGGTTCAGGCGCAATACGAAGCCTTCATAAAACCAAACGATTGGCCGTACGACATCATGCAGCGGCCTCAGCCGGGCGTCACATATGTCGCCATCTCGCGGGTGCGCCAGAGAGAGCTTGCCAGAGTCTTCGGCATGCCGTCCGCCGCAATACCGGTCGTCCCCAACGGCATCGACCCGCACGAGTTCGTACGAGTCGGACCCCGCGTTCACAGGCTGCTGGAGGGCGCCGGCGCCCTCGACGCGGACCCGCTCCTCCTGGTTCCCCAGCGGGTCACTCCGGCCAAGCGGCTGGAGCTGATCCTGGACGCCGCCGCGGAGCTGCGACGGCCGATGCCGAAGATGAAGGTTGTCGTGACCGGTCCGCTGGGCGCGCACAACCTCGACGACAGGGCCTACGCCGCCAGGCTGCTGGAGCACCGGGCCCAGCTCCGCCTCGACGGCGTGGTCAGCTTCCTCTTCGAGCAGCGCTGGCGGGGCACGGAGCATGCCGTGCGGCTGGAGGACGTGGCCGACCTCTATCGGGTCAGCGACGTGGTCCTCATGCTCAGCGGCGCCGAGGGCTTCGGCCTGCCCGTCCTGGAGGCGGCGGTGGCACGCGTTCCCCTGGTCTGCGCAGACATCCCGATCCTGCGCGAGGTGGGAGGCGACGAGCTCCACACCTTCCCCACCGGCGGCGACGGCACCGCCGTGGCGGCGGCCATCCGCCGGGCGCTGGAGAGCTCGGCGGTGCGTCAGCGACGCTTCATCCTTCGCCGCTACGCGTGGCACTGCGTCCTGGCCAGCACCGAGCGAGTCATCACCGGCGCCCTAGACACCGCCGGAGACCTAGAGACCCCCGTGGCCATCGGGCAGTAGTCGCGGGGGGAACCCAGGTTCCCTCGCGGACCCACCCTGGAGTCGTCCCTCCCCCGTCTGGGCGAGGGTTTGGGGAGGGGGTTAGATCAGACCACGCTCCTTGAGCTCCAGGTAGCGCTCGACCACGGCCGGGCTGAGGCGGCCTGCTTCCACGTCTAGGCACTGCACACCGCCCCGCTCCAGGGTCTCGAAGGCTCGGCGGCGCGCTGCGATCAGCTCTTCGGCGGCGGCCCACTCGTAGACCTCAGCCGACCGGGCCAGGGGGCGCCGGAGGGCGGCCAGCAACTCCGGGTCGGCCATTGCGACCACCAGGACCCTGTGCCGCGTGCCCAGCCGCAGGGCATGGGCAACCAGGTCCGCCGAGGCCTCCGCGTCCAGGACGTCGCTCAGCACGACCACCAGCGAGCGGCCGTGGACCTCCCTGACCAGGTACGCGAATGCCTCCCCGAACTCCGGCTCGGCATAAGAGGCCCGCGCCCGGTAGAGGACCTGGTTCAGGAGGTGTACCTGCCGCAGTCCTCGACGCGGAGCCAGGTAGGCCTGAACCTGGTCGGCGAAGGTGAGCAGGCCGACCCGGTCCCCCTGCGACTGTGCCACCCAGGCCAGGAGCAGCGTGGCATTGATCGCGTGGTCCAGCTTGGTCAGGTGGCCGGCGGGCGCGGTCATCAGGCGGCCGCAGTCGAGGGCGATCACGACCTGCTGCCCGCGCTCGGTCTCCAGCTCGGTGGTCACCGGACGGTCCCGGCGGGCGGTGGCCTTCCAGTTCACACGGCGGGCGTCGTCGCCGGGAAGGTAGTCGCGGAGCCCCGCGGGGGTGGTGGCCGCAGCGGGAGGCCGGGCGCGCCTCTGTCCCGGCAGCTCGCGCACCCCCCGGCGCAGGGTCAGCTGCCAGCGCCGGATCGCGAGGACGTCGGGGTAGACGGCCACTCGGCCAGGCAGCGGCAGCCGCAGCTGGCGGACCCACCAGCCCCCCGGACGCCAGATTCGCACGTCCAGGCCGGAAAACTCAAAGAGCCCCCGCCGGGGAGAGCGCACCGGGTACTCGACGACGAGGACGCCGTCGGCGTCGAAGACACCGCTGACCGGGTCTGGCGAAGGCCGCAGGGCGAGCGGGGCGTGATCTGCGATGGCGGCCCGAAGACCGGCCGCCCGGGCGCAGGACACGCCGAGCAGGACCTCCTGCTCGGCCCCCAGGGAGAGCGGCTCGGGTAGCCGCCGCGAGGCCGTGAAGTCCCCCGCTGCAGGCAGCGCGCGGGCGTCCCGGACCAGGACCCAGAGCAGCCCGGCGTGATAGAGAAACACGACCGCCCAGAGCGCGCGCGAGATTGCCGTTGCGGCCACCAGCGCCGCCCCCAGCAGGAGTGCGGCGAGCAGCCGCCACCGGGGAACCAGCGTCAGGTGGCCGCCCAGCGCGCGGAGTACTCTCAGCGTGGGGGAGTGACCTGGGACGCGATGTCGGCCAGTACGGTGTCGGCCGTCTGGCCCGCCACCTCGGCCTCGGGCCGCAGGATGAGACGGTGCCGGAAGGCTGGCGCCAGCAGGGACTTGACGTCGTCCGGCGTCACGAACTGGCGGTCCTCGAAGGCCGCCTGCGCCTTGGCAGCCTGCATCAAGAGCACCTCGGCGCGAGGCGAGGCTCCGAGGGCGAGCTCGGGGGCTGACCGGGTGGCTTCCGCCAGCCGCACGATGTAGCGCCTGATCTCCTCGTCGACCCGGATGGCCGCCACCTCCCGGCGGACCGTCTCCAGCGCGGCGACGTCGAGCACCGGTTTGACCCCGGCCCGCCGCGGATCGCGAAGCTCGACGCCAGCGTCCCACCGCGCCAGCATCTCCATCTCCTGGTCCGCGCTCGGGTATCCGAGCTCGACCTTGAAAAGGAACCGGTCCTGCTGCGCCTCGGGCAGTGGATAGGTGCCCTCGTACTCGACAGGATTCTGGGTCGCCAGCACGATGAAAGGCTCTGGCAGCGAGCGGGTCTGCCCCTCCAGGGTCACGCCTCGCTCCTCCATCGCCTCCAGGAGCGCAGCCTGCACCTTGGCGGGCGCTCTGTTGATCTCGTCCGCCAGGAGCACGTTGGTGAAGACGGGTCCCGGGCGGACGCTGAAGGTCCGGTTCTGCAGGTCATAGACCGAAGTCCCGACGATGTCGGCCGGCATCAGGTCGGGCGTGAACTGGATCCGGCCGTACTCCAGCGCCAGCAGCGTGGCTATGGACTTGGCGAGCAGCGTCTTCCCTACGCCGGGGACGCCTTCGAGGAGCACGTGACCGCGCACCACGACGGCGATGGCACAGAGACGGACGGCATCCTCCTGTCCCACGAGCGCCTTGCCCACCTCCGACCGGAAGCAGGCGTGGAACTCTGATCCGTTCAAGGCTGCGACCGCCGCGGATAGGCGAGCGAGTGAAGGCGCCTCGCGGCGGCCAGGAGAGGTTCCTCACGCCGGCCCGCCGCGGCCAGCTGGGCCTCCGCGGCGGCGAGCTCGTCCGCCTCTTTGGGGGCACGCTTTCGAAGAGCCTCGTCGAAGGCCGCTCCCATCGCCCCGATGCCGTGCCTGCGGGCGATGGTCCGGCGAGTCGCCTCGCGCACCACCTCGGCGGTCACCGCCGCCGCCCTGGTCCTCTGCAGGAGGTAGCCGACGGCGCCGACGTATTCGGTGCTCGACCGGTCTCCGCCGCCGGGCAGCTCGAGGCGCGGCCCGAAAGCACGGCCGCGAAGGAGCAGCCCCACGAACAGGAGGACCACCGCCCAGCTCAGCGCCGCTCCCCAGGCGGTCGAGAGCCAGCCGGTCAGCGGCGAGCCCGGGCCCGAGGGCAGGTGGTGATACTCGTCAAACCCGACCTGGCCGCCACCTCCCGCAAGTGAGACCAGGTCGGACGCCAGCCGGCCATTGTCAGCCTTCTCGAGATAACCGTTGCAGAGCGGCAGAGGGTCCGCAAGAGTTATCACCCGACCCTGCCCGATCTGCTCCTCGAAGCCGATCGGCTGTCCGCTCCGGCTGCGGAGCAGCACAACCTGCGCAGGCCGCGGGACCAGGGGCTGGACGGCCGGGCCCCCCGACACCTGTTGCACTCCGCTCAGCATGGGGCCGGTTCCCGTCGCGTCGCCACTTGCCAACGTGGAGAGGCGGCCCACGTGAAGCACGCCGTCCAGCCTCGGGTCGCCCTGCTCAGCGGCGTAGACGACCACCCCGCCCCCGGTGACATAGTCGGTCAGGCGCTTCGCGTCCCCCTGGCTGAAGCCGGTCGACGGCGAGAGGACGAAGAGCACCCGCGTTCCGAGGTCCGGTGCGAAGCCGTCCTGGAGCGTGGACGTCGGATGGCCCAGCTTCTCCGCCAGCTGCTTGAGCGCCGAGCTGCCGTCGGCCGCGTCGCTGCCCACACGGTGATCGGGCGAGCTCTCGCTGGGCGACCCGCGAAAGTAGACGGCCAGCCCGACCGCCAGGACCAGGGCGGCGACCACCAGGAGGCGGCGATCCCGCATCAGGCGGCCAGCGCCTCGTCCGGGCGACGGAAGGGCGCCGCGGCCTCGGCAGCCAGCGCGTAGGCTTCGGCGTCCGGGGGGCGAGCGCCGTAGACGGCGGCCTCGAAGACCAGCAGCAATGGTCGCAGAGCCTTTGGCTCCCGCGCCCTGGCGAAGATCTCCCGCACGGTGAGCGGGCTGCGATCCCAGTCGCGCTCCTCACCCAGCGCCGCCGCCACAGCGCCCGCCAGCGACCGCACCGCCCCAGTCAGGTCGCCGCCGGCGGCCAGCCGGTCGGCCTCCGCGAAGCGGTCTCGGGCGATCTCGGCGGGGGACGTGGCCACCAGCCTGACCTCTCGCCGTCCTCTCCCCCCCGCCCCCAGCACCAGCAGCACAACCGCGGCGAAGAGCCCTCCGGCACCGACGATCGCGAAGACCCAGAGGAGCGGCAGGCCGCCTCGCCCAAGCCTTTCCAGCACCCAGACGAGGACCTGGAGGGCCAGGTAGGTCAGCCTGTCGCCGAGGGAGGGACCGGCCTGGAGCCCGGCGTACCTGGGTTGGGAGAGGATGTCGTGGGTGGCCGCCTTCGCCCGCCCCGGCTCGGGCGTGAAGGCCGGGGACCGGGCAGCCCTGGAGAGGGCCGCCAGCCGGACCCTGGCCTCCGCCAGGTTGGGCGGCTCCGCGCGCAGCTCGCCGAGTATCTCGGGCTGGCTCTGACCGGTGCCGGATTCCAGCTGGTCGGCGGCTCGCCGGGCCGCCGCACCATCCCCGTCGGGAGCCTGGCGAGCGGTCTGCAGTGCCTGGTCGACCGAGTCGGCGTAGCCCCGCTCGGCCGCCGTGACGGCCTGACCAGCGAGCGCCAGCCCCGTGATCGCGCCGAGTGCCACGGCCGCCGCCCAGGCCCGCGCTTTCAGGCCTGCGGTTCCCCACCCACCTGGGCCGCCAGCTGATCCAGGTCGAAGCTCTCCTTCCTGATCCTGAGGTCGAAGTAGAGAAGGACCACGCACAGGTACAGGATCGGGGTGACGAGCGCGGTTCCCAGGGTGCTCACCGTCACCGCCACGGCGCCGCGGACAAGGTTGGATACGAACGGAATGACGATCGCGATGGGCAGCCCGGCCGCCCCCAGCAGCGAGTTCATCACCAGCTGGATCAGCACGACCACGAGCAGGATCCCGAAGAGCCGCCACCAGTGGCCGCGGGTCAGCTCCCAGCTGCGCTGGATCGCCTGCACCGGTCCTCGCCGCTCCGCCAGCAGCGCCGGCACGGCCATGGACCAGCGAACGAGGATCCAGACGAACACCGGCAGGCAGAAGAACAGCGGCAGCAGCACCACCCCAAGCAGGGACACGCCAAGTAGCCCCCAGTACCTTCGCAGCACCCTCCGGAAACAGGAGGCAAGCGTGACCGGGCGGCCCAGCGCGGTGTCGATCGCCGCCAGTGCGATGGCCCCCTCGGCAAAAGGGATCAGCGCGATCGCCAGCAGGTACTGGAGACCGAGCGCAACGAGGTTCAAGTCCGGCGGCCGGGCGTCCTGGCCCGAGCCACCGGTCGCGCCGCTCAGCAGCGAGGCGCTGAAGCCAACCTGGTCGGCCTGGCCGGACAGGATTTGAAGAAAGAGCGAGGGCAGCGCCAGGAGGAGCGCGATCGACACGAACAGCCAGAAGTGGCGCCGGTAGACACGAAAGATCTCGTCGAGCAGCTCTCCGAAGCTGAGCGGCCTCAGCCTCAGTCCGGGAGCCGGCGGTAGCGGCGGGAGAGGATTAAGCCCAGCGGGGGCCGGAGGCTCCGGCGGCCAGGCAGGAGGTGGCTCTGCCATGTCAAGTGTTCCAGTCAGGGTTCGTGATCGCGGTCAGTATGTGGTCTTCCCAGCGACCGTTGATCAGGATGTAGTCGCGCGCGTACCCCTCAACCGCGAACCCGGCCCGCCGCAGGACCGCGGCGCTCCGAAGGTTGCGAGGCATATAGCCGGCCATGACGCGGTGCAGCCGAAGGTCCCCGAATGCAAAGCGAACGGCGCTGCGTACGGCTTCGACCATGTAACCGCGTCCCTGGGCATCCTCGGCCAGCGAGTAGCCGAGGACGCAGTGCTGGGCCGGGCCGCGGTGGATCTGGTTCAGCGAGAGGTTGCCGATCACGACCGCCGGCGCCTCCTTGCGAAAGATGAAGGCGCGGGCGCCGAGGCCCGCATCGAACTCCGCCCGCCGGCTGATCACCTGGTCGAACCAGTACTCGGTGCGGAATATCCGCTCGGAGAAGGTCGGCGACCAGGGCTGCAGGTGCTCCCGGTTCCCTTTGTAGAAGCGGACTATCGCGGCAACGTCCGAGTTTTCCGGGAGGCGAAGCACGAGCCGGTCGCTCTCGGCCAGCGGCCTCAAGGGCTAGCGAACTTCCGGTGAGCTTGGCACTTGACGAATACGACGAAGCCGGCCGGTCGGCCCATCGCTCAGAGGGTACAGTTCGGCAATGAGCCAGGAAGCACTGCCGGAGATCGTTCGCAAGGTCGAGGAGGCGCCGCTCGAAGATCTGCTGAGGGTGTCGATGGACGAGGTCCAGATACAGATGGACAGCTACCTTGACCCGGAGGTCGACTCGGCGTCGCTCTACAGGCGCTGGGAAAAACAGCAGTGGGCCGTCTCGGACCTCGACTTCAGCGACGACATCCGGCATTGGGAGACCATCTCAGAGGGCTCGCGCGAGGTGATGCGGCGCACCATGACGCTCTTCTTCATCGGTGAGCAGGCGGTGACCGACACCCTGGGCCCGATCCTTCACGCCGCTCCCCACGAGGACGAGCGCGTGTTCCTGGCCACGCAGATCGCGGACGAGGCCCGGCATACCGTCTTCTTCCACCGCTTCTTCGACGAGGTCCTCCAGGTTCACGGCGGCCTCCGCGCCGCCCTGGAGACGGTCGGACCTCTGGCGACGGCCGGCTTCCGGCGCATCTTCGAGACCCACCTCGTCGACGCCACCGACCTGGTGCGCCGCGAGCCGGACAACCGTGTTGCGTGGGTCGAGGCGATCGTCACCTACCACCTGATGATCGAGGGCTACCTGGCCCTGGCCGGCCAGCGGAACCTCCTGCGGTACCTGCGCGGCGTGGGGCTCATGCCCGGGTTCACGACGGGCTTCACCGCGGTCGCCCGAGACGAATCCCGGCACATCGGTTTCGGCGTCCTGGCGCTCAGGCGCCGTGTCCACGAGGACCCCGAGATGGGACGTGTGGTCGCGCTCAAGGTCCTGGCCCTGCTGGAGCCCATCGCGCTGACCGCCGTCAACCCGGACAGCCGCCTGAACCTGCCGGATCCTTCCACCATCCAGCCCGGGCTGAGGCAGAGTCCTATCGAGCTTCGTGAGTTCGCCATCGGCTCTCTCGCCAGGCGGCTGCGCTCGGTCGGGCTCAGCGAATCCGCCGTGGAGGAGCTGGCCCAGGGGATGCGAAAGATCTACGAGCGACTCTGGGACCGGTACGAGGAGATCCACGGCGTCGAACACCCGGTGCGTTGGTACCAGCGGCAGGGCGCCGCGGCCCTCGCCTGAACATCCGCCGCGGCGCCCAGAACGGAGCTAAGCTGACGGGCGTGGACGGCCGCAGGCGTCTGACTCGCTGCTCCTTTTGCGGAAAGCCTCGGGAACCGGAGCGCCGCATGGTGGCCGGTCCTGGCGTGTTCATCTGCCAGGACTGTGTCCACATCTGCAACCAGGTACTGGCGACTGACGAACCGCAGCCTCCCATGGCGCCCAGCTCGCGCAGCGACCGCGTCCGGGCCCGGCTGATCAGGCGGGCGGCCGCGGCCGACCCCTGGAAGCAGCTCACCCGCCGGCTCCGCTCCTGGCGCCTCGCCGTCAGCGACTGATCAGTCCCTCCCGCATGGGGAGGAAGAACAGCTCTTCTCTAGGACTCTTGGTCGGGCTTCTGGTCTTCGGGCCGGAGGTCCAGGGACGCGGAGTTGATGCACCAGCGCTGGCCGGTCGGCGCGGGCCCGTCGTCGAAGACGTGGCCGAGATGAGAGCCGCAGGCGCGACAGAGGACCTCGGTGCGCCGCATGAAGAAGCTCCGATCCTCGTGGAGCAGGACGTTCTCCTGGTTCACGGGCTCGGTGAAGCTCGGCCAGCCCGTCCCCGAGTCGAACTTCGTCGTCGAGCTGAACAGCTCCGCGCCGCAGGCTGCGCAGCAGTAGGTGCCGTCGGCCTTGGTGTGCACGTAGTCCCCGCTGAAGGGAGCCTCGGTGCCGTGCTCCCGGAGTACGTGGTACCGCTCCGGGGAAAGCTTCGCCTTCCACTCCTGGTCGGACTTTTCGATGCGTGTGCTCATGCCTTGATGGTTCCCCCTCCCAGCACTCGTGAACCCTGGTACATGACGGCGGCCTGACCGGGAGCCGCTCCCAGGAACGGCTCGGAGAGCTCCAGAGTCCCGGGCCGGTAGACCGCGGGCAGGGCGCGCGCCCGGTATCTAAGGCGGACCTGGCACTCGATGGGAAGTTCCGGGGGGGCGCCCACGAAGCGCACCTCCTCCAGCTCCACGCGGTCTGTGGCGAGCTGGTCGCGGCGGCCCACCACCACGCGGTTGCCGTCGACGTCCACCCTGCTGACGAACCAGGGACCGGGCGCCGTCAGCTGGCCCAGTCCGCTCCTCTGGCCGACCGTGAAAAGACTCGTGCCGCGGTGGGAACCGATCACCTCGCCGTCCGAGTCCACCACCTCCCCGTCCGCCAGCGGCAGCCTCCGCGAGAGATAGGCCGCGGTTTCGCCGCGCGGCACGAAGCAGAGATCCATGCTCTCCTTCTTGCCGGCCACGGGAAGGTCGAGCTCCATCGCCAGCCGCCGCACGTCCGGCTTTCTCATCTCGCCTAGGGGGAAAAGGACGTGCTCCAGGCGCTCCCGGTCGAGGTGGTAGAGCACGTACGACTGGTCCTTGCCCTCGTCGAGACCGGAATGAAGTTCTGGCTCGCCGGACGCCGAGCGAAGGACCCGGGCGTAGTGGCCGGTGGCGAGCGCGTCGAACCCGAGCGCGCGCACGCGCCCCAGCATCAGGTCGAAGCGCACGAAGGCGTTGCAGCGGACGCAGGGGTTGGGGGTCCGGCCAGCCAGGTAAGCGGCATGGAAGGGTTCGATGACGCGCTCGCCGAACTCTCTTTCCAGGTTCCACACGTAGTACGGCACGCCGAGCAGGTCGGCCACCCGCCGCGCGTCCTCGACGGCCGAGAGCGAGCAGCAGCCGCCGTGCCGGGCGCTCTCCTCCTCGTCTCCGCGGGGCCACTGCTGAAGCGTGATGCCGACCACCTCGTGGCCCTCGCGGGCCAGGAGGGCGGCCGCCACGCTGGAGTCGACGCCTCCTGAGAGGGCCACCGCGATGCGCATCCTGGCGAGTCTACGGCCTCACAGGCGCCCGCCGAGGGCTGCGCCTAGCGCCTGAGACCGCCTCCGGCGACCGCCGGCACGATCGCGATCTCGTCCTTCTCGCCCACCGGCGAGCTGAGGCCCTGGCCTTGCCTGACGTCCTCCTCGTTGAGGAAGAGGTTCACGAACTGCCTGGGCTGACCCTCGTCGTCGAGCAGCCTGCCCTTGAAGCCGGGGAAGCGGGAGTCCAGCTCGTCGATCGCGGTGCGGAGGTCCTGCGCCTCCACTGTCACTGTCGATTCTCCGCCGCTCAAGCTGCGGAGCGGTCCGGGGATGCGGAACACGGCCACGTCACGACACTCCTTATGAATCGCTAGACGGATACCTTCTCGCGGAACGCGCGCATGGTGGGCTCTATTTCCACCCGGCGCTCTCCGCCCAGGGGCACCACCTCGGGGGTCTTCAGGCCGTGGCCGGTGATGTAGGCCACCACCACCTCTTCACCGCTCCAGCGGCCGGCTCTGGCGAGCTTCGCCAGGGTACCGATCGTCACCCCGCCGGCCGTCTCCGTGAAGATTCCCTCGGTCCGGGCCAGGAGCCGCATCCCGTCCACGATCTCCTCCTCGGTCACCGCCTCCACCACGCCGCCGGTCTCCCGGGCGATTCGGATCACGTAGGGCCCGTCGGAGGGATTGCCGATTGCGATCGAGCGGGCGATCGTCTGCGGCCGGACCGGTGTGATCTGCTCGGTTCCCTCCCGCCAGGCGTTGTAGACGGGGGCGCAGCCGGCGGCCTGCGCGCCGGTCAGGCGCGGCAGCCGGTCGGGCTTGTCTACCAGGCCCAGGTCGACGAGCTCCTGGATCGCGCGGCGATGGCGAACGAACTGGCAGCCGGAGGCGATCGGGATGATGATCTCGTCGGGCAGCTCCCAGCCGAGCTGCTCAGCGGTTTCGAATGTCAACGTCTTCGAGCCCTCGGCGTAGTACGGCCTCACGTTGATGTTGCAGAAGGCCCAGTCCTGCTCGTCGATCAGCTGGCTGCAGAGCCTGTTGACGTCGTCATAGTTGCCGCGGACGGCCACCACGTTGGGCTCGAACACGCCGGTGGCGATCAGCTTCCCCTCCTCGGTGTCGTCCGGGACGAAGACGTAGCACTCCAGGCCGGCCCGCGCCGCGTAGGCAGCCACGGAGTTGGCGAGGTTGCCCGTCGAGGCACAGCCGATGGTCTCGTAGCCGTGCACCCTGGCCCAGGACACGGCCACGGAGACGACCCGGTCCTTGAAGGAGTTGGTCGGGTTCATGCTGTCGTTCTTCAGGTAAAGGTTCTTCAGGCCCAGCAGAGCGCCGAGCCGGTCAGCCTTGACCAGGGGCGTGAAACCCTCTCCCAGAGTGATGATCGGCGCCTCGTCTTCGATGGGAAGCAGGTCCCGGTACCGCCACATGCTCGCCGGGCCGCGCTGGATGCGCTCGCGGCTGATCACCTGCCTGATGACCTCGTAGTCATAGGCGACGTCGAGGGGACCGAAGCACGCCTGGCAGAAGTGAATCGCCTGCAGCTGGTACTCCGCGCCGCACTCTCGGCAGCGCAGGCCCTTAACCCGGCGTGTCCGGGGTCCCCCCGAAATCTCGGATTTCGTGGGGCTGTTCGGCATCTCCGTCAAGTCTAGTGTCTGACGGATCGCGCAAGACGCGGACCGGCGCCGGCATCCGAGACGGTGGTTTCCCTGGCCCCGCGTCGCGCGACTCCGAAGCCTTCCCCCGGGCACTTGGATAGTTCGTTAGACTAAATAACCTATGATCCGCCCACCGATAGTCGAGCGCGAGACGCTGGCCGCCCGGCTGCGGCTCGCGGTGACGCGGCTCAACCGGCGCCTCCGTGCCGAGGCGGACAGTGGCCTCACGGCCTCCGGCATCTCGGCGCTGGCCACGATCGGCCGGCGGGGCCCCCTGCCGCTCGGCGAGCTGGCGGCCGCGGAAGGGGTGAAGCCCCCCACCATGACGGCAACCGTGGCAGCGCTGGAGGCGGAGGGCCTGGTGGCCCGCTCAGCGGACGGGCGGGACCGCCGCGTCAGCAAGGTCAGCCTGACGGCCCGGGGCCGGCAGCGCCTGGACCGCGCCCGGACCCGGAAGACGGCATACCTGGCGGCCCGCCTGGAGCGGCTGGACGAGGTCCAGCTGGAGCAGCTCGACCGTGCCGTCGCGCTCTTCGAGCTGGTCCTGGAAGAGGACGGGTGAACGGCCTCGGCCGTCTTCTCGGGCACACCTTCGACTCCCTGCGCATCCGCAACTACCGCCTCTACTTCGTCGGCCAGGTCGTCTCCGTCAGCGGAAGCTGGATGCAGCGGGTGGCACAGGCGTGGCTCGTATACCACCTGAGCGGCAGCGGGCTGGCTCTCGGGGTGGTGACCGGCCTTCAGTTCCTGCCCGTGCTGGTGGCGGGCGCCTGGGGAGGGGTGCTGGCCGACCGCTTCGACAAGCGCCGCCTCCTGCTCCTCACCCAGACGGCCATGGGACTCCTGGCGCTCGCGCTGGGACTGCTCACGATCTCGGGCCTGGTCCAGCTCTGGATGGTTTACCTGCTGGCCCTGGCGCTGGGGGTCGTGACGGCGAGCGATAACCCGGCGCGCCAGGCCTTCGTAATGGAATTGGTGGGCCGGAGTCATGTAATGAACGCGGTCAGCCTGAACAGCGCCGTCTTCACATTGGCGCGAATCGTGGGACCGGCCGTCGCCGGGCTGCTGATCAACGCAGTCGGCACCGGATGGTGTTTCCTCGTCAACGCCCTGTCTTTCGGAGGCGTCCTGGTCGCACTCGCCGCCATGCGACGGCAGGAGCTTCTGCCCTGGGAGCCGAGCGATCGAAGTCGCGGCGGAGTGCTCGAAGGTCTCCGCTACGCCTGGTCCTCCCTCGACCTCCGGGTGCCGCTCCTCCTCATGGCGGTGGTCGGGACGCTCGCCCTCAACTTCTCGGTGATCCTCCCTCTGATGGCGAGTCAGACGTTCCACGGCGACGCCGGGACGTACGGGTTGCTCTTCTCGACGCTGGGGGTCGGCTCCCTTCTTGGAGCGCTGATCACAGCGGGACGCCGTGAGCCAAGCCGGCGCCTCCTTCTGCTCTCCCTGCTCGCCTTCGGGCTCTTCATGCTGGCGGCCGCCGTGGCGCCCTCGCTCTGGCTGGAACTCGCGATGCTGGTCCCTCTGGGGGTCGCCGCGGTCATCTTTCAGGCCACTAGCAACTCCACGCTGCAGGTGAACACAGATCCAGCGCTGCGTGGTCGGGTGATGGCGCTCTACAGTGTCGTGTTCATGGGCACGACGCCCATAGGGGCGCCGATCGTCGGCCTGGTCTCGCAGGCAGCCGGCCCGCGGGCGGGGCTTGCCCTGGGCGGCGCTGCCGTCCTGCTCACAGTCGCGGCCTTCGGGCTCTGGAGCGCACGCCGAGCCAGGCGTGGCGAGGGCCAGCTCCCTGCTGAAGATGAGGACCGGGCCGGCATAGCCGGCCCGGTCCTCAGGGGGTAGCTTCGGATTTGACCACGGGCACTGCCCGGGGTAGACGATTTTCTGGCGCCACTCGGCAGCTGGCAATGGGCAATATGCCTGCGCTCTCCCTGATTGCCTGCCTGATGCTCGTGCTCGGCGCCTGCAGCGGCGGCCCGGCGACCGCACCGGCGCGAACAGCGGCGCCCGACGTCAGCCCGGCCCCCGTCCCGAGTGCTTCAGGGGCCGCGGCATCACACGTCTTCGTGATCGTGATGGAGAACCGCAGCTTCAAGGAGGCGATAGCCCAGCCGTACACCGCCCAGCTCGCCTCGACCTACGCGGTCGCGACCGACTATCACGCCGTTACTCATCCCAGCCTTCCCAACTATCTGGCGCTCACCTCAGGGTCGACCTGGGGCATCACGGACGACGGCTATCATGCCCTGCCGCCGGGAGGGCTCGGGGCCCAGCTGACCCAGCAAGGCGTGAGCTGGCGGGCGTACATGGAGGGCATGGGGAGTAACTGCCTGGCCAACAAGGACGGGTACGCGGTGAAGCACAACCCGTTCGCCTACTACGGTGGGCGCTGTCCTTCCAACGTCGTGCCGATGACCGGCCTGGAGGCCGACCTGACCGCCGGGACGCCTGGATTCGTATGGATCACGCCAGACCTCTGCCACGACGGCCACGACTGCAGCTCGGCCACAGCCGACGACTACCTGAAGACTCTGGTGCCGAAGATCCTGGCGAGCTCGGCCTGGCATCAGGGCGGCACGCTCTTCGTGGTCTGGGACGAGGACGACGGAAGCCCCGGCAATCAGGTGCTCTGCCTCGTAATTTCGCCGAACCTCGCCGCCCACGAGACCGGCAGCCGGCACGATCACTACTCCCTGCTCGCCACCGTCGAAGACAAGTTCGGGTTGCCCCGCCTCGGCCAAGCCGCGACCGCCGCCCCCCTCAACGAGCTGCTGGCGACCCCCTGAAGAAAGTTTTCCTCTTCCTTGCGGGAGGGAGTCTCTAGCCGACCTCCAGGCTGCCGTCCTGCGATGCTGGCACGGTGACGGCAGAAGTCTTCAAGGGCAGGCTCATCACGGTTCAGATAGACGAGAGAGGACGGGAGGTGGTGCAGCATCCGGCCGCGTCCGTGATCGTCGCCGTCGACGACCAGAAGATGGTCTGGTTGGTCCGGTCCTCCAGGCCGGTGGCAGAGGGCAGCCTGGTCGAGGTTCCGGCCGGTATGGTCGACCCCGGCGAGTCGCCGGAGCAGGCGGCGCGCAGGGAGCTGCACGAGGAGTGCGGCGTCCAGGCCGACCGTTGGGAGGAGCTTGCCTCCGCCTACTCCAGCCCCGGGTACAGCGACGAGCGCATCCACGTCTTCCTGGCCACGGAGCTGCGCCACGTGGGCGGCGAGGAGGCCCTGGGTGAGATCGAGGGCCGGCTCCAGGCGCCGATGGAAGAGGCCCTGGAGCTCTGCTCCGCCAACCTGCAGAGCCTTGCGGCGCTCCTGCTGGCCGGCCGGCGCCTGGCGGCCGGAGGGCGCCCCAGCCATCCGGGATAATTCCGACACCGTGCGCATCTTCTCCGGCATCCAGCCGACTGGTGCCAAACACTTCGGTAACTACTCCGGAGGGTTCCGGCAGTACGTGGCCACCCAGGAGCAGGGGGAGGCATTCTTCTGCGTCGTCGACCTCCACTCGATCACCGTCGACTACAAGCCGCAAGAGCTGCACGAGGCCACCCTGGACCTGGCGGCAATGCTCTTCGCCGTCGGCCTGGACCCCCGCCGCTCCACGGTCTTCGTTCAGAGCCACGTGTCGGCCCACGCCGAGGCGGCCTGGCTGCTGGGGGCGGTGACCGGCTTCGGGGAGCTGCGCCGGATGACGCAGTTCAAGGACAAGTCGGATGCGCAGGAGTTCGTCTCCGCCGGGCTCTTCACGTATCCGATCCTGATGGCGGGCGACATCCTCCTCTACCAGACCGACCTGGTGCCGATCGGGGACGACCAGCGCCAGCACCTGGAGCTGGCGCGAGACATAGGTGCGCGCTTCAACGCGCGCTTCGGGGAGACCCTGAAGCTGCCTCGTGGCATCTACCCGGAGGCGGGCGCCCGGATCATGGACCTCCAGGAGCCGGACAGGAAGATGTCCACCAGCACCGGCTCGGAGATGGGCAAGGTGCTCATGGTGGATTCGCCGGAGCTGATCAAGAAGAAGCTGATGAGCGCCGTCACCGACATCGGCCGCGAGGTCCGGCGAGCCGGCGATAAGCCTGGCATCAGCAACCTCATCGAGATCATGTCGGTCGCGTCGGGAGAGCCGCCAGACGCTATCGAGGCTCGCTACGACGGTTCCGGCTACGGCCGCTTCAAGGCCGATGTGGCAGATGCCGTGGTCGAGGTGCTGACGCCCATCCGAGCCCGCTACCTCGATCTGCGCTCAGACCCCGGCGAGCTCCACCGGCTCCTGGCCGAGGGCGCCGAAAAAGCCCGCGCCGCCTCCCACCCCACCCTGACCTCTATGTACGAACGGATGGGCTTCACCCGCTAAACCGGGCCGGGGAAGGAGAGGCGCTACATGAGAGGCCGGATTCACTCCGGCCGTGTGAGTTGTTTCTTCCACACCCCACCATCACTCCCGAGAGGAGGGTGGGCCCGTGGGGGGAACCTGGGTTCCCCCCGCGTCGTTCAAGCGGTCGTAGACGATCTGGGACCAGGACTCCATGGCGAGGTAATAGATACGCATCTCGTCCAGGGTTAGCAGCTCGCCCTCCAGCTTGTCGGTCTCCCGTATCGCGATCTCGGGGCGGTCGCCGTCGATGAGGAAGACGACGCCGAGGTGCACTTTGGAGACGGGCGAGGAGTCGTCGTGGATCAAACCCAGCAGCTGGGCCTCGAAGCTGCCGTCGTAGACCACCTCCTCTTCCCACTCGCGCTTGAGCCCGTCCGCGATCGGGTCCCCGTTCTCTAGATCACCAGGGTTGATGTGCCCGCCGACCCCAAGCGAGTAGAGCTGCCGCAGCCGCTTCTCCGAGGATGCCTTGAGGCGCCGAGTTAGCAGATACCGGTCGCCATGGCGGAAGACGACGTAGGGGATCACCTGCTGATAGCTGGGGTCCTCCTCGACGTCGCTCCGCGGCATGAAGAAAGATCCCTCGCGGAGGACGCGCTGTATCCGGTCCAGGCCATCGGCGAGGAAGCCGTTGGAGGCTGCCTCGGGGAAGACCTCGTCCCGCCTGACGCAGAGCACATGCTCGACGAAGGGTCCCGCCATGTTCTCTAGAGCTGTGTGGAGTCCACCAGAGGCTCCTTGCGCAGGGGGCTGAGGGCCGCGATATCGATCGGCGGAGTGTCCCCCAGCACCATCGCCGCCAGGCAGTCGGCGATCACCGGGGAGTGCATCACGCCGTGGCCGCTGAAGCCACAGGAGGCCCATACGCCGGGCCGCTCGGTCTCCCCGACCAGCGGATGGTGGTCGAAGGTCATCTCGTAGAAACCGGTCCAGTGGCTCTCGGGCCGTTCGGCGGCCGCTCTGGGCAGCCGCCTGGCCAACCATTCCCCGTGGTGGTCCCAGGCCGTGGGGTCTCCGGGCCCGATGACCAGCAGGCGGCCGTCCCGCTCCCGGAGGTGGTAGCCGGTGCCGGCGTCGAGCGTGACCGGCAGGTCCGGCGTGAGCCACTCGAAGGGACCGACCTGGAAGATGCCCCTCTCCAGCGGGCTGACGTCCAACCCGACGCCGAGACGTGAACCGACCTCACGCGACCAGATCCCAGCACAAACGATCACCGTCTCCGACTCCAGTTCGTCTGGCGAGGCTTCGACGCCGTAGCGGAGCTCCGCGCCGGCATCCCTGGCCTCGGCCGCGAAGCACTCCAGCACCCTGGGCGGAGAGTAGACCCCGTCCAGGGAGCAGTAGTTTGTCGAGAGCACGTCCGACGTGTTGAGCCCGGGAACCAGCGCCGCCGGGTCCGGGTGCTCGATGGGCAGCCCCTCCCCGCACTGGATGTCGGCCCTCCGGCGCAGCTCGTCGGCGGCCTGCCGGGTCTCCGCCAGGTAGAGGTAGCCGACCGGCCTGAAACCGATCCGGTCGGCGCGGGATTCGAAGAAGGGCCGCGAGGCGAGCGAGAGGGCGATGTTGAGGGCGCTGCCCTGCTGGGTGCGGAAGCCGCCGAAGGCCCGGCCGGTGGAGCCGGATGCGATCGACTGGGGATCGAAAACCACGACGTCCTTCCGACCCCGGCGGGCCAGGGCCCACGCTGTGGCCGCGCCCGCGACGCCGCCGCCGACCACGGCGATCATTGGCTGACCACCCGCACCAGCCCCCGGCCGTACCGCGCCACCAGCTCGTAGATCAGCCTCAGTCCGCGCTCAGCCATGGGCAGGAAGGATATCCACGCCGCCTGCTCGGTGCTGGTGGTGATCATCGTGCGCGCGGAGTCTCCGGAGGGGTTGCCGCAGGCGCCGAGGTCGTCGGCGACGCAGAGCCGGCCGGCGACGTTCACAGTCTCCTTTCGGATCCCCGCATAGGACTCCCCGGGCCGCCCCAGCCTCACTGTCAGCTCGCCCTGCACGCTGGCCAGGTCGTAGAGGCCGACGGGAACCTGGAGACGCAGCGAGACCAGGTTGCCGACGTCAACCAGCGAGTTCACTCGAGGTAGCGTCTCGCCCCTGCGGACCCGGCGAAGCAGCGCCTCGTTGGAGGGCCGGTGCTTTGTAGGGTCGACGCCGAAGCGGCGGTACAGCGCCCGCGCCGGTCCGACGTCGCCGACCTGCCCGGCGCGAGCGGCGGCCTCGGCGGCCGCGATCTCCACGTCGAAGTCGGACCGCGGTTCTGTGACCTCCAGCTCGTGCAGGTGCAACACCGCTACTTCGATGCCCAGGTCCGTCTCTACGCTGAGCAAACCAGCTCCAGATCGTCCCAGAATCCCGGGTACGAGACGGCGACGCACTCGGCCTCCTCGATCTCCGTCTCACCCTCGGCCAGGAGGCCCGCCACGGCCAGTGCCATCGCGACCCGATGGTCCCCTCC
>CATPBP010000209.1 GCA_955652675.1 Candidatus Dormiibacterota bacterium
ACCGTGAACCGTGAGAGCTTGCCCCGCCTGCCACCTACCTCGAGGAGGTCGGAGGTCAGCTGATTGAGCGTACGGTGATCCAGCTCTCGTGGCTCTGTGAGACCCCTACGCTCACACCAGGGCAGAAAGACTTGCTGCAGGGGATAGCCGTAAGCGTCCTTGAGTGTCTTCGGTGACAGCCCACGTGCCCTGCAGTCTGCCAGGTAGTCATTGACCAGGCGTTGGAGCGATGAAGTGGACAATATCGCTGTCTTATAGCACTTGCATGCTACAAGTAGACTTTCTATAGGCTGGATGGAGGCGGGTATAGAAAGCGCTGTAGTTGAACTGGAGGAAGGGGTTGGTGGGCGGCGACGGGATCGAACCGCCGACCTCTAGCATGTCAAGCTAGCGCTCTCCCGGCTGAGCTAGCCGCCCGCAATGTGGTCCCTGGAAGTCGGACCAATTCCTTATTCTAACTTCAGTGCCTCCCCTCATCGGCTCACGTCTGCGCCGGCTCGAGGATCCTCGACTGATAACCGGCCGAGGCCGCTACTCGGGAGACCTCGTGTTCTCGGACCTCGCGCATCTCGCCCTGGTTCGATCGACCCTACCCAATGCACGCATCGCGTCGCTGGATATGGACGCAGCTGCAGCGATGCCGGGCGTGCTTGCGGCATGGACGGTTGAGGACCTTCCCGAGGGCGCCCGGGCCTTCGACGACTTCGCCCCTCGCCACGTGGCGCGCCACCCGCGCCCCGTCCTGGCGAGCGGTCGGGCCCGCTATGCGGGGGAGGCAATCGCGGCGATCGTGGCTGACTCCCCATACGTGGCGGCGGACGCGGTTCAGACGGTCTTCGCGGACCTGGAGCAGCTGCCAGCCGTGGGGACGCTCGAGTCTGCGATCGCAGAGGCAAGCCCGCTGGTCCATGAGGAACTCGAAAGCAACCTGGCGGGCGAGGTCGGCCTCGGCTACGGCGACGCCGAAGCGGCCTTCAGCGCGCCCGACACGGTCGCCGTCGGCGCACAGCTAACCGCGGCGCGCATCTGCGGCAGCGCGATGGAGCCACGCACGGCCACGGCTTATTACGACGACGTCAGCGGCGAACTCACCCTCTGGACCTCAACCCAGACCGTCTTCGGCGTCCGCGACGCCATCGCCGCGATGCTCGGGCTCGAGCAAGAGAAGGTAAGGGTGGTGGCTGAGGATGTGGGGGGCGGTTTTGGTCCCAAAGCGGCGGTGTATCCGGAGGAGGTCCTGGTCGCCTTCGCTGCGCTCCAGCTCAGAAGGCCGGTGCGCTGGACGGCCAGCCGAAGCGAGGACACCGCCACCACGGTTCAGGGACACGGGAGCGTCTTCGAGCTGGAGCTTGCCGCCGGGCCGGATGGGCGCCTCCGGGCGCTGCGGGGCCGGCTGACTCACAACGTCGGCGCCTACACGGGCTCCGGGACCGGCCAGCCCGACATCATCGTGCCCCACATGATGTCCGCCTACGTCCTGCCTGCTCTTCGCGTGGACGTGCGGGTCGTGCACACCAACACCGTCCCCGGCGGATTCGTGCGGGGCGGCGGCCGGCCGCTCGGCAACTACGCGATGGAGCGGATGATGGATCGCCTGGCGGTGGCGCTGCGCATCGACCCGGCCGACCTGCGGCGCCGCAACCTGATCCAGCCGGACCAGATGCCCTACGACACCCGCTATCCGGCCGGCCGCCGCACGCACGTTTACGACGGCGGCGACTACCCTCGCCTCCTCGAGCTCGCCCTGGAGGCGATCGACTATAAGGGGCTCGACAGCACTGGGCAGGGGCGGCTGGTGGGCGTCGGCCTCGCCTGCTGCGTCGAGTCGAGCGGGTTCGGCCGCAACGAGCCGGCCCGCGTGCGTGTGGAGAAGGACGGCCTGGCGCATCTCTTCGTCGGCTCCAGCCCGCAAGGCCAGAGCCACGTAACCATGGCGGCCCAGGTTCTCGCAGAGCGCCTGGGCTGGCCCCTTGAAAGGATCCGGACAGTCGCCGGCGACACCAGCAAAGTCGGCCGCGCGGAGATGACCGCGGGCAGCCGCACCGCGATCCAGGTCGGGAACGCCGTTTCCTTGGCTGCGACCTCCGCCCGCCGGCATCTCCTGCAGCGGGCCAGCGAAGTGCTGGAGGCGGACGTCGCCGACCTGGTTCTCGACGACGGAACGGTCACGGTCAGGGGAGCGCCCACGCGGGCGGTGCCGGCCACCGAGCTCCTTCCTGATGAAGGGCTGGAGGTGAGTGAGGTCTTCTCTCCAAACCGCCCGCTGGCCTTCTCCAGCGGCTGCCACGCCGCCCTGGTCGAGGTCGACCCGACCACCGGCTCGGTGGACCTGAAGCGGTACGTCATAGTCCACGACACCGGCCGAGCCGTCAACCCGATGGTGGTCGAAGGACAGATACAGGGCGGGTTTGCCCACGGCCTGGGCTACGGGCTCTTTGAAGAGGCCATCTATCTGGAGGACGGCGGCTTCGTCACGCCGACCTTCCTCGACTATTCGATACCCGGGGCCCCCGAAGTCCCTTCGCCCGAGGTGATCCACATCGAGACACCTACAGACGCCAATCCGGAGGGCTTCAAGGGGGCCGGCGAAAGCGGCACCATCCCGGCGCCCGCGGCGCTCGCGAACGCGATCGAGGACGCCCTGCGCCAGGTAAGACCGGACGTCCTGGTGGGCGACATTCCAGTTACCCCGAATCGGATTTTCGAGCTGCTGAAACCGTCTTGATGAACGCGGGCGGGGCCCGCCGGGAGGTCTGGCAGCGCAACCTGGCCGCGCTCTGGTTCGCCCAGTTCACCGCCATCTTCGGATTCTCCTTCGCCTTCCCGTTCCTTCCCGTCTATCTCCACTCGCTAGGCGTCACGCAGCAGGGCGCACTGGCCTTCTGGACAGGTGTCGCTGGGGGCGCCTCGGGCCTTGCCCTTGCCGTGATGAGCCCGATCTGGGGAGTGCTCGCCGACCGCTACGGGCGCAAGTCGATGCTGATCCGCGCAATGCTCGGCGGCGGGATCACGGTTGGGCTGATGGGGTTCGCCCGGGGTCCGATTGACCTGGTCGTCCTGCGCTTCCTGCAGGGCGCGACCACCGGCACCATTGCCGCCGCCACCGCCCTGGTCGCTACCGGCACGCCACGGCAGCGGGTGGGCTGGGCGCTCGGCGTGTTGAGCTCCGCGGTCGCAGTCGGTTCGGCAGTGGGCCCGCTCATCGGTGGCGTTGCAGCCAGCGTCCTGGGCGTCCGCGCGATCTTCTGGGCGGGTGGGGCCTTGCTCGCAATCGCCTCCCTGCCAGTCATCGTCGTGGTGCGCGAGACACCCAGAGCGATGGACTCCGCGCACGGCCGGTCTGGACTCCAGATCGTGCGGGCGGCGGCTCCGGGGACGATCGGCGCAATCGCCGTCCTCGTCATTTGCCAGGCGCTCCTGCAGACGAGCTACGTCGGCTTCCAACCTCTGGCCGTGCTCCGGCTGCTCGAACGACTGAGCAGCAGCACGACGTTCGTGACCGGCCTTGCCTTCGGCATCTCCGGGTTGGCCACCGCCTTGGCCGCGATAACGTACGCCAGTCTGGCTCGGCGGTTCGGCTACCGCCGGGTGGCCGCCGCAGCGGCCGTGGGCATGGCGCTCGCCGAGTTGCTGGGAGGCTTCGGTCCAGGAGTCGTCGCGATCGTGGCCGCCGTCGGGGTCGCCGGCGTCTTCTATGGGGCCATCGGGCCGGCCCTTTCCGCAATGATCGGGCTGGAGGCGCCACCGCAGGTGCAGGCGCGCGTCTTTGGCGTCAGTTCCAGCGCGACCGCGATCGGATTCGGTCTGGGACCGCTGGGCGGTGGCCTGCTCGCCTCCCAGGTCGGCCCCTCCAACGCGATCGCCGCCTGCGCGGCGGTCGCCCTGGCGCTGGCTGCCGTCCTCACGCTCAAAGCTCGCGAGCCAAGGCGGTGAGCCCGATCCTGATACCTTCTGTCTCTTCATGCAGCAGCGCACCACGCCTCCGCCCACAGAGATCGACCCGAACCGGTCCTACTCCGCCACGGTTCGCACGAGCCGGGGCGACTTCACCCTGCAGCTCAACGCCGGATCGGCGCCCGTCACCGTAAACAACTTCGTCCACCTGGCCGGAAACCGCTTCTACGACGGCCTGACCTTTCACCGCGTGGTGCCCGGCTTCGTTGTCCAGGGCGGTGACCCGGACGGAAACGGCACCGGCGGACCCGGCTACAAGCTTCCCGACGAGACCAATCCCTCGCCCTGGGTCAAGGGCTCGCTCGGGATGGCCTCCAGCCCGGCCGGGGTCAACGGCTCACAGTTCTTCGTGCTGCTCGGCGACGCCCCTTACCTGGCCGACTCGGGCGTGTACAACCATTTCGGGATGGTGACCTCCGGGGAGGAGGTCGTAACGAGCCTGCAGATCGGCGACACCATCCGGACGATCGACATTTCGGCGCAGTGAGACTGGCCGTCCTGGTGGCCGGTGCCGCCCTGCTTCTCGCTGGGTGCGGATACCCGGACGCGACGGCCAACTCGGGACCCGCGGCCACCACGCAGCAGACAACGCCGACGCCGCTGGCGGGAAGCGACAACTTCAACGAGGGTTCCGGTCAGCAGCCGACCACGTTTCCTGATGGCCTCCAGTTCATCGACCTCAAGGTGGGCACCGGGCCTGCGGCCGCACCGGGCGACACGGTTCGGGTGCATTACACCGGCTGGCTGGCCAAAGGCAACAAGTTCGATTCCAGCCGCGACCGAGGCCAGCCCTTCGACGTGACCCTCGGCCAGGGTCAGGTCATCCCGGGCTGGGACGAGGGCATCCCGGGCATGAAGGTCGGTGGCCGTCGAAAGCTCATCATTCCACCCGCGCTGGCGTACGGGGACCAGGGGCAGCCTCCCACGATTCCGGCCAAGGCCACCCTCTACTTCACCGTCGAGCTGGTGGCCATCACGGCCCATGCCAGCCCAAGCCCTGGAACGAGCAGCAGCAGTCCCGCACCGACCCCGAGCCCGTCCCGCTAAGCAGGGGACCTTTTAAAGCGGCGGTCCGCGCCATCCCGGCTGGATTTGAAGAGACCCCTCTCCTCCGCCAAAAGGGGTGGGAACTGTGAGGCCCGCGGCTAGCTGGCGGTTAGGGTGCCTTTCATGCCCTGGTCGGCGTGACCGGGCTGGTCGCAGATGAACTTGTAGTCGCCGGCCGCCAGGTTGTCCACTGTCAGGACGGTGCTGTTGCCTGGCTGCACCAGCTCGCTTCTGGCGACCGTCTTACCGTCAGAGGACGTCACGACCAGGTCGTGGCTCACACCGCCGTTGTTGACCAGGAAGAAGTTCACCTTGCCCGACTTGACCTTGAGGTCGGAGGGGTCGAACTTGAAGTCGGTCATCGTGACCTTGGTGGAGCCGGCCGGCTGACTGCTGCCGCCGCCGCCACCACCACTGCCGCCACAGGCCAGGCTGAGCAGCAGAGCGGACATGGCGACCAGCACCCCGCGTCTCATGACGCCGGCACTATACAGCGGTGACCGCGAAATAGAGGATCGAGAAGAGGAATATCCAGACCACGTCGACGAAGTGCCAGTAAAGGGTGGCGGCTGCCACTCCCACGTGGTGCTTGGAGTCGAACTGCCCTCGCAGGACCCGGGCCAGGATCAGCAGCAGGAAGATGAGGCCGCCCATGACGTGCAGCCCGTGGAAGCCGGTCATGGTGAAGAAGGCGCTGCTGAACTGATTCAGGCCGGCTAACTGGATCTTGGCGGTGAGGAACTCGTAGACCTGGCCGAACTCGAAGGCCGCGCCCAGGAGGATGGTCGCCACGAGCAGGGCTACGAAGGTGGCGCGCCCGCGCGCGAACGGCCCCACGCCAAGCATCGCGAGGATCGAGAAGAGCGCGAAGAGGGCCGCGACGAAAGCCAGTGGGGGCGCCGCCGGGTTGCCAGTGTAGAGGGCCAGTACCCCCGTCACCAGCATGGCCACCAGGAAAAGGGCCATGATCACCGCCGCCACCAGGCGGGTCCGGCCCTGAAGCCGGCCGCCATGGCTGATCGCGTCCAGGGCGAAATGGCAGGTGATGCCGCTGGAAAGCAGGATGAAGGTGTTGATCGTCGGAATCGGCCACCAGTCGACCGGAATGGTCCCCTGCGGCGGCCACCCAAAGGGGTGGGAGCCGAAAAGGTAGAAGTACATCGCGAAGAGGCTCCCGAAGAACATCACCTCGGAAGCCAGGAAGATGTACATCCCCATCATCCCGATCGCGAGACCGGGGTGCTCTACGTCGGCGTTGGGGCCTACACGGCTGCCGGCGACCGCCATCAGTGGCGTTCCTCCTCGTGGTTCACTGACGAAGCCTGGCCACCGGATGGCGCGCGCTCTACCGGGATGTCCTCCTGTGGATACATGCGCACATCCTCCAGCACGACCCAGCCGAAGACGCCTATCAAAAAGATCACCATGCCGACAACGCCAACGACCCAGCGCACCGGCGCCCCGAACGGAATCGCGGCCAGCGCCAGCAGGAAGATCCCGAGGCAGATCAGGAACGGATAGCTGCTGGGGGGAAAGAGGTGGATCCCCAGGTGGTGGGCTCGTTCTTCGAAGTCGACCTCCTCGGGACCGGCGACGACCGGCAGTTCCAGGTCGTAAGGCCGGGCGTCACGTCGAGCCGGGTCGGCTTCCTTCCAGGCCTGGAAAGCGGCCGAAGCCATCGTCGGCGTCGGCCACAGTGAGAACCCGCAGTTGCGGCAGTACTGGAGAAAGCGCGGCGTGATCAAGCCGCAGTGGGGGCAGTCGACGGCAAGGGCGGGGTTGCCGGTGTCCACGAAGCGGGGCCTGGTAGCTCGCGCCACGCGTCGATTGTAGAACGGGAGGCGGTGCGGGCTTTTCGGCGGTTTGCGAACTGGAGCTGTTAGACCCCCACTCAGAGGCGATTCGGGCTGCCCTCCGGTCTCCAGAAGGGGCAGGGTCTCCAAACGGGGCCGTCTCTATACTTCTCGCGTATGCCCGGAAGAGTTGGCGTGTGCCGCCGTCTCTTGTTCGCGTTGCTGCTCGGCGTCGCCGCGGCGGCACTGGCCACGCCGGCATTCGCGCTCGGGGGTTCCGGCCTCCGGCCGACGGTTCCGGACGGCGTGTCGGAGAACGGTCACCGCATCTACGACCTGTACACCTACCTGATCTCGCCCTTCGGGATCTTCGTGTTCGTGCTGGTCGAGGCTCTCCTTCTCATCATCATCCTCAGGTTCCGGCGCTCTCGGCAGCGACCCGACTACCAGCCGCCGCAGTGGCATGGAAACAGGTGGCTCGAGATCGGCTGGACCGTCATACCGTTCCTGATCCTGGTGGTGATCGGAGCTTTCTCCTTCATCGAGCTGCAGCGGGACTTTGTCCGCCCGGCCGATTCGGTGACCGACCTGGACATCACGGTGTCGGCTCACCAGTTCGGCTGGACTTACTACTACCCGGAGGGCTTCAAGGTCAACTCGGAGGGGCTGCAGGCGACGCCGCTGGTCATTCCGACCGGCAAGCTGGTCCGCATGCGCATGCAGTCCACTGACGTGATCCACAGCTACTGGGTTCCCGACCTCACGGGCAAGACGGACACCGTGCCCGGGTACGACAACTACATGTGGTACAAGGTCAGCCAGCCCGGGAAATGGCGCGGCGAGTGCGCCGAGCTCTGCGGCACCGGCCACTACACGATGCAGATCCTGGTCCAGGCGATGACGCCGGACGACTACCAGGCCTGGGTGAGTGACCAGGTCGCCAAGGCCAAGCCGTCGCCCAGCGCCTCCCCGAGTTCAGCAGCGGGCGCCGCCAGCCCGTCGCCTAGCGCTTCCCCAGGGGCCTCGGCCAGTCCCTCGCCGAGCGGCTCGCCGAGTCCCTCGGCCAGCCCGAGCCCCTGATCGCCTCACTCCCGAGAGCTCGGAGGTCTGACGGTCGCCGCGGCCGGCCGTCGAGCGGCGCCGGTCTCGCCGCCGCCTGAGGCGTCAACGTGAGCCAGCTCGGCCTTCCTCGTCCCCTCGCTAACTAGTAGGATCAGGGATAACGATGGCGACTCTTGCCCCACCGCGTCCTAAGAACTACGACGACACCTTCTTCAAGCCGATCAGCCTCTGGCTAACAACGACCGACCACAAGCTGATCGGGATCATGTACATGACCACCGGCATGCTCGCCTTCGTGATCGGAGGCGTCTTCGCCCTGGTCATGCGCGTCCAGCTCTCCCAGCCGAACGAGAAGGTGATCGACGCCAGCACCTACAACCAGCTGGTCTCGGCCCACGGGACGACGATGATCTTCTTCTTCGCCACTATCTTCATGACGGGCGTCGCCAACTACTTCGTCCCTCTCATGATCGGCGCCCGGGACATGGCCTTCCCGCGCCTCAACCTGCTGGGATTCTGGCTGCTCCCGTTTTCGATCATCGCCTACTTCATCGGGTTCTTCGTCCCCGGAGGCGCGCTGAGCGCCGGCTGGACGGGCTACCCGCCTCTCACCGAGAAGGCATTCAGCACCAGCCTGGGCACCGACCTCTGGGCCTTCAGCCTCATCATCTGGGCGCTCAGCGGAATCATGGCCTCCACCAACTTCCTGACGACCGTGGTCGCCTTGCGGGCGCCTGGCATGACCCTCACACGGATGCCGCTCTTCGTCTGGGCGCAGATCTCAACCTCGGTACTGCTGCTCGCGGTCGGCGCCCCGCTGGCGGGGGGCCTTGTCATGCTGGAGCTGGATCGGCAGTTCGGCACCAACTTCTTCACGACGCAGGGCCGGCCCGTCCTCTACCAGCATCTGTTCTGGTTCTTCGGGCATCCCGAGGTCTACATCATGATCCTGCCCGGCTTCGGGATCATCTCCGAGATCATCCCCGTCTTCGCCAGGAAGCCCATCTTCGGCTACGCCTCGATGGTGGCCGCGCTCTTCGGAATCCTGTTCCTCTCCGTGGCCGTCTGGGCTCACCACATGTTCACGGTGGGCATGAACGTCTACGTCGAGACCTTTTTCATGGTCATGACGATGCTGATCGCGGTCCCGACGGGCATCAAGTTCTTCAACTGGATCGCCACCGCCTGGGGGGGCTCCATCGACTTCCAGCTGCCGATGAAGTTCGCCTTCGGCTTCATGGCCACCTTCCTGATCGGCGGCATCACCGGCATCTACCTGAGCTCGGTTCCGGTCGACACCCAGCTCCACCAGTCCTACTACGTGGTCGCCCACCTGCACTACGTGCTCTTCGGCGGCACCGTGATGACCATCTTCGCCGGCGTCTACTACTGGTTCCCCAAGATCACCGGCCGCATGCTCAACAAGACGCTCGGCGAGTGGCACTTCTGGACGGTGTTCCTGGGCTTCAACGGCACCTTCCTGGTCATGCACACGCTCGGCCTGGAAGGCATGCCCCGCCGCATCGTGACCTACCCCGGCGGCTTCGGTGAAGAGGGCTGGGGCGCCACCAACACCTTCATCACCCTCACTTCCTTCTTCGTCGCCATCTCCGTGCTGATCTTCCTCTACAACCTGGTCATCAGCTGGAAGCGTGGCGAGGTGGCCGGCGACGATCCCTGGGGTGGGAACACCCTGGAGTGGGCGACCACCTCACCGCCGCCCCCCTACAACTTCGAGCGGGTGCCGCCAGTGCGGTCGCACATGCCGCTGCGAGACCTGCGCGCCGAAGGGCGGATCGGACAGGGCGAAGCGACGAAGCAGACCGTCGAAGCCCCCGCCGCGGGAACCTGAACACCCCGCTTCAGCGCAGGACGCCGGCAACCTGAAGAATCAGCGCCCTCTAAGCTCTTCTTCTCAGCGAGCGCTCGCTAGTGCGCCTGCTCGTCGCTGACGGCGGGACCCGGAGCGGGCTCCTCCTCCGCCCCCGGAGCTTCCCCATGCCGGTTGATGCTGTCGCCCCGGAGTACCCACCAGCCAAGGCTGGTGACGCCGATGGCAGCGACGACAAACGCGGCGCCCATCAAGATATTCGCCTGATACCACTCGCCGACGAGATAGCTCACCCGTCAATTATCGGGTTTGTGCAGGGGCGAGCCTAGCGTGCCCTTCAACATCGTCGACCTCGTGATCGCGATCGCGCTCCTGATCGGCCTGGCAAACGGCTACCGGCGCGGCTTCTGGCTCTCCTTCTTCCAGTACGTCGGCATGGTCGTGGGGGTCGTCGTCGGCGCCGCACTGGCACCAACGCTGCTCAACGCGCTGGGCGTCACGGGCGGCACGCTGCGGCAGCTGGCCGCCGCCGCGATATTGCTGGTCGGCGGCAGCGCCGGCTCAACGCTGGGTTACTGGATAAGCAACCCGCTCCGCAACGCGGTTCTCCGCCGAGGCGTTGCCCATCCGCCCGAGATGCTGGCCGGCGCCCTCTTCTCTGCCATCGCCGTCCTCTCGGTCTCGTGGTTTCTCGGCCTCACCTTCTCGAGGGGGCCGAGCCCCGATCTGGCGCGGCTCGTCCAGCGCTCGGCCGTCCTGCGTCAGCTGGATGTCATCTTTCCCCGGCCGCCGGGCTTCCTCGCGAACGTCCAGCAGGTTCTTGCCGGCGTCCCCTTCCCGCAGACCTTCGCCGGGCTGGCGCCGCCGACAGATCAGCCACTGCAGACTCCCGCCGGTGCTGACACTCCCCAGGTGCGCAACGCCGCCGCGGCTGTATTTCGCGTCGAGAGCCGGGGCTGCGGCGGCGTGGTCAGCGGCACCGCCTATCCGGTTGCGCCGGGCTACCTGGTAACCAACGCGCACGTGGTCTCCGGCACCTCAGGCACCACGCTGTCGCAGGGATCGGGTCGCCGGGTGGGAGCCACCGTCGTGCTCTTCGACCCGCAAAGAGACGTGGCGATCCTCTCTGCGCCGGGGGTGACGACCCAACCTCTCCCGGCGGGCGACGGTACCCGTGGCACCCAGGGAGCCGTGATCGGCTATCCGGGCGGCGGCGACGAGACGATCAGTCCGGCGGTGATCGACAGGATGACCACGGCGGAGGGCCGAGACATCTACAGCAACGGCCTGGTCAACCGCGAGATCTGGATCCTGGAGGCAAGCGTCCGTCCCGGCAACTCGGGCGGCCCGCTGGTGGACCTACAGGGCCACGTCCTCGGGCTCGTCTTCGCGGCTTCCAGCAGCAACCCCTCCCAGGCCTACGCTCTGACCAACGCCGAGGTGGCCGGCGATGTCCGTCAGGGGGTCGGTCACCCGCAGCGCGTGGATACCAGCGGCCTGGCCTGCGCCGTCTGAGGCGGCGCGGGGGTCTTCAGAAGCTCTCCGCTTCCTCCACCAGCATCACCGGGATGCCATCTACGATGGGATAACGGAGTCGATCCGCCTGGCAGATCAGCCAGCCACCATCCTCGCTGAGCTGCAGCCGCTGCTTGCACTTGGGGCAGGCGAGGACTTCCAAGAGGTCTTTGGAAATCACGGAGTCGATCCTAACTCAGGCAAAAGCGGTTCAGCTCGGGGAAGAAGGCCCGCCGCTCGGGGCGGCGCGGGGAGGTTGCCCTCCCCGCACCTCCACCGAGCATGGCTGCGGGGGTGAGGTCAGCTTTGAGAGTCCAAGGACCCTGTCACCCGAAGTCTCCTTCGGGCCCCTCCTCTCTCTTTCTCGAGGGCCCCTTGACTCGCCGCACTCACTGCGACTGCTTGTATTTTAGACAACTCGCGACGGATTGCAAGGGGGTGCTGGCGGTAACTCTACGCTTTGCCTGGCTAGCGTGCTTGGATTTTCCAAGAGATCTTGGGGAGTCGGAGTGCTAGGGAGTTCAGCCGCAACCCCTTCACGAGGTGGCGGCGGGAGGCGCGATCTCCTTCAGGCTGATGTCCTGAGCGCCCTCCCAGAGCACCCGGCGACCGAGCTCGCCCAGCTGCCCTCGACCCTCGACCAGGGTGGCGAAATGGTTGCCCGCCAGGGTGCCGAGAGTGCTCGCAAAGTGCGTGCGACCGTACGGAAAGAGGATCTCGGTCTCGCTGTGGCCGCCCGGGTAGAGGAGGAGCTCGCCCGCCCCGGGATAGGCCGTGGCGTTCTCGACCGGCAGGTCGAGGTCGAGATCATCTCCCATGGGAACCCACGCGGCCTCACCGCTCCACCGAGCCTGAATTATCTTGGAGCGCAGCGGCAGCAACCGGCGAAGCGTGGCCACCGTCCGCGGGGCGGCAGCCTCCTCCAGCCGAGCTTTGAAATGGAGGTCAGCGACGGAGATCTCAAGCACGTGAGGAAGTCAACCACGTTTTCCACGCATGTCCTCGACACCTCCACCGGGTCCCCGGCCCCAGGCGTCCGGGTGCGCTTGAGCGCAGCGGAGGGGCCCGTCCTGGAGGGGGCGACGGATGGAGAAGGGCGCCTGCGCTTCGCGGAACCCCTGCTTCCCGGGCGCTACGAGGTCATGTTCGACCTGGAGTCCCACTTCGGCGACCGACCCCACCTCAGCGACAGGGTGCTCGTCCACCTCAGGCTCGACGACCCGCGCCACTACCACGTCCCCCTCCTCGTCTCACCCTTTGGTTTTTCCTCCTACCGTGGCTCCTGAGGCGTCCCCGGAAGCCGGCCGGCTCTTCGAGGCGGACTCTCCGCTCGGGCGCCGGCTGGTAGACACCGGCCCGCATCAGGACGTGATCGCGGCGGCCCGAAGGCTTCTCCCTCAACTCAGCGAAGAGGAGAAGGTGGCCACGCTGAACGCGCACCCGCGACTCGGGGAGAGGCCACAGCGCATGTCCGCCCTCTCGCGGGACGAGCAGGGCGCGGACCAGGCGCCCGAGCTGGAGCAGCTGAACGCCGAGTACGAGCGGCGATTCGGCTTTCGCTTCGTGGTCTTCGTCAACCGCCGGAACCGCTCGGAGATCGTCGAGGTCCTTAAGAAACGCCTGCAGCACGATCGGGCCCAGGAACTGGAGCTGGGCCTTGCCGCCGTGGTCGCCATCGCCGAGGACCGTTGGAGGCGGCTCGACGTCCGCCACGAGGTCAGGTATGGCAAGGCCGAGATCGGCTTCTACCGCAGCCACGCGACCCCTTTGAAGGTCTCCCCCATCCCGGAGTCAACCTTCCGCGGGCGCGACAACCTGCTGCTCGCCGGCCGTGTGACCGTGGACGTCTTCGGTGACACCTTCTGGGCCGCATATACGGAGGGCGACAACTCTCAGGTCGTGGCGACTGACACGATGAAGAACTTCGTCTACGCGCAGGCTCTCGAATACCACGGTGCTACCGCGGAGGGCCTTGCCGGGTTCATCGCCAGGCGCTTCCTGGAGACCTATCCCCAGATGGAGAAGCTGCGGATCAGCTACCGGGAGCTGCCCTACCGCTCCCACAGCGGCCGGCTGCTCAGCGCGGCGCCGGGCGACCACAGCTTCGTCGAGCTGACTCACTCCCGCGCAGGGTTGCTCGAGCTCGAGTCGGGCCGCCGGGACCTGCAGCTGGTGAAGCTCACCGGCAGCGCTTTCGCCAGCTTTGCCCGGGATCGCTACACCACCCTGCCCGAGCGGAGCGACCGCCCGCTGCACATCTGCCTAGACGTCTTCTGGCGCTACCGCGAGCCTGCCGCGGCGCTGTCCGGCGATGGGAAGGACTATGTCGCCGGCGAGCAGGTGGCCGACCACGTCCGCCACACCTTCGACGGCTTCGTCAGCATGTCGATTCAGCACCTGGTCCACGAGATGGGGCAGCGGCTGCTGGCGCGTTTCTCACAGCTGGACCAGGTCAGGTTCGAAGCGCAGAACCGGCTCTGGGACACCTCCGCCGAGAGCCCCGAAGGCGAATCCAGGGTCTTCAGCGACCCCAAGCCCGCCCACGGCCTGATCGGCCTGACCCTGACCCGAGACTAGGAGCCAACAGGTCCCTCCCCTTCCGTTCCGGGAAAGGGTAAGGGAGGGGGTCCCTTCAGACGCAGCCGGCTTGGCACCACACGATCAGCCGTCAAAGGCGGCCCTGCGGAGAGGCCAGGACTGGCCGCGACCATAAAGCCGGTTCGTACGTGTCGGCATAACCTATAGGGGTTCTCAATGCTCCTGGTACACATCGAGGGGTTCCTTGAAGTCGCCCGGCTCAACAGCGTCAGCCGCGCGGCGGAAACCCTTTATGTGACGCAGCCCACCCTCACCGCTCGGCTGCACGCCCTGGAGCGGGAGCTCGGGGAGCGGCTCTTCGTCAGGGCTCGGCACGGAATGCGCCTGACGGACGCAGGTCGAGCCTTCATGCCTTACGCCGAGCGCGCCGTACGCGCGCTGCGCGAGGGCCGGAGGGCGATCGACGAGCTGGAGACGGGACACGCCGGCCAGCTCCAGCTCGCAGCCGCCCCGGCCGTCTCCACCTACATACTGCCCGCCGTGCTGGAGAACTTCGTGGCCGCGCATCCGAGAGTGGAGGTCGCGGTCAAGACAGGGCACTCCGAGGATGTGCTCCGGATGGTTCTCAGCGACCAGGCCCAGGTAGGGCTGGGCCGGGCGCTGCGGCATCCCGACGTGGTGTTGCAACCCTTTTACGAGGAGGAGCTGGTCCTGGTCGTCGCGCCCGACCACCCCTTCGGCCGGCAGGGCAAGGCGACCATGGCCGAGCTGGGCTCGGAGCAGCTGATCATGTTCGACCGAACCTCCAGCTACTACGAGATCACGCACGCCGCCTTCCTCGCGGCAGGGGTCTCCTTGCGGGGAATGATGGAGCTGGACAACATCGAGGCCGCCAAGAAGATGGTCGAGCGGGCACTCGGGGTGGCTCTGCTGCCCAGAACAGCGGTCAGCCGGGAGCTCGCGGCCGGCGCGCTTGCTCGCGTTGAGCTGAGCGACGGGGCGCCGATCCGCCGCAGCATCGTCGCCATGCGCAGGCGCGACGCGGGCGAGCCGAGCGGCGTCGTAGGGGCCTTCCTGGAGTCGCTGTCCTCGACGCGCATCGAAGCCTGATATCAGAGCCGCTCATCGATTAATCGAAGAATCCGATCTCATTTCTCTGGCCTTCGATCGGATCCTTTGATAGCTTGAACCGCGTGGATAGACGATTTCGATCGTCGTCTTCTCAGCGGCTGCTCGCCGCCGAGGCCTCGGAAGCCCGCGCCGCCGGCCGCGACGCCTGAACCAGGGAGTTCTCGCATGGAGCTCGTCTCGACCCCGCTGCTACCGGAAGGATTCAAGGTTCCCGCTTCCCGCTGGACGCGCCCGAGCGAGGTGCTGCGCCAGAAGCTGGACTCTCAGCCGTACGTCTTCGGACCAGGCATCTTCGATCCGCACGGGGCCCAGCTGATCATGTACCACGGGCTCGACGCCGTCTACTTCAGCGGCTACTCGTTCGCGATCGGCCATTTGGGCACCACCGACATGGACCTCTACTCCAGCGTCGAGATCGCCGATGCCGCCCGCCGCATCGTCAGCGGTCTGCGCAAGTTCCAGCTGACGATGGCGGTCGGCGATCCCGAGAAAGGGGAGGCGCCTCGTCACCTCGAGATTCCGCCGGTCCTGGCGGACATGGACGTCGGCTACGGCAACGTGTTCAACGTTCAGCGCACCACCGAGCTGTACGTGAACGCCGGGCTGGCCGCGGCACACATCGAAGACCAGGTGATGCCCAAGCGGTGTGGACACATTGCGGGAAAGGCGCTGGTGTCGGCCGAGGAGTACATCGCCAAGCTCCGCATGATGCGGGCGGTCGCCGACGACCTCGGCCACCCCGACTTCGTGATCATCGCCCGGACCGACGGCGTCTCCGCCACCGACGCTCCCGAGTCGAAACGGGGCCTGGAGCTGGCCATCGAGCGCGGTCTGCGCTACCTCGACTCCGGTGTTCCCGACCTGCTCTGGTGCGAGTTCCCGACCGCCGAGCGAGCGCCGACCGAGCGCTTCCACGACGAGATTCGCAAGCGCTTCCCGGAGGCGCGCTTCGCCTTCAACTACTCGTCCTCGTTCAAGTGGTTCAACGAAGCCCAGCCCATGACCTTCGACGAGCTCTCGCAGATGGGAGTCCGCTTTATCTTCATCACGCTCGCCGCCCAGCACGCCATGGGCCAGGGTTTCAGCCAGCTGCTGGAGGCGCTCAAGGCTGGCCAGCAGGACGGCTACATCGAGCTGCAGCGCCAGGAGTGGGCCGAGGGCGATCGGGTCCCCACCAGGAGCCACCACCTGTTCAGCGGCGTGCCCTACCACCATCAGATGGGCGAACATCTGCATGTGGCACGTTTCGGACACGACGTGGACGAACAGCTGGAGGCGATGAAAGTCGTCTGATCGAGAAGAGGGCGCCGGCCGCCCGGAGGGAGCCTCCGGCCCTGGGGCGCCCCTGATCCTGCTCTTCGACGGGACTTGAGGCTTTTGAACGCGGAGCGTGCAATGGCTGCGTGCGCGCGATCATGCCGGCCGTGTGTCGGCTCTGCCCAACCAGCTGCCCCGGCTTGCTGAGCGGTTCGGGCTCAGCGACGCCGACGTCGACCGCACGGTCTGGACCGTCGACAGCGAGGGCCGAAAGCTGAGTGGGGCGGCGGCGGTCAATGCCGCCCTCTCTCGGTTGGGCGGCCTCTGGAGGGGGATCGCGGCCGCCGGCGGTCTGCCGGTGGTCTCCTGGGCGGAGGAGCGCGGCTACGACTGGGTGGCCGCGAACCGAGGCTGGCTGTCGCGGCTCTGGGGCACCACTCCCGAGTGCGAGCGGCCCGGGACGGGCTGCCGGTAGCGTGGCGATCTTCGTGAGCTACTTCAGCTGCTCGACCGAGGAGGCGGCGCCTCGTCAACGCGGTGCTGGTCGCTGGGCTTCAACCCCAGTTGAGGGTCCCCCGGCTTCCAAACCAACCGTGGCAGGTGGTGGCCCCGGCGGACCTCGAACCGACAGCGGAAAACCTCGCCGGCCTGTCAGCAGGCGATGACCGAGGCGGCCTCCCGCACCGGGGGACGCTTCGACCGTTGCGAGTCGGCTTAGTCGCCCCTCTCGCACCCTGCCCGAAAGGTCAGTGCGAGGGGCGGGCCGAAGGAATCCTGTCTCCTGCTACCACATCCTGCCGCCGCCGGCCAGGACGTAGAGGATCGGGCCGATGCCCCAGAGAAGGGTCACCAGGATCCAGACGACCTTCTGGAGTCCGGTCAGGTCGGAGCGGCCGAGGATGTTGAGAAGGCAGAGCACGAACGCGATCGGGTGCAGGAAGACGGCGAGCAGGAACTCGAGCAGGAGCTTCACCGGGGGGCCATCCGCAGGGCGCCGTCCAGCCGGATCGTCTCGCCGTTCAACACCTGGTTCTCCACAATGTGGCAGGCCAGCTGCGCGTACTCGTCAGGATGGCCAAGACGCTGTGGATGGGGGATGGCGGCAGCCAGCGACTCCCGGACGCGTTCGTCGAGGCCGGCCAGAAGAGGCGTGTCGAAGGTCCCGGGGGCGATCGTGCAGACGCGAACCAGCTGACCAGCCAGATCCCTGGCAGCGCAGATCGTGAGTCCGACGATGCCCGCCTTCGAGGCAGCGTAGGCCGCCTGGCCGACCTGGCCCTCGAAGGCGGCGATGGATGCCGTGTTCACGATCACGCCGCGTTCGCCGTCCAGCGCTTCCAGCTCCGACATCCGGGTGGCCGCCAGCCGCAGGGCGTTGAAGGTACCGACCAGATTGACGTCGATGACCCGCCGAAAGGCGTCCAGGGGAAACGGCCCCTGCCGTCCGGCGATGCGCGCGGCGCTGCCGACGCCGGCGCAGTTGATCAGGATCCGCAGCTCCCCGGCGGCGGCCACGGCCTGCCTGACGTCTTCCTCGCTGGTGACGCTTCCGGACAAGAAGGCGGCTTCCTTCCCCAGTTCGCCGGCCACCTGCTCGCCCGAGGATCGGGGGAGATCCAAGATGACGACCCGGGCTCCTCGCTCGGCCAGCATCCGCGCCGTCGCTCGTCCCAGTCCGGAGGCGCCGCCGGTCACCAGCGCTGCTGCTCCCTGGATCCTCACGTCACCGCACAGGATAGCCGTCGCCGGCCGGACCGGCCGCGGCGGCGGTGTGCGCCTCTTTACTGGACCGTCCTGGAAATCGGCGGCTCAGCAGCGCCCTATGGGCTGAACCGAAACGCAGCTTGGCGCGTCTTTAAAAGGAGAAGCGCCAGAGCCGTCGCGACCAGATTCGGAGATGAGAACTTGGCACCACAGAAGATGCCGGCAACAGCCCGCTGGCCACAGAACCGGCTGGAGA